>JBBQXC010000067.1:0-23227 GCA_038210005.1 Gemmatimonadales bacterium
CTGTTCTTCGCGTGCCTTCGCGTGCCTTCGCGATCTTCGCGCCCTTCGCGTCAATCGCGGTGCGTGCGGCGGCGGCGGATCTCTCGGACAGCCAACTGGTTCACGCGAAGGACGCGGAGGACGCGGAGGACCGCAAAGAAACACGGATTGAGATGGGCATCGCGCCGGCGGACCGGGGCGCGCCGAACCACCATTCAGGTGTGGTGCGGTTCTTCGGCGCACGACGGTCCCGCGCGCCTCAGCGCAACCGACCGACCTGCATCGCCTCGCCGTTCAAATCGAGACCAGACGAAACGACCCCGTTGACCACGCCCATCAACCACTTACACCGCTCCGACGTGAAACGTTGGGACACTACTGGTCGGGAATAACACGTTCTGGGTGGGGCCGAACCCGAGACAGCCGCTGTTCGTCGTCGCCGACTCCGGCATGGCAAACCTCGCGAATCTGCGTGTCGGGCAGACCATCTCCGTCGCTGGCGTGCTCGAGGCAATGCCGAGCGACCTCTCCTCGGTGCGCACCGCGTGGAGCCTGAGCGCGGCCAACGAGACCACCATGGCGCGCGAGGTAGTGTACCTGCGTGCGACTGGACTCTACATGCATGGTATGGCTCAGCAGGGAGCAGTGAGCGATTCGCTGATCCCAGTGCAGAAGGACGGGCGCTGATCGCGAGGTCGTCGAGGAGGCGATCCTCTCCACCACCGCGACGGTGCGGACGTTCGTGCGTGAGATGTGGCGGTCGGCGCGTGTGCGCTTCGCAATGCGCGCGCCGACGATCTCTCCGGCGAGGAGGCGAATATGGCCTACTACTTTTCCCTGTCGCTCTTTCCGCTGGTGCGCGTGATGCTCGCCGTGACCGGCAATGTCGGCAGCGAATCCGCCTTCGGCCGCACCACTGAGGCCATCCAACCGCCCGTGCCGGACGACGCGTGGCACTTCGTCACCATCCTGATTCGTGAATCGAGCGAGAAACTCTCCCCAGTCAGGAGACACCTCAGAACCGCCAGCGCCGAATCAGGAACAGGCCGAACGCGTTGGCTTTCGTAATCTCCTGTTCGGAGAGCGACGGATCGGGAAGAAAGAAGCGCGGCTGGAACGTTGATTCCACGCTCAGCCCACGCGCGCGGCCGAAGCGGTGTTCCAACCGAAAGCCCGGTGTCGTGGTCGGTTGCAGCTGCAGTCCAACGAATGTGCTCGTGGTCAAGTATTTCCCGAACTCGAGTTGCGTGCCCTTCAGGAACGTGGACAGTGCACCGAAGTTTCCGCTCGCCAGTTCCGGAGGAAGGTTGGCTGGCGTGATGTTGAAGACATCTGCACCGAGTGATCGCGCCGCCTGGCCTTCGAGTTCGTTCACGGCGACGCCGAGTGCCACACCGGTAAGCTGTCGCGTGGCGAGCGCCGCGCTCGTGCCGACGAGACCGCCGCCGGCTGTTCCACCGGAGAGACTGGAGCCGCCGAACTGCAGCAATGATCCGGATTCGCTGCCGAAGGCGAGATAGCTGAGCAGATCGCTCTGGGAGATCGGCGGCTGCGCATCGCTCTCGAGCGTGAGCCGCGGCGACATCAACGTACCACCGATCAGGATGCGGATGTTCAGCGCCTGCTGCGATGCCTGCTGCACGTGGTACTCCCCGGTGATCTGCAGCAACGGGTTCAGCTCCTGCGTGCCGATGAAGCGCACGGCTCCCTGCTTGACCTGGAATCGCTTGCTGAGGAATTCGTATTCGCCCCGATCGGTGTTCACCACGCCGTCGAGCGTGAGCGCCTGCCGACGACGATCCACACTGATGCGCAGCGTTCCGTCGCTGTAGATCTCGATGTTCGCTTCCTTCGACCGCACCCACGTGTCGCGGTCGACGTCGAGACCGAGGTTCATGCGAAGATTGTCCAGCAAAGCCGATTGCCGCGGAAGCAGTTCGCGCTCGACCATATTGGTAGTGTCGATCACGGCAAAGACGGCAGGATCACCAGCGTTGATGACTTGTCGGTTGTCGGGCTTGGGGATGTAGAAGATTCCTTCCCGGATACGCGCTTTTCCCTCCACCAGCACATCGCTGAACGGGCCGACGATCGTGATGTCGGCATCGGCGTTCGCTCGCCCTTGGTCGTTGTTCAGCACGCGCGCATTGTCGGCTTGAAGCCGCAGGTCGAACGAAGGTGCCGCCAGATCGCTGATACCCACGCCGCCGGCGAGGCTGATGCGACCACCGCTGATGGCCGTGAGCGAGTCGACAATCACCGAATCACCCGTGAAACGCACGTGGCCGTTGATCCGCTCCATCGAGACACCGAGCGGTACCACATCCGTGCGGGCATCCGCGATCGCGAGATCACCAACGACGGTGGGATCACGCATCGACCCCGACATGGTCGCTTCGCCCACCGCGAAACCATGCATGTTCGCCACCACGTCGGTGAAACGTGACAGAAGATCGAGCGGCAGGCTGTCAGCACGCAGTGTGCCCGACGCCTGTGCATCGAGCACCCGCGATCCGGTAACGTCGCTGAAGGCAAGATTGAGCGGCAACCGCGCGGTAGCCTCAGCCAGCGTGCGCCCGGTACCGTCGCTGTGCCGAGGGTCGCGGAGCTGCGCGTCGGTCGTCAACCGCTGATCGGCGTACCGGAACGTGCTTTGCAATACAGGGACATCCACGCCGCCGTACGTGGCATCCGAGATGCCCAGCCGTCCCTCGATCGTGGGCGCGCGGCTCGACCCCTGAATGCGCGTGTTGAGCGAGAGGAGTCCTCTTGCCTCGAGGTCGCTCTGCAACAGCCCCATCAGGTCGGCCACCTGAAAGTGCTGCACAATCAGCCGCAGGTCGGCGCGCCCTTCCGACGGCACGCGCCCGTCCGCAAAGACGCGACCCCCGCTACCGTTACGCAAGTCCACGCTGTCGACCTCGATGCCTGGCTGCCCCCAGCGTATCGCCCCAGCGTTCGTCGCAACCCATAGCGTGGTGTCGAAGCGCATGCGCAAGTCATTGAAGCGCAGCTCGCGGCGATCAGGATAGATGGCATAGTCTGCGCCAACCGCGTAATCACGCGCCGACGTCTGGAAGACCGCGACCTGCGCGGTTCCGCCGGGTTTGAGATAGCTCAGCCGCGCCGTCATACTGTCCAGCGCGAAGCCCGCGGCCATCACGGAGTCGGCAGACACGCTCACCTGCATGCGTCCGGAATCGGTGAGGGCGCGCGTCCACGTGTAGTCCGCCCTCGCCCGCGCGAGACCGTTGCCGAGTGCGAGAATGTTGTCGGCGGCTAGCGTGCCGCGCAGGTCGAATCCGAACAGCCCGCCCACGATTTCTCCGCGTGCCAGCAGCGATCCCGCCAAGGCGTCTTTCCGGATGGGCGCCATGGTGTCGATGTGTAGCGGTTGGGCCGGCGGCTCCACCCCGGCGGCCCGCGCCACGGCGAGTGGTCGCGCAATGCGCGCCGAGTCGGCACGCGCCTGTGCGAGTCGCTCCGCAGTAGTGAGCGGACGGGGCACCGTACGGCCCGTATCGCGGGGGAAGTAGCGCGCGAGCTTCGACAGCGAATCGACGTGCGCTCGATATGTCAGCCGTCCCTCGGCGTGCTTGCTTACGCCGAACGTGCCGGTTGCGTCGAACACTGCACCCGGTGCTCGGACACTGAGTGTATCAAGCGTCGCCATCCCGCCGCTCACGCGCAGTCGGAGGCGCGACGAATCGACTGCGAAAGTGTCCACGCTCGAGGTAGCCACGACCGCGGAAAAATCGCCGCGCATGGTCTCGGGGTCGGAGCCGCGGCCGCGCGCTGCCACCTCGGCGTTCACAGAAGTCACCGGTGCCTTGGCGAAGAGCTCGTTCGCGTTGAAGAGGTGTGTGGTGATGTCGAGGGCGTACCCGATCTCCGCGCTTGCCACGTCGATCCGCCCCGTCGCGCTCACCGTGACACCGTCGGAGGTGCGCAGGGTGCTGTTGATGAGCAGGTCGGAAAGTGGCCCGGTAACCGTAATCGGTCCCGACACACTCCCCCGCAGTTCCGCCGCCGGTGCAAAGCGTCCCACACTCAGGAGCGACAGCGGACGTGCCGTGAGACGCGCTTCGAGCACGGTCAGTGTCCCTCGTGCGGCATCGGCCGTCCGTATCGCGCCGCTGCCGACGAGAACCGACCGTTCCGCGCCATGGCTGTGCGCCAGCGTCACGCCACTGGCTCGAAGCATCTCGTCGGTGCGTCCGTTGAGCGTGATATTGCCGTTCACGACCCCGCCCAGCGGCCACGATGACATGGCGATGCGCGCCAGATCCATCTGCATCGGAGCCACACGCACACGAAGGTCGCGTGCGCGAACCACGCCGTCGAACGTGCCCAGCTCGCCCACAGCGAGCAGGCGGCTGCGTCCGGAGCGCTCATCGTCGAACGTGACATCGCCGTCGATGATCATGGCGGCGAGCGGTCCCTCGGCCACGACGCGACCGGAGAGCAGTCCATGGCGCGGAACATCGAGCCCCTCGACCAACCGCTCGATGAGTCGCGTGGAGAGGTGATCGAACTCCAGCGACGTGTCGTGCAGGAACAGGGTATCGCCCAGTGATATCCCCAGGTCGCCCTGCACATGGTTACCACCGATGTGCAGCTCCATGTCGCGCACCACGTAGTGCTGTGAGGTCCCCGTCCAGTCGAGTACAAGGTCGAAGCTCGCGGTCCCGCTATCCGGAAGCGCCGGGTAGAGGAAGCGCACGTCGCTCAGCGCGACGGGGCGTGCGACCGTGCTCAGCACGAGGTCACCGCTCGCGAAATCGTAGCGTCCGGTGAGCTGCGCGCGGGAGTCGGGGAGTTGCAGCGCGATCTGCGAGAACCAGAGCGAATCGCCGTCGAGTTCGAAGCTGCCGCTCAGCTGGCGCACTTCCGCGGCGGGCGGCGCGAAGGCAAACGCTTTCATGCGCAAACTGTCGGCGCGGATCAATCGGCCAGGAAAATCCGGATGCGCTACGCGCACGAGCGGCAGCCGCGCGGTGATGTCCCGGAACTCCTGCACCTGCTGCATCGCCCCCGCATCACCGCCGGTGCGCACGACGACCGTCCGTCCCTCACCGGCGAGCGCGCGCGCGATGGCGCTGTCGCGCTGCGCCCCGCGCAGCGTGGTGTCCGGACGCCACGGCGTGCGCACCACGAGTTTACCGTTGGTGAGATACACGTCCTCGAGCACGATCCAGTCCGCAAAGCCGGCAGTCGTGTCACGCGGCTGCGTCGTATCGCTCGGGAAGATACGTTCGTAGTTCCAGCGACCGTCTGCATAGCGGTCGAGTACCACCACCGGCTCCACCACCCGGACATCGCTGAGTGCGATGCGTTTGCCGATCAGCGCCCGCAATCCGTAGTCGGCGTGGACTTCGCGCGCGGCAAGGAACGGCGCCCCGGCACTGTCGGTGATGACCACGTCGTGCAGGGTGAGTCCGCTGAGCAAATTACCGCTGATCCGTCCGATCCGCACGGTGCCATTCGCGGCGCCGTCCAGCGCCGCGACGACACGCGTGCGCAGTTGGTCGCGTCCCCAATCGGTATTGGACACCGTGAAGACCGTTGCGGCAGCCAGCACGAGCACGAACGCGACGGCACCCAGCACGATCGTCCCGGCGCGCGACCAGCCGCGTGAGGCAGTGGCTGCGATCAGAATGCCTGACCGATGCTGAGGTGCAGCGTGAGACGATTCACGATTCGTCGAAACGTGCTCTTTCGCTCTTCAGGATCGGGAAAGGTCCGGCATCCGCTAGCGCCGGCTTCGCACTCAGTCGCAGCGCCCAGCCTGACGAGCGTTCGTTGCCCGGTACTGTCGGTGACCTGCGAAATGACCGGAATCGCGCGGCGCAGGGTTGGGCGCAGGCCGAGATCTACACGAATAGGGCCGACTGGGGACTCGTACCGTACACCGAAGCCGGGGGTGACTGCCGCACTGCCGGTGGTGATCGAACCGAGTGATGCCTCACCAAGTATTGCACCATCGACGAATACGGCGCCCACCAGCGCGCCCCATACCGGAATACGCAATTCGACACTTCCCTCGAGAAGGGTGGTCCCGCCGAGTGGACGTACCTGAAAGTCCCGGTCCCGCAGATGCGGTGCGTTCACGCTGCACTGCGTGATCGGCACGCTCGGCGCGCAGGCGTACGACACGGCACCATCGGTGACGGTTCGGCCACGGAGCACATCCGGATCGATGGTGAGAACGCGCGGGCCAAGCTGGTTCTCGCCGAAACCTCGTACGCTTTGCGAACCGCCGGCGTAGAAGCGCTTGCGGGGATGCAGGATCTGCGAAGACGTCAGGTCGTTTCCGTTGGTGAGGATCCCCACCGCGTCGGCGGTACTCGACAGCGGCCCCACCCAGCCGGCACGGAGGCGCGCTGCCCCGATCGTGCCTCGAAATTTCAGCGGATAGAAGCCCGCAATCTCTGCCACAGCGCGGTTGTAACGAAAATTCGACGCGGTGAAACTGGAGGCGTGTTCCGCTTCGGCGCTGGCACGAAGACCCCGCGTTGGAGAGAACGGTGCATTGGTGCGATCGTACAGGAGGGTCGTTGCCAGAGGCGAGAGGCGCTGTCCGCCGCGCAGCGCCGAGATGGTGAGCCCGTCACACACACCGAAGTTCACGCAGAAGTATACGTCGCCGGCTTCCACCCGACTGATCTCGAACCGGTAAATGGCGGAGAGCGGCGTACGCGCTGCGAGCTCCCGCGTGAAACTTGCACTCGCACCGTAGCCCCGGTCGACAAACACGCCGGGTGAGCTGCGCCGATGCGTGAACATCCCGGCGCCGAGGGTATTGCGCGCCGAGCCGAACCAGCGCTGCCGAAGATCCGCACTCGCCTGGTAGGTCGGCGCGTAATACCGTCCGAGATTGTCGTCGTCGCGCGCGATGTTCGTGAAGTCCACGAAGAATGCGCTTTTCGTGAGCTGTTGAGCGAGGAGGTTGCCGACGGTCAGCGACAAGTCGAATCGTCGCGGACCGTTGAAGAGATAATTGTGTGTGAAGCGTCCCTCCGCCTGAACGAAATCGGCAGTGGTAAAGCCGACGCTGGTTCGCGCCTCGCGCTGAGGCGCTTCTTTCACATGGACCACCAGTGCCATCACCGTATCCGCGTGACCGTTCGGGCGTGGCAGTGTGTCGATCCGTGCGCTGCGGAAGAGCGACGATTCGTACAGGGCGCGCTGGCTGCGGCCGATGGACGAGAGACGGAAAACATCGCCTGGTGCCACGAACAACGATCGCCGGATGGTCGACTCCGAGATGCGCTCCTCACCCTCGACCGCAATGTGTCCGATCGTGATCGTGCGGCGCGGGTCCACATCGATGCGCAGCGTACCGGTGTTCGCCGCCGAGTCGACCGTGGTCGTCGCGCGGATATCGGCATCGGCGAAGCCGCGCTCCCACAGCCGCTCGCGCAGCCTGATCACGGTTGAATCGATGGCGAGCAGGTTGAGCAGCTCGCCGGTGCGGGGGCGCAGCTCGCGGGCGCTGTCGAGTGACGGGACCACCCTTGCGCTGTCATCGACAATCGAAGCCGTAAGCAGCGTCGGTGGCCCTTCTCGCACGGTCAGCATTACGCGCACCGCGTTGTCTCCCACCGCAGTGATGCTCGTATCCACCTCGGCGTCGCGATAGCCGCGCTTGAAGTAGAACACCAGCGTTCGCAGCACATCGCGCTCGAGTTCCGCGCGCTCGAGTTCGCGCCGCTCGAATACGTAGCGCGACTTCGTGAGAAGACAGAAGGGACGAAGCAGCAGGCTGCGACACGCGCTCGGTTGCGTGGCAAGGCTTCTCCTGAGCTCGCCAGCATCCACCGACCGGACGCCCCGGAGTTTGAGATCGCGGACCTCCACTCGTTGCTCCTTTTCGCTATCCCGCTGGGCAGATGCCACCAACGGAACACCAAGGACGACGATCGACGCGGCGGTCCTCAGCAACCCGCGAAGACTCCGTCGCGACCAGCATGACAGCAGACGTGACATACCGGCCGAGTACGCAAGGCGCGGACCACGATCGTCAACTCAAAAGCTGCCTGCTGCTGAGACGGTCGTTCAGCCGGCGACGCTCACACAGAACACCCCCCCTGGGCATCGCTTTTGCTTGTGATTGCAGTGCCCGACGCTACATGCTGATTCAGGCTCCCCTCCATCATGCGCAACGGCACGGCGGCGATGAAGCTCAAATCCAGTGTCTTTCGCGTTCGCGAGGGTGACACGGTGGACCTTACGGCGTGGTCCACGTTGGTCGACCGGCTGTACGACTCGAAGGCGGATTACGAGGATCGGCTCGCGGCGCAGGTGGAAGATCTCAGTCGCCATCAGGTGCTGCTCTACGCCGACAACAGCCGCGCCCTGCTGCTGATCTTCCAAGCCATGGACGCGGCCGGCAAGGACGGCGCCATCCGCCACGTGATGTCCGGTGTGAACCCGCAGGGGTGCCAAGTGTTCAGCTTCCAGCACCCCAGCGCTACCGAGCTGGAGCACGACTTTCTCTGGCGCACCACGCGCAACCTGCCGGAGCGGGGCCGCATCGGCATTTTCAACCGGTCGTACTACGAGGAAGTACTGGTGGTGCGCGTGCATCCGGCGCTGCTGCGCGCGCAGGGACTGCCGGACGCCACGCGCCACAACGGCGCTATCTGGACCGAGCGCTTCCGCTCCATCACCGATCTCGAGCGGCACCTCGACGGCTGCGGTACGAAGATCGTCAAGTTCTTCCTGCATCTCTCGAAAGAGGAGCAACGCCAACGCTTCATCGACCGCATCGACGAGCCGGACAAGAACTGGAAGTTCGGTGCCGCCGACCTCACCGAGCGCGGCTTCTGGAACGAGTACATGCACGCCTATGGCGAGTGTCTCAGCGCCACGAGCACGAAGAACTCGCCGTGGTACATCGTGCCGGCCGACGACAAGCAGAACGCTCGGCTGATCATTTCGGAGATCATCCTTGACACCTTCGAGGACCTCGATCTCGAGCCGCCCACGGTGGACGCGAAGCGAGTGGCGGAGCTCCACGAGTACCGCGAGCAGCTCATCAATGAAGGGTCTTCGTCGGGAGCAAGCGACGCCGATCTGGAATAGCGGCGCAACGCTCAGACCGCGTCGTGATGCTCGCTACATCTCCTTGGGCGCCGACGGATCCAGCAGATCCTCAGCGTCGTGCTTGCGGCGCTCGTGCGCAATCTGATCGTCGAGGTCTGTATTCCTCGAGGTGTCCACCACTGCTTTTGCTTTTCCCGCGGGCGCCGATTTGGATGGCTCAGTGGACGTTGCCATGGACTTGGGCGCGGTCGACACCCTCGGCACCGTAAGGTCGGCTACCTCGCGCGTGAGTGACGGCGAAATCTGCAACCGGTAGATGGGCTCGGGCATATCCATATCGGCCGTTTCGAGCGCCAGCTTCACCGTGCGAATGGCTTCACTACGCACGGAGAGGAAGTCGTGCGTGCGCTGATCCACCCACGCGAAGTAGCGGATCTGCACGTTGGAGTCCGCTAACGATTGAATGAATGCGCGCGGTGGCGGTGTGAGCATCACGCCATCAAGCTCGGTGAGCTTTTGCGTGCCCAACGACATCGCTTCCAGGAGATCTTCCTGTACGCCGACACCCACGTCGAATTCCAGCCGGCGGCTGGGATTGCGGGTGTAGTTCAACATGACGCTGCTGAACACCAGCGCATTCGGCAGACGCAGGTGATTGCCATCCAGGGTCATGAGGATCGTGGCGCGAGAGGTCAGTGAAATGACGGAGCCGCGATGTCCGTCAATGACCACGTCGTCGTTGGGCGCGAACGGCTGACGGAGACTCATGAGGACGCCGGCCAGGTAATTCTCGAGGGTGGATTTGAACGCGAAGCCGAGTGCGATCCCGACCACGCCGGCCGTTCCCAGTATCGCGCTCACGACGGCCGTGGCGTTCATCAGGTCGAGCGCAATCACCAGGCCGACGATCAGCGCGATCCACCGCGTGGTGGTTTGGGCCAAGTCTCGCAGGAACGGATTCCGTGACACCAGTCGGTTGAACAGGGCACGCCGGGACAGCCATCCTCCCACCATCCATGACGCCCATACCAGCACCAGCGCAATCAGCAGCATGGGAAGTGCGGAGAGCATCTGGTACAGCTTCTCCGTAAGACGAGACACGAGGACCTGGACGTCGAACCCGGATGTTTGCATGGCCGTTCGGCGGAAGAATGCGAGAATTCGGCGAGGTGCTGAAGACGATGACCGGCTTCAACCCTGTCGATAGCGGTTCACGAAACGCGAGTCGATATACCACTTGAGCCAGAGCGCCACGCGGCCGCGAAACACGTGACCCTTCCATCGCATGATAGCGCTCCCATCGGCAGTGTCGAGAATGGAGAGATAACTTCGCTGCGGCTGATAGATCGCCGCGGCGCGATGTGTGTCGCCCGCCACGGCCGCTCTCAGATTCTCTGCGAGCACCGGCCCTTGGCGAACCGCGTACACACCCGCCTTGGGCACCCACGGGAAGTCTCGCAATGCCACGCAATCGCCTGCCCCCCACACGGGAGCGCCGCCAATCGAGCGCAAGGTCGAATCGACCTCCCAAAAGCCGTGTGCGTCTTTCGGCAAACCGCTGCTGCTCGTGAGCCCGACCGGTGCCGCCCCTCCAAGCCAAACGGTCACTGTCGACGGCACGCTGCGTCCATCGTCGAGTCGCACCTCCTCCGCAGTGACCGATGTCGCCTTCGCATTGGTGAGTACATCAATCGATCGGCTCCGCAACACTCGGCCCGCCGTTCGCCGCAGCGCGGATTCGAACTCGGGTAGCAAGTCTGGTTTCGCTTCGATCAGAGTCAACGGGAATGATACGCCTGCGGCTTCGGCGCGAGCGCGGATGGCGAACGCAATCTCCACCGCACCGGCACCGCCGCCGACTATGGCAACGGCGTCGGTGGAGGCGCCACGCTCGCCAGCACGCACCATGGCGTGCTCGATTGCCTGGACAAGGGCCCTCGAGCGATGGATCGGACGCGCCGTGAAGGAGTGGTCGGCGGCACCGGGGACGTCGCGCAGGCCGGACGGCTCACTCCCCACATCGGCCGACACCAGATCGCACTCGAGCATGTCACCGTTCGCGAGCGTGACTGAACGCCCATCGGCAGCCACAGTCGCTGCACATCCCTCCTGGAACGTCCCCCCCGCCGCGCGCGCGAGCCAGTCGACATCGATCGCCAGCGCCGGCTCCGAATAGGAGCCGCGTACAAAACCCGGAATCATGCCCGTGTAGTACGAATGCGCCGACGGCGAGATCACCCGTATCTCGCCGCCCGCAAATCGACGCCGTGCGGCCTGCCGCAACACCTCGATGTGCGCGTGGCCTCCGCCCAGCAGAACCAGCCGACGGTGATGCGACGATGTCATTTGCCTGCTTCGTCTCCCCAGATTTCCGCGAGCCGTCCATCGCGCCCGCAGCTGGACCGATAGTACTTGTATCGCACCGGATTCTTCGTGTAATAGTCCTGGTGATAGTCCTCGGCGACGTAAAATGGTGTCGCCGCCACGATCTCGGTAGCGATTGGCTTCGAGAAACGCGCCGCGACTGTGCGTAGCGACGCCTCGGCAGCGGCCTTCTGCAACGCGTTGCGCGGATAAATACCGCTTCGATATTGACTGCCGCGGTCGCAGAATTGCTGGTTACGTGCGAACGGGTCGATGTTGCGCCAGAACACGTGCAGCAGACGAGCGTAGGTGACACGCGCCGGATCGAAGACGACTCGCATCGCTTCGGTGTGTCCTGTGCTGCCCGCCGAAACCTGTTCGTACGTCGGGTTCACCACCGAACCTGAGGTGTAGCCGCTGGTGGTGGAGAGCACGCCATCGAGCTTGTCATACGGCGGTTCCATGCACCAAAAGCACCCGCCGGCGAAAACTGCGGTATCGACTGTTACACTGCCGTTCATCTCATTGGTCGGCGCACGGTCCGCACGCGGGGGCTCGTCGCTCGGGCCGCAGCTGACCACCGCGAGCGCGAGTGCGAATGGAACCAGAGGCAGTCGCATATGTCAGCCTCTCAATTCCGGAATTTTCTCGTTTGCCGAAACGAATCGCAACGCAACGCCGTTGTTGCAGTAGCGCTTGCCGGTGGGCTTCGGGCCGTCGGAGAAAATGTGCCCCTGATGTCCGCCACAACGTGCGCAATGATACTCGGTGCGTGGCCAGATGAGCTTGAAGTCCCGTTTGGTTTCCACATGCCCGACAATGGGCTGATAGAAGCTCGGCCATCCTGTTCCGCTGTTGAACTTCGCGCCCGACTCGAACAGCGGAAGGTAGCAGGCCGCGCACACAAAAATGCCCGTCCGCTTCTCGCTATCCAGAGGGCTGCTGCCTGCCCGCTCGGTCGCTTCGTTGAACAGCACATCGTACTGACCTTCGCTGAGCAGCCGCTTCCACTCCTCGTGCGGCGTGTCAAGCTTGGCTACGGCAACCTGCCCAGCCTCTCGCGTACCTTCAGTTTCGTTGGTCATGGCTGCATCTCCGGAGCAGGCGTTCAGTACGGCAAGTGCGGTGCTCGGGAAGAATGCGAGCGGCGCGGCTGTAAACAGAAAAGTACGTCTACTTGTGTGAGGCATTGTGAACTCCCGTGCTTCGAATTCGTGCGCAGCTCGATGTGATCGGTGTTGTGCAGGGCGATGAGCACCGGAACGCACCGGATCAGCCAAGTTGTCGGTACCCCACGCCGGCATCAATGCACCATCGGAGATGGCGCCCGACATGCAGCCGCGTGGGGGCAAGCTTCGTGCCGGTAGTCGTCCTCACCCATCGCACGTTCACGGAGCTCGCGCGGATTGTGGCGCGTGTCGGCGCAGCTGGCGGTGCCGTGACCATTTTCCCGTGTTTTCTGGTTCTTCGGGATTTCGAGTGGGTCGCTCTCGGCCCAAATGTCCGCTGAACCGCTTCACCGAAGAGCGTGCCCGGCATCTTCGCTGCCGGTCATATTGCGCGGTGGCCCGACCCGTACAGCGGCCAGCGCATTCGCGTGGAACACTGGGCGGTGGCACACTGGGCGGTGGCACAGCGCATGGGACACGCCGCGCGCGACATCCTCGGTGCGCGCGAACGATTTGCACCAGTCCCGTTCTTCTGGAGCAACCGCTATGACATGTCCATCAGCTGTGTCGGACACGCCGAGTCCTGGGACGCGACACGAGTGGAGGGCACCACAGACCACTCGGCGGTTGCGGTGCAGTTCGAACTTGAGGGTCAGTTGCTGGCGCTCGCCACGATCGAACGCGACGAGCAGAGTCTGCACGTGGAACGCACGATGGAGCGCGTCATGGCAGGCCGCCATTGACAGCGTCGTAAGCCGATGCTCGCGCCGCCGGACGCTGTCGCATGGACCCTGGCATGACGTCCGGGACTGCGCCGCGATGCTCGGCATAGACATGCGTGAATTGGGCTCCGAGCAGCACGATCTGCACGGAATAGAAGATCCACACCAAGATGACAGCCATCGTTCCGGCCGTACCGAATGGCGTGGCGACCGCACTGTGCCCCAGATACAGACCGATCAACAGCTGACCCAGCGCAAACAACAGCGCCGTCACGAACGCACCCACCGCTACGTCCTTCCATTTGAGATAGACATCGGGCAGCACACGATACACAATCGCAAAGAGCAGCGTGGTGATGCCGATGGACACCACCTGATTGACCACGACAATGGTCACCGGCCAGGCTGGAGCGAACCGGCCAAAGTATTTCACGGCGGCGCTCACAGCAGCATTCACTGCCAGCGACACCGTGAGCAGAAATCCGATGGACACCACCATGCTCAATGATCGTATGCGACGTCGCAGCAGACTGCGAACGCTGAATCCGGAGCTTGGATCGGTCTCCACGTTCCAGATGCGATTCAATGCCGCCTGCAATTCGAGAAAAGCACCGGTGGTGGCCAGCAGCAATGCCAGCGTTCCAACGATGGTTGCGAAGATCCCTTCTCGCGGCTCTGAGGCATGCGCCAGTAACGACTGCACCGCCACCGCACCGTCGTGCCCGATCATTTGCGAAATCTGCCCTACCAGTTCGCCTCGAACAGCTTTTTCTCCGAAGACCAATCCGGATACGGCAATTATCACCACCAGCACGGGCGCCATGGCGAACAGTGTGTAGTACGCGATGGCGGCACCATATCGTGATGCCTCGAAGTTGAACCACACGTTGATGGCCTGCCGAAACAGTGCAGGATAGTCGCGCAACGTCAGCGGTGCCTTCACATCGGACACGGCGCTACCACCCGGGTTGCAACTGGAATCCGAACACCGTGCCCTTTTGCGGACGTTGGAACGGTTTGGCCCAGTAGAATTCAGCGATAGCATACCCGAACAGGCTGGTGCGTACCGACACGCCGGTACTGACCACCGGAACGCGCGTGGTTGCCGTTCGGGAGAAACGGAAATCCACTGCGTCGCCCGCACTCCACGCCACCCCGGCATAGACGAACGGCGCCACTTCGACAGGCAAGAGCGAAAACGGAATCAGTCCGAACTGCCGGCTTCCGAGTAACGGGATTCGCAATTCCGCATTGAACACGCCCAGTCTCGTGCCGGTGAGTCGTCCGAACTCGGGACAATCGCCGCTGCTCCCCACGCCGCTGCACTCCTGGGGATCGAAGGAATTCGCGTCATAACCACGAAGCAGGGCGGGCTGTCCGAGATACAACGGCTGAATGCGATCGCTCGAGGCATCGCCACCGTAGCGCCCAAAATGAAGTCCGCGTACGGCAAACGTGACTTGCCGTAGCAAAAGGTACCGTCGGTAATCCGCAATGGCGCTGGTATACGACAGCGATCCAATGCTTGGTGACACTTCGAAACGGTAGCGACCTCCGGCCACCGGTGACGTGAATCCGAAAAATGAATAGTCGCCGACGAACGCGGCCGTCGCCGTGCCGAACGTGACGGCGTCGGCACCTGGCAAGGATGTGCGTGCTTCCCGCACCACCTGGTTCCCCACGGAATAGATGGAATCAACCTGCCGACCGAAGGCAACACGCTGGCCTCCCACGGAGAACTCCAGACGCCTCGTGTTGGACAACGGATATTGGCCGATCAACTGCAGGTTCTGGAAGTATTGCCGTTGCAGCTGGCGCGTATAGACCAACGCGTCAAAGTCGTTGCCGTCTGAGGTGATGGTCGTGGTGCCATACGTGGAGAACCCACCGATCTGCGGCACGTGATATCCCTGTATGCCCCAGTTGATGCGTCGGGTGCGATTCAGGTACAGCATTTGGCCGCCTAGATCCTTCAGTTCACCCTGGGCATTCACAACGCCTTGAACGATCTTGTTGCCAAGTTCGTCGGAAAAACCCAGAGACACACCGCCGACGACCCCATTGCCGAACACACCTCCACCGGTCACTCCCAACTGTGCGCCTCCGACGAAGTCCAGCTTGATATTGGCGTTGTATGGGACGGTGCGTGTATTGATCGAGGCAGGCAGGCCGGCGGATGCATCGTCGAGGTAGGTGGCCACTGCACTGACGGCAGTCGGTGCGGGCGGGAGCATGCCGAGATTCTGGGTACTCTGGACGAACACCGGCTCTTGCGCACGTTGATCAGGGTCCAGCGCACGAATGCTGAATCCCTGATCGTTGAACACCGAGAACAGCAACGTGCCACTGTTGCGTGCAACAGAAATGGCAGGAGACAATCCTGTAATGCCGGAAATGCCGGTGGCTACCCGCGTGATCCGCTGCACCCCCCCGGCTCCAAGGGACATGCGGTAGATGTCGCTCACCCCATCCACATCGGAAACGAAAATGAGCGCCCGTCCATCGGGCGTGAATTGCGGATTGATGTGCTTGCGCGCTCCCAACCGGGGCAAGAGTCGGACGGCGCGCGTCGCCACATCGATGATGGCGAGCCGCATATCACCGTAGCGGAGCGTCGTAAAATCGGTTTCCGTGCCGGCGTCGGTGGCAAAGGCGAGCAGCGAACCGTCCGGACTCCACGCCGGTTGAATCTGCGCTTCGCGGTCGTTCGTCAACTGTTGCGCCTGATTGGTGTTCAGGTCATAAACATAGAGATCGGAAATCCCACCTTTGAGGCCATTGAGTGCAATGCGGCTACCGTCCGGACTCCAGGCAGGATCGGACATCGCGGTGACTCCGGAAATTTTGATGCGGCGCTCTTCCTTGCCGGACTGCGCGTTCACGATGCGCAGATCCTGGTCACCAGCGTCAAATACTACGAAGGCGAAACGCGTGCCATCGGGCGACCAAGTACCGGCAGAACTGATGAAGCTCAGTTCATCGAAATGTGTTCCCGACGTGACCGACGTGAGCTGCCTGACGACGCGACCGGTGGCCACGTCGGCAACGTAAAGATCCACACCAAACAGGCCGCGGCTGGAGAAGTACGCCATCATACGGCCATCGGGGCTGACCGACGGCGAGACGTTCTGTTCGCCACGATCGGCGGAAGCGGCAACCGCACGGCCAAGCTGATCGGGCGCAGTACGCGCGTCCACGGCGGACCCATAGGCGGTGCGAACGGCCGAGTGCCACCGGTTGCTCAGTGTATCAAGGCTCATGCCGAGTTCCGACTGCACGCCGGCGGCCCATCCCTTCGCAAGCGCCGCACGATACACGCGCGCAACCGCATCATCGCCCCAAGTGCCGCCAATGTACGCCCACAAGGCCTGCCCGTACCGATACGGAAAGTAGCGTCCATCACGGGTGAGCTGATCGACAGTGGGCAGGTCATTGCGACGGACCGCGTCTCTGAGCCACATCGCGGTGTTGGGGTCGTCGCGTCCGAGGGAGAGATACTCGGCCATGCCTTCTATCAGCCAAAGCGGGATGTTGCCGATGGATCGAAGACCGGATTTGGACGCCGCAGCCATCTTGTATTGAAACACGTGAACGAGTTCGTGCCCCAGCACATGATCGGTTTCCGCGTACACGCCGGTGAACGGCATGATCACGCGTTCGCGAAGGCTCTCAGTGATGCCGCCCGTGCCCTGCGAGATGCTGCCTTCAACCACATTCGATTGCTGAAAGTCCGGATGATCCGCATAGAAGATGAGCGGACCCGAGGCGAACTCTTGGTTCAAGGTGCCGCGGTGACGGGCGTACCAGCGCTCGGCCATTCGGGCGGCATCCAGTGTCGCCAGTGACTCCGCCGGATAGAAATGCAACCGAAAATGTGCGGTGGGCAGAATGCGAAAGTCGAGACGGTCGTACTGCACCTTGTTTCGTCCGAAATATTGCGCCTCGGCCGGAATCGCCGTACCGGTAGCAAGCACCAGAGTCAGCGCCAGCCAACGGCAGCACCAAGGCCACGTTCCTGAAGGGCGCAGTGCGCACTTTCGCTCTATCGAGCCGTACGTCTTTTCAGCACGCATCATATCACATCCTGTTGGTTGCCAGGGACACGGAGGCGTTGCGACTACTTCGTGGTGGAACTCGCGCCACTCGCAGTCGCCAGTGCAGTGACGCACATCCAGTGCCAATTCTCAATTCGCTTCATTGTTGCTCGTGCATTGGCCCCCTGCGGCCTATGTCACCGCATTCACATCAGATTCGCGCAGCGAACCTCAGCGATGCCGGACCGACGGCGTCTCCGATGCCGTCTCCGATGCCGAGATGTGTCCGTACTTCACCAGCCCCACGAAGACAATGCCGCCGATCGCGTTCCCGACGGTGGCCAGGCCAAGGAACCGCAGGTATTCGGAGAATGGCACACCGGCTACGAACACGCCCATCAGCACTTCCACGCTGCCCGCGATGGAGTGATGCAGGTGCAGGAAGTAGATCGATCCGGCCACGAGCAGGATGATCAGGATCTGAGCCATCGTGTCGCGTGCGGCCGTGACCAGCCACGACACCAGGCCCATCATCCAGCCTGCGGCCACGGCGCTACCGAAAATCATCACGGCGCTGAAATCGGTGAGATGATGACTCATGCGTGCCACGTCGTCGGGCTTGAACAGCCCAAGACCGACACCGAGCGGTGCGCCGGCCGCGGCAAAGGCGGCGGCGCCCGCGATATTGCCGACATACACAAGCGCCCAGAGTCGCGCCACGCGCGATACCGTCGTGCGTCCGGACAAGAGCGGAAGCACGGCGAGCGTGGTGTGTTCAGTGAACAGTTCTGATCGCCCGATGATCACAATGATGAATCCAATCGCGTAGACGATGGCACCGACCAGTCGCGACCCCAGCGTTTCCGATGGACTCGCGGCGAGTACAGACACGACCATCAGCGGTCCGAATCCGACGTCGAGGCCGGCACTCACGGCCGACAACAGCAGTCCGGATGTTTTCCGCTCCAACTGTTCCTCACCGATCGCGATTTCCTGACGCAGAATCGTCTCGGCCGGCTTGGTGGCTTCCGCTGGGTCGACCGGGTTGAACTCGTTGTTGTTGCGCTCGGCAGCGTGTGTCAGAGTGTCCTCCCTGAGGTGGGCAATGCCATCCTGGCGACCAATGGGTTCGAGGAATCGCTCGCGAGCTCCTCGCGCGGCTCCGGGAACGGTCGCGTCGCTATCGCTGCTCCAGTTCGTGAATGAGCGCTTCCATCTGGCTGATCTCCCGTTTCTGCGCCGCGATGATATCGTCGGCCAATGCGCGAACACGAGGGTCCGTGATTCTGGCGCGTGAACTCGTGAGAATCGCGATGGAATGATGTGGAATCATCGCCTTCATGTACGCGACGTCGCTGATCATGGATTGGCTGCGAGCGAGGTAGAGAGCGACGGCGAAGACGACCGCAGCCCCACCGAAGATCGCCCCGTTCACCGTCTTGTTGCGGTACATGCCCCGCATGAAGGCCAACATGACCGCCGCCATCATGGCGCCCATATAAATCGCCATCATGAAACGGGTGTTGGCGAACCACACATGATCCAGCCGATACACCAGCGAGTACATGAGCACGAACATGATCGCGGTGGACGTCACGATCATCGCGGCGAAGCGGCCGTACGAGCCGTGCATCATCGAGTCCTTCTGGTGCTCATCCGCAGTCGCCTGTTTTTGGTGCGGCGGCGCTTCCGTGGGGTGGGCGACGGTCGATTTCACAGGGTCATCTCCTCATCAGTAGGCACTCCAGAGTGCTGAGAACCCTTGCGAGATCCGGGCCACGCGACGTCAGCAAGGTCGAGTTCGCTGGAGCGCAACGCCGGGCACGGTGCTCGCAGTATGGCGAGCGAGCAGTACACAGCGGTCTCCCCAATGTCCCGAGTTGATTTGTATGTCGCCAGCCTTGAACGTCACCCTGCCCCAGGCATCACCCTTCGCCTCCCGCGCCGCGGGCGACCAATGCGTGTGCCGTCGCGGATCGAGTCGCCGATTGTTTCGGTGGTTGTGCGGACTCGCGCTGTCGTTCTCGGCGCTACTTCCGTCATTGACGTTCGCCCAAGCCTCGCCGACGCCGCCGGACACGCTGCAGTCCGCGATCACGGCAGCCCTCACGAACGTCATCGCACCCGGCGTCTCGGGTCGCACGCCGGGGCTGTCACTCGATCGCTCCGCGCGGGCACGGGTGCGCAGTCTGTATCAGGGTGTCGACCAGCGTCCCCTGTGGCTGGCCGGCACCGGTGATCGCGCGCGCGTCGATGCGCTGCTCGACGCGCTGCTCAAGGCACCCACAGAGGCGCTGCGCGTGGACGGGTATGGTCTGGAAACGCTCGCCGCGGCGCTAGAGCGTGCCCGCGCGCAGCCGTCGGCGGCCGCGCTCGCCGACGCCGACATCCGGCTCACGGCGGCCTTCGTCGCGTACGGCACGGACCTGCTGACCGGACAAGTCGCCCCCGGGAGCATTACCTCCGCGTGGCACATCGATCCCCAGCAGATCGACGTCGGCGCGGCGCTCGCATCCGCGCTCGCGGCCACAGATGCGCGGGCGGCACTCGCCGGGCTTCGGCCCCAAGACGCGTCGTACGCCGCCTTGACGTCGTCACTGGCCCAGTACCGCCAGATCGTCGACCGAGGCGGCTGGCCCCTGGTTCCCGACGTCGGCGTGGTGCATCCCGGTGACACGGTCTCTGCCGGGTTCGCGGGGGCCCTGCTCGGTCGACTGTTCGCCGAAGGCTTCGTGAGCGCGCCCACGTCACTCCAACCCTCGGCCGACGGCAGTGCGCTCAGCCGGTCCGCCCCCGCGGTCGGCACGGGTACCGAGACGCCCGTGATCTACGACAGCGCGCTGTCGGCAGCCGTATTGGAATACCAGCGTCGGCACGCGCTCGCGGACGATGCCATCATCGGCCCAGCGACGCGGCGGTCGATGAACCGGTCCGCGAGCGACCGGCTGCGCCAGATCGCCGCGAACCTCGAACGGCACCGCTGGCTGCCGCGCGATCGCGGCGATCGGTATGTGATCGTGAACGTGCCGACATTCCGGCTGCGCGCCTTCGATGGTGGGCGCGAGGTCCTGAGCATGAACGTGGTGGTGGGGGCCGAGTACGGCGGCCGGTCCACGCCGGTGTTCAGCGACTCCATGGCATACGTGGTGTTCCGACCCTACTGGAACGTGCCGGCAAGCATCGCCGGGCGCGAGCTGTGGCCGAAGCAGCGGGCAGACGCCAGCTACTTCTCCCGTAACGGCTACGAATCCGTGCGCGCGAGCTGGGGCTCGTACGTGCGTCAGAAGCCCGGCGGGGACAACGCGCTCGGCTTGGTGAAGTTCATCTTCCCGAACGAATTCGCGATCTACCTGCACGACACGCCGTCACAGGCGCTGTTCTCGGAGCGAGTGCGCGCGGCCAGTCACGGGTGCATCCGCGTGGAGCAGCCGAACGAGCTCGCGCGTTTCGTGCTGGGATGGGATCTCGACCGGATTCAGGCGGCCATGCACACGGGGCCCGACAACCAGCGCGTGAATCTCGACACGAAGCTGCCGGTGTACATCGCGTACCTCACCGCCTACGCGAGCGACGGCAAGGTCCGGTTCGCTGACGACATCTACCATCGCGACGCGGTAGTCATGCGCGCCCTCGACGCCGGTGCCTTCCCGACAGCCGACGCGCGGCGCGCGATGGAAGCATTGGCGCGCGTGCGCGCCGCGCGCTGAGGACGGCGGGAACGGTTGACATCATCGCGGACCCGCGCGCAGCGTCTTGCGCGTTTCGTCGACAAGGGCAAGCAGGCGGGTGCGGTCGAACCGCAACGGCACGTGCCGCGCCGCTTCGTCGATCCGCGTGATCTGCTCGCCGAGATGATCCCGGCGCTCGTCGTCCATCGGACAGCTGGCGACGGTGGCGATCGTCGTCAGCAGGCGGGTGAGGGCGCTGACGTTGGTGATCGAATTCTGACGGATTTCGTCGAATGCCGACTCCAGCAGGGACGCAAACGTCGGCGCCGGCGCAATCACGCGCACGACACCGCGCACCGCGCGCGCCCGCGCA
Source organism: Gemmatimonadales bacterium (assembly GCA_038210005.1). GTDB lineage: Bacteria > Gemmatimonadota > Gemmatimonadetes > Gemmatimonadales > Gemmatimonadaceae > Gemmatimonas. Next base: position 21,358 of record JBBQXC010000067.1, read on the forward strand.
ACATCCTGCCGTCCCACGACGCGTACCAGAATCGCGCCGAGGTGGTCGATGCAGGTGATCGCCGTCGTCGTATCGTTGATGCCGGGTGAGAGCGCCTTGAGCGCGATGTCGACGAGTTGCCTGATGCCGAAGGCGGCGTCCTGCTCCACCGTGCGGTAGCTGCTGACCGTCAGCGTCCCGGCCACGTCGTGCATGACGGCCGTCGCAAGCTGCACACCACGCCTTGAAGCGGGTGACGGCACCACCCACGCGACCGGATGTCCGACGATTACGAAATCCCCCACTGCGGGAACGAGGCGCACCATCACATCCAGCGATTCGGCGAGCTCCAGCAGCCCGTTGGTGTCGACCGACTGCACGTAGCCCGTAGCGCGCGCACCCACCGGCCGCCATGCGCTGTCGGCTACACCGTCGACGTTGCCGGCGTTGTCGGGCGTGTCGTTGTCCGCCGCTTCGCCAATGCTCGCGGGAAAGGCACGCTCGACGGCCACCAGCGTCTCGGCGGTGATCCGATGCACGATGGTCGAGGCCTGCAGCGCATTGGCGATGTGATGCACAAAGAAGAGCAGCATACCGACACTGCCGATCGCGAGCGCGATGCCAAGGACGACCGCGAGGGACGGGAGGAACCGGCCCTCGTCGCCGCTGCGAATGGTTCGCACGACGAGGATGCAGTACGCGAACATCCCGACGTAGATGCCGAGGACGATCTGATTGCCGCGGTCCCGCATGAAGTTGCGCAGGATGCGCGAGGTGTACTGCGTCGACGCCTGCGTCACCGCGACCATGGTGAGCGAGAACGTGAGTCCGGCCACCGTGATCATCGCGCCGGCGATCGCCGACAGCAGCGCGCGGGAACTGTCTGCGCTCGCCCCGAAGACGCGAGGGAACCGCGCCAGCGCTTCGGCGTCGATCAGCGATGACACCTCGACCATGACGATGGCAAGCGCGGCCATGAACAATGCGATCAGGCTCGGAATGAACCAGAGCGTGTCGGTCAGCCGTATGAGGAAGTTCCGGAGCCTGCTGAGCATGATCGGCGTGGGGGTGAAAGGGAGCGTGACGAGACCAGCGGTTCCCCCGCTCACCCCTTCTCCCGACGATGGCCGAGCTGTGTTACTTCGCGTCCATGACTAGTTGTTCGGCGCCTGCGCTGACGAAGGTAGCAATTCAGCGAGATACCGTTGAATACGGTCCTCGTTGCCTTCAAGTGCAGAAAAATTCTTCTCCGCCACGTCGGTAAACCGCGCGAGCGTCCTTGACGATATGTCCTGCTGATCCTGGAAGATCCCGACGGTGCGAAATCGATACTGCAATTTTTCAAACTGATGCAGAACGATCGTCGCATCCTTTACCTTATCTTCGGTCTGCAAAGCAAACAGGAACAGAGGACGATCATTGGTCTTCACGAACCAGTCTACCGGATAGCGGCTCTCAGGATCAAGCTTGGGCTCGTTCCACTTATAGACTCGCAGGTCGGGAGGCACGATGCGCTCAACAAAAGCCCGCACATCGGCTATAAAGTTCGACCGCACCTGCTCACGCGTTTGCAAGGAAACGTCAGTGATTCGGAGAACGGCTTGCACGAGACTGAACAGCGCATCCCCGTAGTTTGCGCTGTCAACCGCTGCCACCAGTTCACCATTACGATCTTGGACCTGACCTGCGGCAAGCGCATTCTCGATGATCTTCCGCCGCCCTTCCGCCTGAAGCGCTCGATCATCCAGCGTGTAGCTCAAACGCATATAGGTGCTGCCTTCGTCCGAGAGCTCCCACCGATCGTCCTCGGGACGAAGAACAACGGACAGGCGATCACCATCATCGAAACTGAATGGCGTAAAAACCCGGTAGCGCGCGTTGCCTTCAGACA
>JBBQXC010000068.1:0-22917 GCA_038210005.1 Gemmatimonadales bacterium
GTCGACCACGCCGACGAATGGGTTCATGTGGTGGCCGAGGCGCTGGCCTTCTGCGCCAATGCCGCGCGGGCCGATATCGAGGAGGCGTCGGCTGCCGATGACGCGATCACGGCCGATCTGCTCACGCGCATTACGAGCGAGACGGACAAGCAGCTCTGGTTCGTGGAGTCGCACCTCGAACCAGAGCCCAAGTAATTCGCGTTACTTGCCAGCCGCCTTCAGCACCGAGTCGCGCTTCGCCTTGAACTCGGTGCCAGGCTTCCAGGTCGGCCACACGGTGCCGTTGGCCACACGATAGCCGACCTGGAGGAGCACCTGCGTGTCTTCTACGGCGCCGGAGAGATCCCAGTCGGGCTTCACTTCGTCGCTGGGCTGGTGATAGTCGCGCGAGGTATACTCCTCGCGCTTCTTCATGCCGTACGTGGAGTCCTTGCCCACGAATTGCACACCGGCTTCGGTGTAGAGCGCGGGCACGCCCTGCTTGGCGAACTCGAAATGATCTGATCGGTAGAAGAAGCCTTTCTCCGGCTCCTGATCAGGTGCGAGCACTCGTCCAGCCGGACGAAGTACATCGGCCAGCACGTCATCCAGCGTACTGGTGCCCAGGCCAATCACGGTCACGTCTTTGGTACGTCCCCACTGGCTGAAGCCGTCCATGTTGATGTTGGCGAGCACGTTGGCCAGAGGTACCGGCGGATTCGCGGCAAAGAACTTGGCGCCGATCAGCCCCTTTTCCTCAGCGGTGAGCGCGACGAACATGATGGAGCGTGCCGGCTTCGTCGGCAGCGCGCTGAATCCCTTCGCGATCTCCAGCAATTGTGCCGTGCCGCTCGCGTTATCAAGCGCGCCGTTGAAGATCTGATCGCCTGTGATGCTGGTGTCGCGACCCAGGTGATCCCAATGGGCGCTGTAGATCACGTACTCGTTCTTGCGCGCGGCGTCGCTGCCTTCGAGCATGGCGACCACGTTGCGTGACTCCACGCGCCGGGTGATGTTGCTGATGTGGATCTTCGCGGTGGCGCCGAGGGGTACCGGTGTGAAGTCCTTACGTTTTGCGTCGGCCTTGAGCGAGGCGAAATCTTTGCCGACAGCCTTCAGCAATTCTTCCGCCTTGGACTGCGTGATCCAGCCCTCCACCTTCGTACGACCTATGTTGCCATCGGCGGTGGCGATATCGAATTGCTCGAGCGCTGCGCTGCCGCTGAGCACTTCGAACGGATAGCCCGCGGGACCGGTTTCGTGAATGATGAGCGCGCCGGCGGCGCCCTTCGCGGTCGCGATCTCGTACTTGTAGGTCCAGCGACCGTAGTACGTCATCGCTTTGCCCTTGAACATCGTGCTGTCGAGCTTCGTGCTGTCGTTCGGATCGGCCACCGCCGGATCGTTCACCAGCATCACCAGCACCTTACCCTTCACGTCGACGTTCTTGTAGTCGTTCCAGCCGTACTCGGGGGCGTCGACGCCGTAGCCCACGAATACCATCTCGGCGTCGACATCGATCACGGGCACTTCATGTCGCGTGCGGGCGATGTAGTCGGCGGGGAACGACAACGGCATCACGCGCGAGCCGATGCGAAAGGAGGCTTCCGGTTTGCCGGTGATGCCCGCGAACGTGGCCTTCTGTACAAAGGACCCATCGGGCATGCCGCCATTCAGCCCCATGGCGGTGAATTGCCGCTGCAAATACGCGACGGTCTTCTCTTCGCCCGGCGTGGCGGGTGCGCGGCCTTCGAGCGAATCGTCGCTGAGTGCCTTCGTGTGGGCCATGAGGCCGTTGGCGGTGATCGCCGCGAGGGCGGGGGTCAGGGCGGTGTCGGTCCCGGTAGCGCGCTCAGACGCCGGTGCCTTGTCTCCGGCGCCGCAGGCCGCCAGCGACGCGGTCAGGACAAGAGCAAGCGCGCGCGTGGGTCGCGAAGGGCGGCGGAGCCGCAGATGCCATGAAGTGTTCATCGGCCAATCATGGCGTGCGATGCCGAGACCGTCTAGTCGCGCCGCGCTCGAACGCTACCAGTCGAGCCGTGTGATCTTGCCGCCGCCGCCCACGATCCAGACGCTCGCGCCGACCGCGCTCACGCCGGTCGTGAGGGCATTCGTCAACGTGCGCCACGTGCGCGCGGCGTCGCTGGTGATGAACGCGCCGCCGTAGCTGGTCACCACGGCCGTCTCGCTGCCGGCGCCGGGTACCCACGCCACACCCACCAGCGCGCCGGGCAGCGGCGGTCGTGTGCGGAGCTCCCAGGTGCGTCCGGCGTCGGTCGTGATGCCCACCACGGCTGTCGAGGAGTCGGTGCGCAGTCGGTTGATATCGGCGGCCACGACCATGCCGGTCTGTCCATCCTTGAAGGCGAGACCCGTGAGTCCGGCCACTGTGCCTCGCGTGAACGGCGTGTTCTCGACATCCCACGTGCGTCCGCCGTCGCGACTGCGCAGCAGCCGCGCCCCCGGCGAGCCGGTGGCGATGAACACGGCGCGCGCATCACCGTGCACCACGCAGAGGCCACTGGCCGCGAAGGCGCCTTCGCCGGGCAGTGGTGCCGGTACCACTGATGGTGCCAGCAGCCGCCACGACACGCCGTCATTGTCGGTGAGCAGAATATTCGTGCGTCCGTCCGACGCGTCGCTGAACGCCACGCCGGTGCGGCCACTGCCGCGGCCGAAGGAAAGGCAATCGTAGAACGCGGCGGTGTCGGGGTTCATGAACTGAAGCGTCCATGATGCGCCGCCATTGGTGGTGCGATAGATGCGCGACTTGGCACCGCTGCCGGCGGACATGATCCACGCGGTATCGGCACTAACGGCGTGGACATCGCGAAACTCGAGTGAATCGCCACTGGCGGTGGGACGCGCTTCCCACGTGTCGCCCCCGTTGGTGGAGCGCAACACCACGCCGCCGTGTCCCGAGGCCCACACCACGCGCTCAGACACCGCATGCACCGCTTGCAGCAGCTTCGAGGTGCCACTGGTCTGCTCGGTGATGCGCACGGCGGGAGCGAGCGCCAAAGGCGGCGCGGCCGCCTGTGCCAGCAGCTGAGGCACGAACGCCGCCAGTGCGACCAGCGGCGCCAGCGCGCGCGCGAGCAAAAAACGAAGCATGGACGGCACCGGCACGGTACAGGAGATGTTCACTTCGGGTACGGCGTAGGTGAGATTCGAACTCACGGAACCCTTTCAGGTTCGGCGGTTTTCAAGACCGCTGCCTTAAACCACTCGGCCACCACGCCTTTCGGTCGTGCGACGTGCTCGCGCTCGACCTGAGGGAAGAAACTGGCTTCTCTCTATCTAATTTGCATCGCTTTGCGCCGTTTTCGGTGAAACGAAATTCGAAACATCGTGTTTCGACGGCGCATGGATAAAACCAAAACTCCCGGCGCACGCTTGGGACACGTTTGGGACACCGCAAATGCCTGACTAGCCACTGCCAAACGAACCGATCAGAGAGATTACCAAGCCAATGGAGCGATGGCAACGGTTTCCGCGTAGCCACTGAGATTGGAGGCGACGTTTGCGCGATCCGTACCCCAATTCCGCATACCGATTGCGTCCTGGTGACGGCGATGCGGATCGTCAGCAAATGATCAAACAGCCGACCATGCGTCGTGTCGGCATTGCCACACAAGCCGGCAGCCGAGGTGTGCGGTTTGGTTCGACAAGCGATAGCTCGGTCGAACGGGCTATCGCTGTGTGTATGCGTCGATCTGAACGCGCCGCCGGAGGTAGCCGAAGTCATTGCCCCAGGCTGGGCAGGTGTATTCAGGCCGATACTGCCGCAGCGATACTGCCGCAGCGATACTGCCGCAGAAGGATCGACCCGTCGTCCGACTTGATGGACGGCTGACTCTCGCGCTCGTGCGGATTTAGACCTATGATCTCGATAGTGACTGGCCTCACAGTGTGCGCCCCGTCGGCAGACAGCGCGCGCGTGGATCGTGATGAGGCGATGCGTCTCTCCACAACACCGCGCAGGACCAGCCACCGCTTCATAGCTCAATGTCCCGTCATCCCCTTTCGGAGGAAGTCATGCGCGCTCGTCAATGGTTGTGGACTGTCATAGCGGGGAGGGCGCCCGCGATGCCGCGGGTGGCGTTCCTTGTCGCGCTCGCCGGGGTCCTGATGGCCACGCCGGCCGCCCGCGCCCTCTGGGCGCAGGGGGCGACCGGCACCGTGCGCGGCACCGTCACCGACTCCACCACCGGCCGTCCTGTGTCCGGGGTACAGATGACCGTCACTGGCGCCCCCGCGCGCGCGGTCACCTCGGAGACGGGTGCCTACCAGCTCGTGGGCGTCCCCGTCGGGCGGGTGACCGTGCGCGCGCAGCGCCTCGGCTACGGCGCCTTTCAGCGCACGGTGGACTTGACGGCGGGGAGCACCGTTACGGTGGACATCCGCCTGCGCCCCGTGGCCGCCGTCCTCAGCACCGTCGTGGCCACCGGCTATGGCAGCAGTCGGCGCGCCACGGTCAGTAACGCCATCGCCAGCGTAGACAGCAGTGCCTTCGAGGCCATCCCTGTCGTCAGCATCGACAACGCCCTGCAGGGGCGGGTCCCAGGCGTTCAGGTAATGCAGAACAGCGGTGAGCCTGGCGGCGGCGTGTCGGTCCGCATCCGCGGCCCCGCCTCGCTGAACGCCGGCAGCCAGCCGCTCTACGTGATCGACGGCGTCCCCATGATCCAGGGGACCTTTGAGCAGATCACGGGCACCAGTGGGCAGCGCATGAGCCCCATCTCGGGGATCAACCCCGACGACATCGCTTCCATCGACGTGCTCAAGGACGCGGCCGCCGCCGCCATCTACGGCTCTCGCGGCTCCAACGGCGTGATCGTCATCACCACCAAGCGTGGCGCCGGCGGCAACCGCTTCCGCTTCAGCATGAGCGCCTACACCGCCTCTCAGGAGGTGGAGCGCACCGTCGATCTGCTGAACGCCTCCGAGTACGTGGCCGTGATGAACGAGGCGCGCACCAACCAAGGGCTCGCCCCCCGCTTCGCCGTCGGCACCGACAGCATCAACACCGACTGGCAGTCCGCTGTTTTCCGCCAAGCGCCCATGAGCGAAGTCAACATGAGCGTAAGCGGCGGCACCGACCGCCTCCGCATGTTCCTCAGCGGTAGCGACACGCGGCAGACGGGCATCGTCATCGGCTCCGACTACCAGCGGCAGGCGGTGCGCCTCAACACCGACGCGCAGGCCACCAGCAAGCTCACCATCACCTCCAACATCGGGCTCACCCGCGAGTCCAACGATCGCGTCCCCGGCGACCAGAACATCGACGGCATCGTCACCAACGCGATGGCCATGCAGCCGTTCTCGCCGATCCGCGGCAACTCCTTCGGCTTCGCCGGCATCGCCAACGGCCTCATTTACTCCAACCCGGTGGCCACCGCGACGTACAGTTCGCTCAACGTCAACACGCTGCGCGCGCTGGGGAACGTCGAGGCGCGCTATGCGGTCACCAACAAGATCAACCTGTCTGCGCGCCTCGGCACCGACATCTACGCGCTCGACGAACTCCGCTGGCGTTCGCCGAAGGTGGACCGTGCGGTGAGCACCAGCGTGGGCGGCGAAGGCGCCAACGGACGCACCCGCGCCTACCGTTTCCTTGCCGAAACGTTCGGCAACTGGGACCTCATCGACTCCGATAACCAGACGCTGCGCCTCACCGCCGGCGCCAGTCAGGAGCGCAACTCCACCAACTTCAACTACGTCGCCGGCACGGGCTTCCCCACCGGCTTTGAGCGCTACGTGCGCAACGCGGCGCAGGTCTCGGTGTTCGACGGCGGCGAGACCGAGAGCGCTCTCGTATCCTACTTCACCCGCGCCAACTGGACGTGGCGTGAACGCTACGTCTTGACCGCCAGCCTGCGGCGCGACGGGTCATCCCGCTTCGGCGACAATAGTCGCTACGGCAACTTCGCGGCCCTCTCGGGTGCCTGGACGGTGAGCGACGAAACCTGGGCCAGCGCGCTCTCCCGCCTCATGACGCTCAAACTGCGCGCCAGCCGCGGCGGCACCGGCAACCAGCAGATCGCCGACTTCGGCAGCCGTACCCTGGCGACCGCCAATCCGTACGCCGGCGTGGCCGGACTCGCGCCTTCGCAGTTGGGGAATCCCAACCTCCGCTGGGAGCGCACCACTGAGACCGATCTCGGCGCTGACATGGGCCTGTTCAACGGGCGCGTCAACCTCGTGGTGGATTGGTACAACCGCACCACGGCCGACCTGCTCGTGAACCGGCCGGTGGCCGCCACCAGCGGCTACACCACGGTGGCCGACAACGTCGGCTCGCTGCGCAACCGCGGCGTCGACCTGCAGCTGCAGACCGTGAACATCCGCCGTCCCGGTACCGGCGGCTTCGAGTGGACCAGCGACGTCAACGTCACCTGGAACCGCAACCAGATCACCGCGCTCTCCGACGGGCAACCGGTCAACTCCACCACCTCGGGACGCCTCACGAGCGTCGCCATGGTCGGCAAGCCCATCGGCACGTTCTTCGTCTACGACTTCCTCCGCGTAGACCCGGCCAACGGGAATGCCGTCTATCGGCGCGCCGATGGTGGGGAAACGACGGCCCCGGTGGCCGCGGACCTGTCCTCCGCGCTGGGCAGCGCACAGCCCGACTACTTCGGCGGCTTGACCAACGCGATGCGCTGGAAGGGATTCGACGCCCGCGCGTTCCTGCAGTTCACGCAGGGGAACGAGCTCCTCAACATGAACCGCCTCTTCGCCGACGACGGCGGCAACTCGTCCGACAACAAGTTCGGCAACGTGCGTAACCGTTGGCAGAAGCCGGGCGACATTACCGATCAGCCCCGTATGGGTAGCACCGGCGGCGCCCGCTTCATGTCCGACCGCTTCATCGAGGACGGTTCCTTCGTCCGCTTGCAGGAGGTCACCCTCGGGTGGCGCCTCCCGGCGTCGCTCGCGAAGCAGGTGCGCGCGGACAACGCCCGTCTTTACGTGAGCGGCCGCAACCTCGTCACGTGGACCAACTACACGGGCTACAACCCCGACGTCAACTCTGCCGGCACCAACGCGAATCTGTCGTTGGGCGTCGACTTCTACGCGTACCCCCTGGCCCGCACCTGGACCGTGGGCATTACCGCCGGATGGTGATCATGACTTCCCTCAAGACACACGCCCGAGCGCTCGCGCGCTTGGCCACGCTGGCTGCGCTGACGGCCACCGCCGCCTGCGACGGCATCCTGCAGACGGAGCCGGTCACGTCGCTCCCGCAAGACCAGATGATTCAGGACGCCGCCACGGCCACCGCCTCCCTCAACGGTGCCTACGACGCGCTGCAGAGCGGCAACTATTACGGCCTCTCGGCGCCCCTTGTGGGCGACCTTGCCGCCGACAACGCCGTCTGGTCGGGCACCTTCCAGTACCTCGGGGAGATGCAGTCCAACCGCATGCAGGCCGACAACTCGGAGGTCACCGGCCTCTGGACCGCGATCTACTCGAGCATCAATCGCGCCAACCTTCTCATCAACATCGTCCCCACGGTGGCTTCCATTCCCGAGGCGACTCGCGCCGACGTCATGGGGCAGGCGTACTTCATCCGCGCCCTCGGCTTTCACAATCTGGTCAAGTACTGGGGGCCGGTCCCCATTCCCACCACGGTCACGACCGGTCCCGACGAGTCGAAGGCATACGTCCGGACACCGGTGAACGACGTGTACACGCAGGTGCTCAGGGACCTCGACAGCGCGCAGACGCTCACCCGTAATACCAGCAACACCCGCTACGCCACGCCGGTGGCCGCGCGCGCGCTCCGGGCCCGCGTGCTCTTTTACCGTGCCGGGCTCACGGGGAACGCCAACAGCCAGGCCGACTACCAGGCCGCACTGGATGCCGCCAATCTGGTGCTTGCGGGACGCGACACACTTGTCGTCCCCTACGCCGACCTCTTCTCATCGTTGGGGAGCAACACGACCGAGGACATCTTCCGCGTGGCCTTCAATGCCACCGAGTCGAATGGCCTCAGCAACTACTACCTCTCGGTAGGGCGAGCCGAGGTGGCCCCTAGCAGCGGGCTTGACGCGGCGTACCCCGCGGGCGACGTCCGGAAGGCCGTGAGCGTCCGCCCCAGCGGCGTCGCCGGCCGCCCGCTCAACGGCACGAAGTGGTCAGCGCGACCTGGTACTGAGCACGTCCACGTGATCCGCCTCGCGGAGGTGGTCCTCATCAAGGCCGAAGCGCTGGCGCGCCTCAACCGCCTTCCCGAGGCCGTGGCGCAGTACAACAAGGTGCGTATCCGCGCCGGACTGGCGCCGCACACCTTGGGGAATCAGGTCAACACACAGGACGCCGTCATCAACCAGATCGAACTGGAGCGTCGCCTCGAGCTCGCGCTTGAAGGGGACCGCTGGTCCGACCTCATCCGGCTCGGGAAGGTGCTCCAGGTGAAGGGGATCCAGGACCGGCCGGGACAGGCACTCTTCCCCATCCCCATCCGCGACACGCGCGTCTCACCGCTGCTCACGCAGAATCCGGGGTACTGACTCGGCTCGCCGTCTCGGAAGAAACACACGGGGGGTGGGAATCGGCAGCTGCCGGCTCCCACCCCCCGCGTGCGTTCGCCCCCTCGGCGGCAGCTGCGCCCGGCCGCGTAGCTGGGCGCGCCTCTACTTCCGCGTCAGCACGCGCCCCGGGCGCGCCTCCGTCACCGCTGTTCCCGTCCACACCAGCACGCCGTTCACCCACACACGCTGGATTCCGGTGGATAGCGCGTGCGGCTGCTCGAAGGTGGCGCGGTCCGTCACGGTGGCCGGGTCGAACAGCACCAGGTCGGCCTTCATCCCCGGCTTCACTACCCCGCGATCGCGCAGCCCCAGTCGCGCCGCCGGCATGCCGGACATCTTGTGGATCGCCTCAGAGAGCACCATCCACCGCTGCTCGCGCACCAGCTGCCCCAGCACGCGCGGGAAGGTGCCGGCGCCGCGCGGGTGGTTGTTGGCGATGCCGCCGTCGCTGGCCACCATCACCCACGGCTGCCGGTAAAACGTGCGCAGATCTTCCTCGGTCATGGCGTGGCCGATCATCCCGGATTCCTTGTCTCCCTGAAAGCGGATGTAGGCCTCGATGTCGCTCACGCCCAGTAGGCGCGCCGCCTCGTCGAGCCGCTTGCCCACGAACTCGGGGTGCGCCCCCCAACGGGTGATCTGCACGTTCTTGGCGCCGCCGATGTCGTCCAGCCCGCGCCGCACGCTGGCCGAGTCGGTGTAGCGCTTGTTGGGAATAAGCACGCGCGGCGTGGACTGCCAGGCGAGGTACGGATAGGCATCGGCGGTGACATCCACGCCGCGTGTGCGGGCCGCCTCCACCATGGCCACGGCCTGGTTGGCCTGCCCCCACACCCCCACGGTGCCCAGCTTGATGTGCGTGATCTGTACGGGGACGTTCCCCTGCTCGCCAATCGTGATGGCCTCGCGGATGGCGTCCATGGCCAGATCGGCCTCGTCGCGGATGTGCGAAATGTAGATGCCGCCCTTGGCGCCGGCGGCGCGCGCCATCGTGACCACTTCGTCGGTGGCCGAGTAGCTGCCCACTTCGTACTCCAGTCCGGAGCTGAGGCCGAAGGCGCCCTCGTTCATGGCCTGCGTGACCAGCGCGGCCATGCGCGTCACCTCATCGGGAGTGGCCGGGCGCTTGTAGTCGTAGCCGATGATTTCGCGGCGGATGGTGGCGTGCCCCGCGAAGGTGACCACGTTCACGGTGGGCGGCTTGGCGCGCAGACGCTGCAGGTACGCGCCCACTGGCCAAGGCGAGCTGCCGTCCGGCCCCACGGCGACGGTGGTGATCCCTTGCGAGACCTGCGAGACCGCCGCAGGCTCGACCTCCAGCCCCGACGAGGAGTGGTTGTGGGTGTCGATGAATCCGGGGGCCAGCACCAGCCCGGTGCCGTCGATCACCGGCTCGTTGGGGCGCGGCGTGACGGCGCCGACGGCGGCGATCGTGTCACCCTGCACGCGCACGCTAGCTGTTCTTAAGGGGGCGCCGGTGCCGTCGGCGATACGCGCCCCGGTAACGACGAAGGAGGCGGGCTGGCGTGGGGGCTGGCCGGCCATCCCCGTGAGGAACAGCCCCACCAGTAGGGTGGCACAGCGAGCGGCCAGCGAGGTGCGACGAGGACGGGGCATGAGTGGGGGAGAGCGTTGCCCCTACCTTACGCCTCCCGCCCCAATTGCACCACCTCCGCAGGCCATGGATCCGTGCCGGGCAGGAGCATGCCTTGGAGCTCGGCGATGACGTTGGTCCGCAGGCGTGGTAGGCACATGTCAGGGCGGGTGAGCAGGGGGCGTCGTCCCGGTCGCGCGCAGTCTGTACGAATTCCGGAGTTGAACCGATCTCACGGACACAGTGTTTGCGCTGCTCGCGCCATCTGACGGAGCGGCTGTTCGTACTGCTGCGGACTCAGATACTGCAACGTGGAATGCCGGCGTTCAGGATCATACCAATGCTGTTGTGGGACACCTTTGGGGCACCCATCACAACGGTTGTACGCTAGTTGTGGTATGACATAGGTTCGGCATTGGCGTTCCATCGTCGCCGCACTCCCTCTCTCCGCACCAGTCATGCCCGAACTCCGCAAGCCATATTTGCTGTATCTGGGAAACAGCACGCAGCCCACCGATGCCAAGACCGCCTGCGGTCTACGCGATTGGTGCCCCGACGATGTGATCGGTGAATGGAGTCTGCCCGAGGCCACTGTGAGCGTGGGCCTCACGCGCCTCTCACCGGCAGAAGCGGCCGCACGCGGGGCCGGGAGTCTAGTGATCGGCATTGCGTCGGTGGGCGGGAGCGTGCCTGACAGCTGGCTCCCCGATCTCGAAGCGGCTATCGCCAACGGCCTCGATATCGTGAGCGGCATGCACACGCGTTTGTCGTCATTCCCGTCGTTGGTGGCGGCGGCGCAGCAACACGGCGTACGCTTGATGGACGTGCGGCACAGCGATGTCACGTTCCCGGCGGGCACGGGAGACAAGCGCACGGGTATGCGCGTGGCCACGGTGGGCACCGACTGCGCACTCGGCAAGAAGTACACGGCGCTCGCGCTTACGAACGCGCTACACGCGCGTGGTGCCAAGGCCACGTTCCGCGCCACCGGACAAACGGGCATCATGATCGCCGGGAGCGGTATCGCGATCGATGCCGTGGTGGCCGACTTTATCGCGGGCGCGGCCGAGGTGCTGTCACCGGATAACGAGCCGGATCACTGGGATGTGATCGAAGGGCAGGGCTCGTTGTTTCATCCGGCCTACGCCGGTGTCACGTTGGGTTTGCTGCACGGTTCGCAGCCGGACTGCCTTGTGCTCTGTCATGACCCGTCGCGACGAACGATCGAGTACCGCCCGAACCATCCGATTCCGCCGTTGGCCGACGCGGTCGCGCAGTATCTCACGGCGGCGCGTGTGACCAACAAACACGTGCGATTGGCCGGCGTGAGCATCAATTCGTCGTCACTCTCCGACGCGGCGTGGCACGAGTACGCGCAGCGTGTGTCGGCCGAGCTGGGCGTGCCGGTGTGCGATCCGTTGCGCGGCGGGCTCGATGCGATCGCACGGTCGGTGTTGGCGGTGTGAAGTCTCGGTGCCGCTGGACGGTTCCGCGAGTCAACGGAGAGTCCATGGAATCTGAATCGCCGGCATGGTGCGCAGCGTCGCGGAGCGCGCTGCGGCGCAGAGACGGATGATGTGAGTGTCTCTGCGTTCCTGTGTCACGTTCGTTACGCAGCCGGCGTCGCCCCCGGGCGTTCGTGTGATTCTCATTCCTGCATGACCATCATACTTCCTGCTTTGTCGGCCCAACGGGCTGCGCTGACGTGCTCGCTCGCCTTCGCGCTCTGCACGGTTTCATCGCGCGCCGTCGCGCAGCGCGTGGAAATCATCGGCCATCGCGGCGCGGCCGCGCTGGCGCCTGAGAACACGCTGGCTGCGTTTCAGCGCGCCTGTGCGCTCGGTGTGGACGGCATCGAACTGGATGTGCATCTGACGGCGGACCACGTCCTCGTGGTGCATCACGACTACGCGTTGCACCCGGACCTCGCACGAGACGCTACGGGCGCGTGGATCTCCGAGACGAATCGGCCGCTGGTGCGCGCCCTGACGCTGAGGCAGCTGCAGCAGTACGACGTGGGACGTCTGCGTCCAGAGTCGGAATACGCGAAGCGGCATCCCGACCAAGTGCCCGCCGATGGCGAGCGCGTCCCGACCCTCGATGCCGTGATCTCGCTCTTTGAGCAGCGGTGCGCGCCACCCACCCGTCTGGTCGTCGAGATCAAGACGGACCCCACCCAGCCGACGTTCTCCGCGCCGCCGGAGCAGGTGGCCGATTCCACGGTGGCGCAGCTGCGCCGTCGCGGCGTCGCGTCACGTGCCCAGATCATTTCGTTCGACTGGCGCGCGCTGCGTCGCGTTCAGGCCGTCGCTCCGGAGATCCCCACCAGTTACCTCACGCTCGACGGGAAGGACCGGAGCACCATTGAGGTGGGCAAGGCCGGCGCGTCCGCATGGATGGCGGGAATCGACGTGGACGACCACGAAGGGTCCGTGCCGCGTGCGATCGTCGCCGCCGGTGGACGGAATTGGTCGCCGCAGGCCGGCAACGTGACGGCCGAAGTGCTTGCGGAGGCGCACCGGCTCGGGCTCAAGGTCTATGCGTGGACGGTCAACGCGAAGTCGGAGATGTCTGCGCTGATCGGTCTCGGTGTAGACGGCATCACGACTGACCGCCCCGACCTGGTGCGCGCGCACCTTCTCGAGCTGGGCCGGCTGCGCTGATCACTGCGTGCCGTGGCTCCCGACGTCGGTGTCGGGGGGAAGGTCTCGATGCTGCTGGACGGCGGAACTGATCACGCCGAGGCGCCGAGAACGCAGAGGCGCAGAGGCGCAGAGCAACATACTTGCATTCTCTGCGTCTCTGCGTCATCTGTTCAGCGAGTCAGCGGCAGTCTTCGCTACATTGCCACCCGCAGAATCCGCCGACACACACGCCGAAGGCGGTGTCGAATCATTCGGGAATCGCGCCAGGCACGCGCTGATATCGCGCGCCACGCGCTGCAGCGCCGCATCGAGCCCGCGCACGAGACCGGTGTAGTCACCCACGCGCCACGTTTCGCGGCGATCGTCGGTGCTGCCGCGCAGCAGCAGGCGCCCGTCGAACGGACGGATGATGTCCCAGCCGGCGGTCACCTGCACGCGACCCTCGGTCCCGGCAGAATCGGCGACGCCTTCGAAGCGCGTCACGTGCAGCTGTACCAGAAAGTCGTGCCGTGAAGCTCGCTGCCACGGTGCGACATCCACCGCGCGCACCGAGGGCGAACCGGCGAGATTCGCTGCCACCACGCGATTGATGCCGTCGCCGACATCCTCGCCCCAGCGATGAAATTCGGAGGTCAGCAGTTCACTCGTCCCGCGCCGCACGATGATGTACTGGACGGAGAGATACGACGCGAGGTCCATGCGCCGTAGTCCGACCGTGAACGCTGCGCGTGTCGTGGGTGCCGTGGCGCCAGCGGCCGGTGCATTGGCGGTGGTGCGGGGCGGCGCCGTCGCACTGAGCACGTACTGCCGAGGAGGGGGGGACTTGCGCGTCAGCTTGAAGCATCCGCCGAGCAGGAGCGCGGCGACGAGGATCGCCACTTGCGCCGTCTGAACACTGGTTCGCATGATCATCTCGTGGTCACCTCTTTACCGGGGGCTTCTTGCCGCGAATCAGCATCTCGGGGTTTTGCTCGAGCGAGTTGATGAGCATGCGCAGTGCATCGGCGGCTTCCTGCATGCTCGTGAGCGCACCGGTGAGCGCGTACCCCGGGCCGGTGTCGGCCGACAGCAGACTGTGTGCTTCCTCGAGCGTTTTGCGTAGCTCTTTCAGAGTGGCCACCGCCTCGGTGCTCGCGCTTGTCACGCCCGGCTGTATCGAATCGAGCGCCACGCCCGCCCGCGACGCAAGCCGCTCCGCTTCGGCCAGCGTCCGATTGAGTTGCGCCGTGGCGCCGGGCATTTCGCGCAGTGTCGCGCGCAGTTCCGGTGAACCGACGAGCTGCTGCACGGCCTTCGCCGACTGTACGACTGCCGTGTTGATCTCGCGCATGTTCACATCGCCGAGCATGCCATTGACGCGGTTGAGGATCTTCAACATCTCCGCGAGAAGGCTGCCCGCACCGCCGCCGATGGCCGCCATGAGTGACGGCGTACTGGGAATCTGCGGATAGATCGTCGTATCGGTGGCGTACAACCGTGGCGGTGTGGAGTCCAGCCGGTAGCTGAGCTCGAGATACAACACGCCGGTCACGAAGCTCTCCATCTGCAACTGAGCACGAAGCCCCTTCTTGATCTGCTGCTGCAGGACGAGCGTGTCCTCGAGATTCACGAAGGTCCCACGCGAGGTCGTGAGACGCGGCAGATCGATCTCGTACTCGACGGGCACTTGGAAGGAATCGTCGCGCGGATCGATCTGAATGTTGATCGCGGTGATGCTGCCCACGGGCACGCCCTGGAACTTCACGGGTGCCCCGTTCTCCAGGCCGTTCACCGATTCGGGGAAGAAGCTGATGAATGTGGTACGCGACCGAAACCAGGTGGCCGACGCGAGTACCGCGACGCCGACGATCACGATGGCGAGCGCGCCAAGGAGAAAGAGTCCGATGGCGGTCGGATTCGCGCGTCTACTCATGAAGCACCTTCGCTGCTGCGGGTGAGGAACTGGTGCACTTGCGGGGTAGGCGGATCGTCGCGCAACGACTTCGGCGGACCGAGTGCCGTCATGGTTCGCTCGTCGATATCGAGGAACAGCGCCCGGTCGGCGATGCGGAAGATGCTCTCGAGATCGTGGCTGACCACGATGATGGTGGTGCCGAAGCTGGCCTTGATCTCGAGAATGAGATCGTCGAGTCGGCTCGCGCTGATGGGGTCGAGGCCGGACGATGGCTCATCGAAAAAGAGCACCTCGGGGTCGAGGGCCACCGCGCGGGCGAGGGCTGCACGCTTGCGCATGCCACCGCTGATGGCCGACGGGTAAAACCCCTCGAAGCCGCGCAGTCCGACGAGTGCGAGCTTGAGGGACACGACCTCGGCGATCGTGTCCCTATCGAGGTCCGTGAACTCCTCGAGCGGCAGCGCCACATTCTCGGCGAGTGTGAGCCCACTCCAGAGCGCTCCGTTCTGGTAGAGCACCCCCATGCGTCGCAGCGCGCGCTTGCGCGCCACGTGGTCGCTGACGGCGAGGTCCTCGCCGAAGAAGAGAATCTGACCCTGCGCCGGCGCCTTGAGTCCGATGAGATGCTTGAGCAGCGTGCTCTTGCCGCTACCGCTGCCGCCCATGAGCACGAAGACCTCGCCGCGCGCCACGCTGAAGTTGAGGTCGCGCATGATGACGCGGTCACCGTATTTCATGGTGAGATCGCGGACCTCGATGGCCGGTACATCGGGATGCGTCGAGCGCGCGTCGTGCGACGGCGAGGCATGCGTTGCCGTCATATATCGAGCAGGGCTGCGAGCCAGTCCACGACGGCGTTGGCCGTGATGATCAGCGTGATGCCCAGCACGACGGCGGATGTTGCTGCGCGTCCGACGGCCCCTGCGTCTGATCCGCCCTGCAGTCCTTTCATGGTGCCCGACAGGCCCACGATCAATCCGAAGATCGTGCCCTTGACCACGCCGAGCAGCGCGTCGGACAGCGTCACCGCCTGCAGCATACCGCTCATGAACTGCTTGAACGACAAATCGAGCAGCAGCGCCGACACCCACATGCCACCGACGATTCCGACGAAGTCGGCGTAGATCGTGAGTAGCGGCATCATGACGAATATGCCGAGCACCCGCGGCAGCACGAGATGCTCGATCGGTGAAACGCCCAACGTCGTCAAGGCGTCGATCTCTTCGGTGATTTTCATGCTGCCAAGTTCGGCGGCGAACGCGGCACCGGTACGACCGGCAATGATGATCCCCGTCATGAGGGCGCCCATTTCGCGCAGCATGCCGAAGCCGACGAGGTACGACACATAGTACCCGGCGCCGAAGCGCTTCAACACTACGACGCCGAGGAACGCGATAATGATGCCCATCAGCAAGGCGATGAGCGTGACGATGGGAAGCGCGCCGGAGCTATTGGTTTGTACGACCACGAAGAACTCGCGCCATCGCATGTGCACGCGCCGCGTGACGAGGCCGCCCAGCGCAATCGCGACCTCGCCGACGTACGTGACAGCCGCCTTGAGGTCGCTCCACGCGCCGAGCAGCGATGTGCCCATGCGGCTCACGAACCATGGACGCGCCGGGTCATCGACCTGGACACGTTCAGGCACGGCATGCGCAAGCGCGTGGAGCCGCTGCACTGGTTCAGGCAGCGCCGACAGGTCGAGGTCGAGCTTCTGCTCGTCACAGAAGCCCTGACACCGTGCTACAAAGATCAGAAGCGTACTGTCCCACGCGCCGAGATCGGTTGCATCGAATATGACCGTGCGCGACCTGCCTGTACTTATCGCCGCGGGATTGACGATCTCGCGGAAGTGCGGCTGCGGCTGCTCGATCGACCAATCACCGGCCAGCACAATGACGAGGGCGCCGCTCTCGGTGCGGAGTTCGGCACGCGCAGCAGTTGTCGCGCTTGCCATGACTCCGGGCATGGATGTCCTCGTGGGTCAGTAGGGTGACCGGCGGACCGATACCGAGCGTGCGCCGTGCAAACGAATAGATGAGCAAATTGCATGCCGAGATCGAGCATGAGAAGAGAAAGGGATGTCTCTCCGGATCCGCCCGCGCCTATTTCGGCCACCCCGGAATCTGAATCGCCGGCATGATGCGCAGCGCGTTCTGGTAGTACACCTTTTTCAGCACGACGTCCGGGAGATCAATGCCGTACAGCTTCCAGAACGCGTGATAGTCGCGGTAGTAGTCGAAATAGTCGTCACGTGTTTCGAACACGCGCCAGTAGTACGGATACTCTTGCGGTTGGAAGGAATCCTTGCCGAAGAGCAGGCGGTCCTGATACTTGATGAAGAAGTCGTGCGCGCTGCGCGGCTGGCGGCCGATGTCGTACAGCACCGCGCCCACTTCGGCGAGTACGTTCGGCATCTTGTCGAACATGCGGCCCAATCTGCCCAGATCGTTGGCGTGCCAGCCGAGGTGCGCGGCCACGAACGTCGTCTTGGGATTGCGCAGGAACAGACTGTCGCGCTCCGCCATGAGCTGATGGAAGCTTGGATACTTGTCTTGCGGATAGAGCCGCTCGGGGAAGAGCGAGACCTCGAGCCACCGTTCGTTGGTGTTGTCGACCGCGCGGAAGAACTCCTGCGGATCGGCGGTGTGAATGAACACCGGCAGCTTGAGACGTGCCGCGGCCTCCCAGATCGGATCGAGATCGGGATCGTTCAACCGCAAGCGGGTGCCGTCGGCCTTCCTGGTGCTCAGTCCAAAGCCCTTGCCGATTTCACCGATGCCCACCGCGCCGCCCTTCACGTCGGCTTCGAGCTGCGCGACGGCTTTCGCGGCCCACCCCGGACCCACGCCGTTCAGGTTGATGCCGGTAAGCACACGCACGCGATCCTTCATGGTCGGCGAGCCGTTCACCAACTCCATCGTGCGTTGCAGCCGGTCACCACTCACGTTGTCGGCGGCGATCATGAGCCGCACGTTGATCGAATCCATCGACGCCCCGAGACGCGCCAGTCCGTCGGCGTTGCCGAGCAGTCCCGAGGGATGACCATGGAAGTCGACCACCGGATACTTGGCCTTCCAATTCATCCCCGCCGACGGCACGACGAGCGTTGACTTGGGCCGATAGTCCACGATGCTCGGCGGCGGTGAGGCCGGTGCGAGGCAGTTGTTCGGACGGATCTCCGTGGTGCCGGCGGGGCACGCTTCGCCGGGCTTGATCTGCGTGCCGCCGCGGAAACCTGCGGGAGGACGCGGCGGTTGCGTAGCCGGCGGCTGCTGAGCCGACAACCACGTCGGCAACGCGACCGACGTCGACGCGGCCAGCGAGAGGCCGAACGACAGCGCAAACACAAAACGGAAGCGACGCACGGGCAGACTCCTGAGGTGGGAAACGAGACGGGGATCAACATGTCGTTGATCCCCGGCCTTCGACAGAGTGATGCGAGAGTTCGGTCTTACTTCGAGTCGGGCGGGGGTTGCGGCACCAGCAGCTGCTGCTGCGGCCCGACGTCGGCCCCCGGTGTGACGGGCAGCGCCGGCTGACGATCGAACCCGAACACCTGCGCGCGGCGCATGGCGGTCGCGATGCCCTTCGCCTGCTGATACACCGAGTCGGAGCGCGCGATCTGGCCCGTCTGCGCGAGCGCTTCCGCCAGCGTGACGCCACTGATCACGTACAGATCGGGAATGCCGACCGACGCGTCATCCACCCATCCCTTCCGGGCAGCCAGCGACTTCGTGGCCGTGAACACCTTCGTCCACAGCTCGTACGAGCGCTTCACGTCGACCATGCCCTCACCCTGAATGAGCACGGTGTCGCGCCCCGGGATGATCTGCTGACCAACCAGCTTCTTGGCCATGCCCTGTGTGAGCACGTACCGCTCGAGCCCGAGTTCGTACGGATATCCGCCGGCCGTGCGGCTGAAGTAAATCGGCCGATCGGGGTAGGTGTCGCGGATCATGAAATACACCAGCTGATCGGCGCGCATGAGCTGTGGCGAGCGCGGCGCGGCGATGATGTCGCCCTTCTGGAACGCGGCGTTCGGCGGCGTCTGAATGGCGAGCGGAAGCGCATCGGCTTCGTCGAACGTCATCTTGACCGGCGGACCAACGGGCTTCTTCCACTGCTGGCTGCGGTAGATCTCCGGACCCTTGGCGGCATCGTACTCGTACACCGGGCGACGGATCATCTGCCGCGTATACCAATCGGTGTTCATGAGCGAGGTGTTCGCCACAATGACGTCCTTGCGGATGCCCTCGACTTCCTGCGCGTACCACAGCGGGAAGGTGTCGTTGTCACCAACGGTGATCAAAATGCCATAGGGCTCGACCGAGTTGAGCAAGTCGCGCGCGAAGTCGGTCGTGTCGGTCTGGTTGGAGCGCGACGCCTGCTGCCAGTTACCCACGAGCGGGATGAACGCCACGGCCAGCAACGGCGACGCCAGGAGGAAGCTCCGCGTGCGCGGCTCCACCACGGTCTCGCGACCGAGCTTCACTTCGTCGGCGCCGAAGAGGCTGGCCACCGTCTCCCATAGATACATGAGTCCGAGCGCGGCCCACACGCTCAGCGCCGAGAAGCTCCACAGGTAGAAGTAGTCGCGATCACGTACTTCTCGAGGCACCGAGTCACCCAGATCGAGCGCCTGACTATGACCGTACTTGAAGTTGAGGTAGAAAATCAGCCCGAAGGTCATCGTGCCGATGAGTGGCCCGAAGAACCAGAAGCTGCGTCGGTCCTTCTTGAAGTGCATCCAGCCACCGAGGATGCACAAGATGAAGTAGAACACCGCGAGCCCGTTCTGTAGCCCGGGATTCTCCTGATACGCGTCGCGAAGCCACTGCCACTTGAAGTACAGCCAATACATGCCGACCTGCGCAGTCAGTGGCGCCTGGCGTTCACCGAGCTCCGGCTTACCGTACTGTCCGCGATTGAAGTTGTACATGAAACGCTCGTACGTGAGCGCCGAGAAAGTACAATCCATCTTCAGCTCGGTCACGCAGCCGGTGGGCTCTCCCTCGTTGATCGCAGGGAAGTGCGCGGCGCGAATGGGCTGCGTGGCGAACGGTGTCATGCCGAACACCAACGCGGCGCCGCACGCCACCAGCAATTTCCAGCGAAGAATCGACGACGGCCGGCGCACCAGTACCGCCAGTCCGACGGCGGGGGCGGCCAGCATACCGGCCATGTGGTTGGCGTAGCCGAGACCGAGCAGGTAGGCGACCAGCACGAGCAAGCGGTCGGCCACGGGTCCTTCCGGATCATCACACCAGCGCACGGTGAGCCAGCAGATGATCGCGAGGCCAACCAGTGACACCGTGTACACCTTCTCGTTCACCACCGACTGATTCCACACGGTGAACGCGGTGGCACCGATCAAGGCGGCGAGCGCACCGCCGGCGATGCGCTGCCAACGACGCGGCATCCATCCCACCAGCACGCGCTCGGTAATCAGGAACCACAGCCCGGCGGACACCGCGCTGGACAGTGCCGCCAGCACATTGATGCGCATGGCGACCGTGGGCGCGATCGGCAGGATCGCGAAGACGCGTCCGATCAGGACGAAGAACGGATTGCCCGGCGGGTGCGGAATACCGAGGACGTACGCGGCCGCGATGTACTCGCTGGTGTCCCACATGGACGTCGTCGGGGCCAGCGTGACGAGGTACAGGAGAAACACGACAAGGCCGGCGATACCGGCGGCCAGGTACGACGGGCGGTAATCAAGCTCGGCCGCGCCGGCACTTCTGGCGGCGGTTGGCCGGGAAGCGGCAGTCGCGGAAGCGGTGGCTGCGACGTTCATGGACTGGACGGAAGGTGGGGCGGCACCGGACCGGGGGCGGCCGGAGCTGACACAATCAGGTAAGTTCGCAGGCAGCGACGGGGGGCACAACTGCTTCCCGTTCGGTCGGGCCCCTCATCTCCCCCACGCATGGACAAGCGCGACTTTCTCCGTATCGTGAGCGGCGCTCTGGGCAGCGCCTCGCTGGGCCGCCTGTTCACCCCATCCCAACTTCAGGCATTTTCCCGCCTGCCAGCGGATGAGCTCGCTGCTCGGGCCGACTTCTGGGACGTGCTGCGCGCCAAGTACCGGGTCCCGACCGACTACATCCACTTGGAGCATGGCTACTACTCCATGCAGTCGGAACCGGTGCTGGAGCGGTTCATCGGCCACGTGCGGGCCGTAAATGCGGACAGCTCGCGCTACATGCGGACGGTGCAGGGTGCCAACAAGGCGCGCGTGCAGGCCAGACTGGCTGCAATGGCCGGGTGCTCGCCCGACGAGCTGATCATCACTCGCAACACCACCGAGTCGCTGGACACGGTGATCTCGGGCTTCGACTGGAAGGCGGGTGACGAGGCGGTGATGGCGGTGCATGACTACGGCGCGATGCTCGACCAGTTCGCGCTGATGGGCCGTCGCTGGGGCGTCGTGAATCGCCGCGTCACCGTGCCGCTCGATCCACGCAGTGACGACGAGATCGTGCAGGTGTATGCCGATGCCATCACGCCGCGTACGCGCCTGCTGATGGTCTGTCATATGATCAACATCACCGGCCACGTGTTGCCGGTGCGGAAGATCTGCGACATGGCGCATGCGCGCGGCGTACCGGTGATGGTGGACGGCGCGCATGCCTTCGCGCAGCTCGACTTCCGCATTCCCGATTTGGACTGCGACTACTACGGCGCCAGTCTGCACAAATGGCTCGGCACACCACTCGGTGCCGGCGTGCTGTACGTGCGTCGCGACCGTATTGCAGCGCTCTGGCCGATCTACGGCGACGAAGGCCAGCCCGCGAACAGTATCGCAAAGCTGAATCACACCGGTACGCATCCGGTGCACACCGATCTGGCCATTGAAGACGCGATCGACTTTCACGAGGAGATCGGTATTCAGCGCAAGGAAGCGCGCTTACGCTGGCTGCAGCAGTACTGGACCACCAAAGTGCGCGGCGTGCCGCGTGTGCGACTGTTCACTCCGCAAGATCCCCTGCGCACCGGTGCGATTGCCAATGTGGGGATCGACGGTATGAAGCCGGGGGATCTCGCCACCGCCTTGATGGACCGCTTCAAGATTTTCACGGTGGCGATCGATACCGCCGGCGTGACCGGCGTGCGCGTCACGCCGCAACTTTTTACTACCACCGCCGAACTGGATGCGTTCGTTCGCGCGATCACCCAGCTTGCGGCCTAGAGCCACGTCATGACATCACGGAATAAACTCGCGATCGTGCTGGCACTCGTGTCGCTGGTGCTGCTCTGGCCCGGGCTCGTGCAGCCGGTGCTCACCATCCGCGCCACGATGGAGCTGTTCGGGAATACGCGCGAACTCTCCAACGAAACTCGCAGCGTGATCGGTGCAATACGGAGCTTGCACAACACCGGCAACGATTTCGTGGCAGGGCTCATCCTGCTGTTCAGCGTGCTCGTCCCGGTCCTCAAGGCGGCGCTACTGGTGCCGATCTTCGCGCTGCGAGGCAGCGCGGCGTCGTATCGGCTGTACGGCGTGGTGCAGGCCATGAGCAAGTGGTCGATGGCCGACGTCTTCGCGGTGGGTATGCTGATCGCGCTGCTGATTGGGAAGGGCACCGCCAATCTGTCGGCGGTGGCCGGTACGGGCTTCTACTATTTCGCCGCCTACTGTCTCGTATCCAACGCCGCGTTTCAGGCGCTGCGCATCGAGCCGCCCACGCGACTGTCGTCGCCAATGGCGCCTACTTCTTCGGCAACGACTTCGAGTCCTTTCTCGGCGCGATCTTGAATTTCGCGATGGGCTGCTTGTCCATGTTGACCATGCCCTCGATACTGCCGTCCGCGCCGAACGTGCCGTCATGTTCGAGCAGTTTGCCCTCCGGCGCGGTCACGCGAAAGCGCACCTGCTTTCCGGTGAGCACGACGTTCGAGATGGGCCCGGTGCCCTGACCGGGCACCATGGCTTGGCCGACGACGCTAGTCCCCAACTGCGTGAAGGTATACAGCACCGGCACCACAATCACGCTGTCGGGCAGTGGCACGGTGGCGGTGCCGCTCCAGGCACCGACGAGGGCCGCTGATGGAGATGTGGCCACGACGGCCTTCACGGATTTGGACTGCGCCGCAAGCGGTGCGGCCGCCGCCGCCGTCACCATCGCGCCCAATGCGGTGGCCACGACATACGTCATGCATCGAGACATCGCGAAATCTCCGGCAATGGGAAGTAGTGCATGTCCTTGAACCCGCCTCGCGAGAAAAGGTGCGAACGACGGCGAGGCGGGTGTCCGTTCTAAA
>JBBQXC010000069.1:0-22857 GCA_038210005.1 Gemmatimonadales bacterium
CAGACGGAACATGTAGAAGGCGGTCATCAGTGCGGTGAGCGCGGCCATGCCCCACAGCCACGGCGCCCCGCCTTTCGCACTGGCGAAAGCGTACCAGAGGATTTCGTCTTTCGAGAAGAAGCCGGCCAGCCCGGGGATACCTGCAATGGCCGCCGTCGCGATGGCGAAGGTCCAGAAGGTGACGGGGATCTTCGTGCGCAGGCCGCCCATTTTGCGGATGTCCTGCTCGCCACCAAGCGCGTGAATCACGCTGCCGGCGCCAAGGAACAGACAGGCCTTGAAGAAGGCGTGCGTGACCACGTGGAAAATCGCGACGCCGTAGGCGCCCACACCGAGCGCCAAAAACATGAAGCCCAACTGCGACACGGTGGAGTAGGCGAGCACCTTCTTGATGTCCGTCTGCACCAGCGCCACCGTGGCGGCGAAGAACGCCGTGAGCACGCCGACCACCGCGATCACCTGCGACGCCTCGGGCGCCATCAGGTAGATGCCCGACATACGCGCCGTGAGATACACACCTGCCGTGACCATGGTGGCGGCGTGGATCAGCGCCGACACCGGCGTGGGGCCGGCCATGGCATCGGGGAGCCACACGTACAACGGGATCTGGGCCGACTTGCCGGTGGCACCGATAAACAGCAGCAGTCCCACCAAACTGGCCGGCACGATCATCGCCGCACCGCTGCCTGTCAGGAACGCGCCGTTGATGGTGTCCATATCGAGCGTGCCGAACGCGCGGTACAGCAGGAACATGCCGAGTAAAAATCCGGCGTCACCGATACGGTTGGTGATGAACGCCTTGCGGCCGGCCTTGGCGTTGGTGAGATCATCGAACCAGAAGCCGATGAGTAGGTACGAGGCGAGCCCCACCCCTTCCCAACCCACGAACAGCACGAGCAATGAGCGGCCAAGTACCAGCAGCAGCATGAAGAACAGAAAGAGATTCAGGTACGCGAAGAAGCGCCCGAAGCTCTTGTCGGCGTGCATGTAGCCGGTGGCATAGATGTGGATCATCGATCCGACGCCAGTCACCACCAGCGTCATGATCGCGCTGAGGCGATCGAAGTAGAACGCGATGTCGAACGAACTCGAACCGATCAGGGCCCAGCGGTAAAGCGGCTCTACGATCGGGGCATAACCGCCCGCCTGCAGATCGAAGAACGCCTTGATGGTGAGGGCGAAGGCCGCGATCGGAAAGGCGCAACCGATAATGGACGTCACGCGCTCGTTGGCGCGGTGGCCGCCGAGCGCCGTGGCGAAGAAGCCGTTCAGCAGGAACCCGACAAGCGGCAGCAGGGCGATGAGCGCCAGCGTCTGAGGCATGCGGCTCAACCCTTGAGGTCAGCGTAACGATCGATGTCCATCGAGCGCTTGAAGCGCACGAGCAGTAGGACAATCGGAATAGCCAGCGCGATTTCCGCGGTGGCGACCACGAACACCAGGAACACCAGCACCGCGCCGGCGGTATCGCCGCGCTGCTGCGAGAAGGTGACGAGGCTGAGGTTCACGCCGTTCAGCATGAGCTCCATGCACATCAGCATGACCAACGCGTTGCGGCGTACGATCACGCCCAGCAGGCCAAGCGAGAAGAGCGCGCCGGAGAGCCAGAGCAGCAGGGTGACTTTATCCATTGGCTCTCCGGCTCACCTTGATCACGGCGAGGGCGGCCACGATTGCCGCCACCAGAAATACCGAGGTGAGCTCGAACTCCAGCCAGTACTGCGACAGGAATGCCTTTGAGAACTGCGTGACACTGAACGCCGGGGCGCCACGCACGGCGAGAATCTCGGCGTTGCTGCGGTACACACCGATGCCCAGCACGCCCACCAGCGCGGCAAACGCCGCGACACCGGGCACGAGGAAACGCGAGTAGCGCGCGTTGCCCGGCGCCTCACGCACCTCGAGCAGCATGATGACGTACACCATGAACACCATTACCGCGCCCACATAGATCAGCACCTGGAAGGCGGCGATGAAGTGCACGCCCAGGAGTCCGTAGATGCCGCCCAGCATCACCATCGTGGTGATCAGCGCGAGCGCCACGCGCATGGGCTCGCGCACCACCAGCATCAGCCCGGCCGCAATGAGCGCGACCGCGCTCAGCAGGCCCAGAATCAGTGTGTCGATGACTCGCGTCCTCGCAGAATGCTGTCGCTGACCTTGAGAGCGACCGGTTTCGGTGGATACGGCTTGGCCACGTCCTGCTTCGGATTCCAGGTCAGCATCTCTTCCATCGTGAGCCACATGTTGTACCGATCGCCCGAGACGAGATCGGGCATGTCCGGCTCCATGCGGATCGCATCTTCAGGACAGGCTTCGATGCAGAGGCCGCAGAACACGCAGCGCGAATAATCGATCTCGAAGCGGATCGGAGACTTGGGGTGCGCCGGATCATTGATGTCGAACACGGCCTCGATCTCGATCACCTTCGCCGGGCACACGGTCGCGCACATGTTGCACGCGATACACTGCGGCGACCCGTCGGGGCGCTGCGTGAGGATGTGCTTGCCGCGGTTGGCCGGCGCGTAGTCGGGGCGCTTCTCTTCGGGATAGTACGTGGTCACGGCGCCGCGCTTGCCCGTTATCCACTTGCCCATGTTGCGCAGGAAAATGCCGGTCGTGATGGCCAGCCCGCGCAGGATCTCGGGGAGATAGGCCTTTTCCCACCACGTCATGGTGGGCGCGTTCCAGTACTGCTTCCGCTCGTATTTCACGGTGCGCACCGGGGGCTTTACATCAGGCGTGATCGGCGCACTCACTTGGCACCCTCCATGATCCACATCGCCACCGCCGTGACCACCAGATTCGCCAACGACAGCGGCAGCAGCATCTTCCACGCGAACGTCAGCATCTGGTCATACCGGAAACGGGGCAGTGACCAGCGGATCTGGATCTGGATCACGCACATCAGGAACACCTTGGCCAGGAAGCCGAGCATCTGCAGCGGCACCACCAGCCCGTGGTTGAGCGACACCGCACGGCCGCCGGGAAACAAAAAGCCGGCGTCGCTCATGAAGGGCAGGTTGTAGCCACCCAGAAACAGCGTGGTGAACAGCGCACCGATGATGGCGATCTGAATGAACTCGGCGAACATGAAAAGGCCCATCTTCATGGCGCTGTACTCGGTGTAGTACCCGGCCACCAGCTCCGCCTCCGCCTCGGGCAAATCGAAGGGAATGCGCTTGTTCTCGGCGATCGCCGCCGTGAGAAACAGCAACGCCGCGAAGGGCTGCATGAACACACCCCACCTGGGCAACACCCCCAGCAACACGCCCGACTGCTGCCGCACGATCGCGCCCAGATCGACCGTACCGTACACCAGTATCAGCCCCATGATGGTGAGGGCCATGACCAGTTCGTACGAGATCATCTGCGAGCCCGCCCGCAGTCCACCAAGGAGCGAGAACTTGTTCCCCGAACTCCAGCCAGCGAGCATCGTGCCGATGATCGTGAGACCACCGAAGGCGAACACGATCAGGATACCCGCGTCGAGCTGGGCGATCTGCAACGGGTACGTGCGTCCACCAAACCACGACGCCAGCGATGGAAAGAGCTGCCCAGGATCGAGCGTGCCGCCAAACGGGATCACGGCGAACACCAGCAGCACCGGCGCGAATACGATGAACGGCGCCAGGAAGTAGCCCAGCGCGTCGTGCGTGTTCGGCTTGAAGTTCTCCTTGAAGAGCATCTTCAACCCGTCGGCCATGCCGTGAAACAGTCCGAGCCACACCAGCTTGATGTTCGTGAACGGAATCTTGATGTAGGCGCGGTTGGCACCGATCCGGTCGGACATCACCGCCGCCTGCTTGCGCTCCACCCACGTGAGCAACCCGCCGAAGCTGAGCAACACCACGAGGGCATAGGTGATGAACATCAGCGACACGACCAGGTCGGGCATGAACACGTTCATGCGCCCAACCCGGCAGGAACATCGATCGCGAGCGCGGCGAACAATGCTTCCCCGTGCACGATGCCCGGTTTCACCGGGAAGCAGGCCTCGAACGCGCTCACGACTCCGGCAAAGTTGGTATAGTGCCCACTGCGCTCCGTCTGTGCGCTGACCGGGATGAACACGTCGGCGCCGGCGTTGTCGGCATGCGCGTACGAGTTCAGGCGAATCACCTTCGCGCCAAGCGGAATCAGCGCGCTGTCAAAGCCTTCGCCCCACACCAGCACCACGTCTGTGTCGGCGGGCAGCGCGTCACTCACGCGCTCCGGGAGCGCCGGATACAACGCCAGCGCTGCCTTACGGTTGGGATTCTTGTCGGGCTTGATGAGCAGGTGATCCTCGATCACCTCACCGGGCAGCGGCAGGTGGTCGGCCTTCACGAAGGCCGGCACCTTCGCGCCGAAGGCGGTGTGGAAGGCCGAGAGCTCTTCGTTGGAGCCCCAGCTCGACACGATCGCCACCGGCCGGCGTGCCGCGCTGATCAGTTGGGCCGCCGTGGTCGTGGCGACCGCGAGCTCCACCGCCACACCACGCTGCATCGCCTGCTCCGCACGTGGGCGCTCGAACAGATGTGCGAGGTCGCGCGCCTTGTTGCACACCCAGAGCCCGTTCACCTCGGGATTCTCGTGCGGCGTGACGCGATCGATGCGTGTATTCAGCCGTGGGTCGAGCGCGTTCAGTTTCCACTCGTGCTTGCGATGCCACACATCGATGCTGCAGCCGCGCTCACACCCCGGGCACACCGATTTCGTAGCATCGAGGTACCACACGCGCGCGTGATCCAGCAGCTCGGTGGAGAGCAGCGCACCCACCGGGCAGAGATCGATCACGTTGTCGGAGTAGACGTCGAGGTTGAAGTCGGCATCTTCGGCGGGACGGATGAGGGCGTGGTCGCCACGATTCACCGCCCCCAGCGCCTTCGACCCTGACACTTCGTTGGTGAAGCGGACACAGAGCGTGCACATGATGCACCGCTCGTTGTCCAGCATGATGCGGTCGGACAGCGGGAAGAACTTGGTGGCGTGTGTCTTCGGATCGCGTGACAGCGATGCCGCGCCGTTCAACTCGTAGTGGTAGTCCTGCAGCATGCACTCGCCCGACTTGTTGCAGATGCCGCAGTCGACGGGGTGGTTGAGCGTGATGAACTGCATCGTGTCCTTCCGGAGTGTCTTGATCATCTCCGAATTGGTGAGGACACGCATGCCGGCCGTGACCGGCATGTTGCAGGCGATATCGAACCACGGATCGCCCGACTCCTGCTCGATCTCCACCATGCAAATGCGGCAGTTGCCGGGCACCGAGAGTTGCGGATGCCAGCAGAAGTGCGGAATGTCCACGCCGTTGGCACGCGCGGCCTGAATCACGGTCTGCCCGTCTTCCGCCTGCATCGCGACGCCATCGATCGCGAAGTCGAGCATCTTTGTGGCTACGGGCATCACGGCATCACTCATACCATCGCCTCGACCAATGCACTCGCGAACGGGTCGTCCACCGTCAGGTTACCGTCATACATCGAGCGTCCGTTCGTGATGTAGTACGCGAACTCTTCACGGTAGTGATCGAGGATCGCCGAACAGGCGTAGCCTGCCGAGTCGCCGAGACTGCAGATCGTGGTGCCGTCGTTGGCTTGCGAGATCTGATACAGGCGATCGATATCCTCAGGGCGTCCACCGCCGGCGACGATGCGATTCAGAATGCGCTCCATCCATCCCATGCCTTCACGACACGGGGTGCACTGACCGCACGACTCGTGGTGATAGAACCGTTGAATCACCTGCGCCAAACGTACCATACACGTGCCCTCGGCCACCGCCATCATGCCGCCCGATCCCAGCTGCGAGCCGGCGGCGACGGCCGAGTTGTGGTCGAGCGTGACGCCTTCGATTTCGCTCGCGTTCAGGATCTTGGTGGACACGCCGCCCGGGATGATGCACTTGAGCGCCTTCCCGTTCTGCATGCCGCCGCAATCTTCGTAGATGAACTTCGTCCACAAGTAGCCGTACTCCACTTCGTACACGCCCGGCCTGGCGATATGGCCAGAAATCGAAATCATCTGCGTACCCGGGCTCTTGGGTGTGCCCACCTTCTTGAACTCGGCGGCCCCGAGGCGCAGGATGACCGGCACGTTGGCCAGCGTTTCCACGTTGTTCACGACGGTGGGCTTCTGGTACAGCCCCTTCACCGTAAGTCGCGGCGGCCGATTGCGCGGCCAGCCCTTCTTGCCCTCGAGCGACGCCAGCATCGCTGACGCTTCACCGCACACGTACGAGCCGGCGCCGCGATAGAGCACGACGTCGAGCGAGTAGGAAGTGCCCAGGATATTCTCGCCCAGCAACCCGGCTGCGTACGCCTCTTCGATGGCTTCGGCCATCCGACGGTACGCGAGATCGAACTCACCGCGGATGTAGATGAAGGCGTGACGTCCCTGCAGCGCATACGAGCCGATGATGAGCCCTTCGAGCGCCATGTGCGGCACACACTCCATCAGCCAGCGATCCTTGAACGTACCGGGCTCGCCTTCGTCGGCATTCATGCAGACGTAGTGTGGCTCACCGTCGCCCAGCTTCACGACACCCCACTTCCGTCCGGCCGGGAACGCGGCGCCGCCGTGACCCAGCAGACCGGCCGCTGCGACTTCCTTGGTCACGTCGGTCGGCGACATCTCGCGCAGCGCCTTCTCCAGCGCCTGATACCCGAAGCGTGTGCGATACTCGGCCAATGTGTGCGACGTGTCGGTGACCGGGAAGTTCATGAAGAACTTCGTGCCGGAGAGTTCCGTAGCAACTGCGCTCATGACGCGCTCCCCTTCAACTCGGTGAGTAGCGCGTCCACCGACGAGGGCGTCAGGTTCTCGAAGAAGGCATCGCCCACCATCATCATCGGCGCCGTGCCGCAGGAGGCGAGGCACTCGACTGTCGTCAGCGTGAACTGCCTATCGGTGGTCGTCTCACCCGGCTTGATGCCCAGTCGTGCGGAGAGGTGTTTCACCAGTCCTTCGGCGCCACGCATCGAGCAGCTCACGTTGTGGCACACCTGAATGTGGTGTTTGCCCAACGGCACGCGCGTGAACTGCGTGTAGAACGCGACGACTTCATCGATCTGCGTACGCGGCACGCCGAGGTAGGCGGTGAGATCGGCGATGTCTTCGTCGGCGATGTAGCCGCGCTCTTCCTGAATGCGGCGGAGCGCGGGGATCGAGAGCGACCCGTCGAAGCCGGCCGGATACCGGCGCTTCCACACTTCGAACTCCGGGATCAGGCGTTGCACCAAGCCGGTCATCGATCGCATTCCCCACCGATCATGTTCACCGAACCGAACGTCGTGACGATGTCGGCCAGTTGATAGCCATCGAGCATGCGGTGCACGCCGCCCATGTGCACGAAGCTGGGCGACCGCACGTGCACTTTGTGCGGCGTACCGCCACCGGTGCTCACGAGGAAGAATCCAAGCTCGCCGTTGGGCGCTTCGTGTGCCACGTAGATCTCGCCCGCCGGCACCGACGGGCCTTCCATGACGAGCTTGAAGTGGTTGATCAACGACTCGATCTCGTTGTATACCAGCGTCTTCTCGGGGAACACGCAGCGACGATCGTCTACGTTGATCGGACCATCGGGCATCATGTCGATGAGCTGACGGATCATGTACACCGACTCGTCCATCTCGCGCATACGCACGAAGTAGCGATCGTAGTTGTCGCCGTTGATGCCCACGGGCACGTCGAAATCGAGTTCGGCGTACGCCAGATACGGCGTGTCCTTGCGCAGGTCGCGCGGCACGCCGGTGGAGCGCAGGATCACGCCGGTGAAGCCCCAGTGCAGCGCATCGGCGGTGCTGATCGTGCCCACGTTGCGCAGCCGGTCGATGAAAATGCGGTTCCGGTCCACCAGGCCGTGCACGCGCGCGATGTACGTCTCGTACTCACCCAGGATTTCATGCAGGCGCGTGAACCAGCCGTCGGGCACATCGTTGGCCAGTCCGCCGATGCGGCCGTACGAGTACGTCACGCGCGCGCCGGTGAGCGCCGCGAGATGCTCGTACATGAAGTCGCGCACCGTCACCAGGTACAGAAACGCCGTCATCGCGCCGAGCTCCATGAGAGTCGCCGCCACGCACGTGAGGTGGTCGGTGATGCGCATGTACTCGGAGAGCAGCGTGCGCAGATACTTCGTGCGCGGCGTGATCTCGATGCCCATCATCTGCTCGACCGCGTCGCAGTACGCGAAGTCGTTGATGAGGGCCGAACAGTAGTTCAGACGGTCGACGTACGGGATGAGGTTGTGCCAGGTGTGATCCTCGCACTCCTTCTCGAAGCCGCGGTGCAGATAGCCGCAATGTACGTCGGTGCGCAGCACCTTCTCGCCATCGAGCTCGGCGATGATCTGCACCGTGCCGTGCGTGGCCGGGTGCGACGGGCCGATGTTGACGATGACCGTGTCGTCGCGCTCGTGAGTCGTGAAGGCCGAGCGGACCGGATTCGGGATGCTAGCGGACAAGGGTGCCCTGCGGCGGACGGTAGGGGACCAGCGGCTGCTCCAGCTGCTTCGGGTAGTCCTTACGCAGCGGATGTCCGGAAAAGCCTTCGTACAGCAGAATCGGACGCAGGTCATCGTTGCCGCGGAATACGATGCCGTACATGTCGTGGCACTCGCGCTCCATGTAGCCGGCCGATCCGTACAGCGATTTCAGTGTGTCCACCGTGGGATCATCGGCATGTACCCGCGTTTTCAACCGCACGCGTACCTTGTGCGTGGTCGAGTAGAAATGGTGCACGACTTCGAAGCGCAGCGGGGCATCGGGCCAGTCGATGGCGGTGACATCGAGAAACAGGTCGAAAGCGAACTCCGACTCGAGGCGGGCTACCACCGGCAGCAGTGCGGCC
This sequence comes from Gemmatimonadales bacterium, assembly GCA_038210005.1. Taxonomy (GTDB): domain Bacteria; phylum Gemmatimonadota; class Gemmatimonadetes; order Gemmatimonadales; family Gemmatimonadaceae; genus Gemmatimonas. Next base: position 8,829 of record JBBQXC010000069.1, read on the forward strand.
GGCTCGAGGTGCAACACCAGCACGCCGTGCTGTACGCCGTGGGACTCAATACCGGTGCCCGGTGCGAGCTGGGTCGCAACGAGATCGAGGATCGGCGTAGTCACGATCAGAACGACTCGTTCACGATGAGGTGTTTGCCGTTGGCGATCTTTTCCTGCAGCTGCATGATGCCGTCGATCACCATCTCGGGGCGCGGTGGGCATCCGGGCACGTACACATCCACCGGAATGATGCGGTCGATGCCCGGGAGCGATGCGTAGTTCTGATAAAAGCCGCCCGACGTGGCGCAGACGCCGAAGGCCATCACCCACTTCGGCTCGCACATCTGCTCGTACACCCTGAGCAGGACCGGCGCTTGCTTCTGCGTGACCGTGCCGACGACCATGAGCAGGTCGGCCTGCCGCGGCGAGAAGCGGGGGAGGGCGGCGCCGAAGCGGTCGGTGTCGTACGCGGACGCGCTGACGGCCATGAACTCCATGGCGCAGCAGGCGGTCACGAACGGGTACGGAAACAGCGAGAACTTGCGCGCCCAGCCCACCAGTTCGTCTTTGCGCGTGGTGAGATACTCGAACGACGCGTGCTTGGTGTGCGTGGGCGCGGTCGGGGCGCCCAAGGCATCCACGATGGGAAGCGGTTTGCCGTACATGTTTACTCCGTCACCGCTTCAAGAATGCGCGCCTTGTAGACGTACAGCAGGCTGATGACCAACAGAAAGATGAACAGCGCCAGCGTGAACATGAGAAACCCCGAGAGCGGCCTCGCGCCAAGGGCCCAGATGAACAGGAACATCGTCTCGAGGTCGAACAGGATGAAGATGATGGCCACCGCGTAGTACTTGATGGGCACCGCCTTCACATTCACGATATCCACGGGCGTCGCACCGCATTCGAAGGGCTCGAGTTTGGTGCGCGTCATCGCCGGTTTGGGACCGAGCCACGCGTTGAGCGTGAGCACGAGTCCCAGAAATCCGACAATCGCCAGCAGATACAGCAGGAAGGTGACGTACGGGCTCATCCTGCGGAAACTAGCGCCTCGCATCACGTCGCGCCTAGTTGCCTCCTCAGGGCCGCGAAGGAACGTCTACACCTCGCCCGGGAGGGCGGCGCGTATCGTGGTGAGCAGCGAGTCGGCCGTGAACGGCTTGGCGAGGAAGTGCGATGCACCCTCTTGCAGCGCCTCGGTACGACGCTCCGTCGTCGCGAGTCCACTCGAGGCGACGATCCGCAGCGCCGGATCGATCGCGCGGAGCGCCCGGATAGCCGCGATCCCGTCCATCACGGGCATCATCAGGTCGGTCACGACCAGCGCGACCTCACCTCGGTGCTCGGTGAATCGCGCCAGTCCCTCCGCACCGTCGGCGGCGAGCAGCACGCGGTACCCGGCGCGCTGGAGCGTGGCCTGCAGCAGGCGTCGGATCGAGGCCTCGTCGTCGATCACCAGAATGCATTCGCCGGCGCCCTGCGGCATGGTCGACACTGGCTCGGGTACGGGCGCGGCCGGTGCCATCGACGCGGGGAGCGACACCCGAAACGTCGTGCCGACGCCCGGCGCACTCTCGACCTGCAGGAATCCCGCGTGGCTGCGCACAATGGCCTGCGACGTCGACAGCCCGAGTCCCGACCCCTCGCCGACGACTTTGGTGGTAAAGAACGGGTCGAAAATCTTGTCGAGGTACTCGGCGGGAATGCCGTATCCCGTGTCGCGCACGTCGATCTGCAGATACGACCCGGCGGGCAATCCGGGCTCGGGAACGTCGACCGCGCGCAGCTCGACGTTGCGGGCCGAAATCGTAATGGTGCCGCCGTCCGGCATGGCATCGCGGGCATTCAACAGGAGATTGAGCAGCACTTGCTGGATCTGCGTCGAATCGCCCATGAACGTCCAGAGGTGCTCGGGCAGTGATGTGTGGATCAGGACGTTGCCCATCAGGCGATCGCTGACCAGTCGCAGGACGTCGCGCATCACGTCCGACAGCAACAGCACCACGCGCTGACCCTCAACGCCGCGCGCATACGATAGCACCTGTCGCACCATGTCGGCGCCCCGACGTGCGCTCGCTTCGATCGTTTCCAGCACCTCGCGCTGCGTCTCGGAGCCGATCTCCTCCTTGAGCACGTCGATCGACAGGATGATCGGGGCCAGCACGTTGTTCAGGTCATGGGCGATGCCGCCGGCCAGCGTGCCGATGCCCTCCATGCGCTGCGCACGCGCGATGCGGGCCTCCAGCAACCGGCGCTCGGTCTCGTCGCGCTTTCGCTCGGTGACGTCGCGCACCACACCGATCACCTGCCGGGAATCCACCTGCGGGTGCACGCTCCACGAGAGCCAGCGGAACGAACCATCCTTGCACAAATACCGGTTCTCGAAGTCGCGCAGCGGGTTACCCGAGAGCAGGCGACTCCGGACGCTCAACGTGTACTCTCGATCGTCCGGGTGCACAAACTCGATCAGCGGACGGCTGGTGAGCTCCTGGGCCGTCCATCCCAAACACCGCGTCCAAGCGGGGTTCACCTGCGTGAACCAGCCGTCGAAGGTGGAGATGCTGAAGAGGTCCAGCGAGAGGTCGAACAGCCGATCGCGCTCCACCTGCGCGCGCTGGCGCGCTGTGACGTCCTCGGTCATGCGCACGATCAGCGTAGGCCCGCCGTCGTGGTCGCGAATGGCCGAGAGGTTGACGTCGCCCACGATAACGCGGCCGTCGGCGTGCACGAAGCGCTTGGTGATCACCGCGCTGCACCGCACGCCCTCGAGCAGATCGTGCAGCGCCTGCGAGCTGACGGCCTGATCGTCGTCGTGAATCAGTGACGCAATTGCACGGCCGCAAAGGGCGGACTCGTCGTAGCCAAGCAGACGGCAGAACGCGTCGTTCGCCTGAACGATCCGGCCCTCGATATCAGTGATCACCAAGCCGATGGCGACGTCGCGGAACGTCTGCCTCAGCGTCTCGGAACTTGAAACGGTCACGGGTCCAGGTAGAGTCGGGCCGGAAGGTGCGTGGCTGCCTGTCATCGCAGCAGTGCGAAGTGTAGACGGCGACGCCTCGAGAATGCTACGGTTGCCGAGATTTGTTTGGTCCCAACTGTGACGATCACAGCACCGACGCAAACCGCCGCAGACGCAAACTGTTGGACACAACACTGACCGAACTGAACGCCATCGCGGCACTGGCCAGAATGGGACTGAGCAGCAAGCCAAAGGCGGGATACAGCACACCCGCCGCCACAGGAATACCGATGACATTATAGATGAACGCCCAGAAGAGATTCTGCTTGATCGTGCGCATGGTGCGTCGCGACAGGGCGATCGCCTGGGCCGCGGTGCGCAGATCGCCGCGCATGAGCACAATGTCGCCCGCCTCGATCGCGATATCGGTGCCCGTGCCGATCGCCATGCCGACATCGGCCTGCGCCAGGGCCGGCGCGTCGTTGATGCCATCGCCGATCATGGCCACTACACGTCCCGATGCCTGCAGGCGCGCGATCTCCGCCACCTTGCCCGCCGGCAGTACGCCGGCTACCACACGATCGACGCCGGCCAAGCGCGCCACGGCGTTGGCCGTGCGCTCGTTGTCGCCGGTGAGCATGACCACATCGAGCCCCATCGCGTGCAACTGCGCGATCGCCGCCCGCGAACTCTCCTTGATCGGATCGGCCACGGCGATCAGGCCAGCGAGTAGGCCATCGACTGCCACGAACATCGGCGTTTTGCCTTCGTTGGCGAGACGCTCGATATGGGATTGCAGCGATGCCGTGTCGACCGAGTAGTCGGCCATCAACGCAGCGTTGCCGACGGCGACCGCGAAATCGGTACCGGCCGCACGCACCACACCGATCGCACCGCGACCGGTCTGTGATTCAAAGGCGTCGGGCTCCACGATGGACAGCCCACGCGCCCGCGCAAAGCGCACGATGGCGTCGGCCAACGGGTGCTCACTGCGTGATTCGAGCGAAGCCACGAGCTGCAGCAGCGCATCCTCACGTTGCACGAACGCGCCCTCCGGAGCGACGACGGTGTCGGTGACCGTCGGCTTGCCCTCGGTCACAGTGCCGGTTTTATCGAGGACCACGGTGTTCAGATCACCGGCGCGCTGCAGCGCCTCGCCACCTTTGATGAGCACCCCAAGCTCGGCCCCCTTGCCGGTGGCCACCATCACCGCGGTCGGTACCGCGAGACCCATGGCACATGGGCACGCAATGATCAGCACCGCCACCGAGGCGGCAAACGCGCGCACCGCCGGCGCATGCTCAGCAGCGATAAACCACACCACGAAGGTGACGACCGCGAGCGAGAGCACGATCGGTACGAAGATGCCGGAGATGCGGTCGGCGAGCCGTTGAATCGGCGCGCGCGAACCTTGCGCGTCGCGCATGAGCTGCACGATTTGCGCGAGCACACTGTCGCCGCCGAGCGTGGTAGCGCGAAAGCGGAAGGCCCCGGTGGCGTTCATGGTACCACCGATCACGCCGTCGCCAACGGCTTTCGCGACCGGCATCGACTCGCCGGTGAGCATGCTTTCGTCGACGGCGCTGCTGCCGGCGAGAATGGCACCATCCACCGGAATCCGCTCGCCGGGACGCACGATCACCGTGTCGCCGGCGATCACCGTCTCCACCGGCACGTCGAGTTCAACATCGTCGCGAAGTACGCGTGCGGTTTTGGGCTGCAGGTGCACAAGGGCGCGCAGCGCCGACGACGTGCGCTGCTTGGCGCGGGCCTCGAACATATTGCCGGTGAGAATCAGCGCGATGATGAGCACCACCGCCTCGTAATACACATCGGGTGCCACGCCGCGACTCACGAAAAAGTCGGGAGCAACTGTCGCCACCACCGAATACAGAAACGCGGCGCCGGTACCGACGGCCACGAGCGTGTTCATGTCGGCGGCGTGATGCCGGAAAGCGGCCCAGGCGTGTGTGTAGAAATGACGGCCGGCCCACGTCATCACACCGAGCGTGAGCGCGAGCAGCAGCCACGTGGTGACGCGTGGATCGATCGCGTACATCCACGGCGCCACGCGGCGCAGCGCGGGATCGAACACCGTCATCGTCCAGCGCATGAACGGATCGCCGACCGACGACGCCTCGCCATTCGGTACGCCGCCGTGCGTGTGCATCGTGGCCGCCAGCTGACTCATGAGCGGCATCGAGATGATCATGGCGAACAGGCCCACGATGCCACTCACGATGGCCTTGCGGCGCAGCGTGACATACTCGGTGGCGGCGTCGTCGTCGCGCGCGGTCTGTTCCTGGAGCGCCGTCTGATCGGGGGCCGCGAGCGACGCGCCGTAGCCGACGTCGCGGATCACCTCGATCAAGGCCTCGGGCGACGTCGTGGCCGGGTCGAAGGTGATCGTGGCGTCGTTGAGAATCAGATTCACCGTCGCATCGTCCACGCCCGGCTGCTTCTGCAACGTGCGTTGCACGCGCGATTGACAGGCGGCGCACGTCATCCCCGTGACCGGGATGCGGATCGTGCGGTGCTCGGTGGTCGCGGTCGCGGTCATGGCGTGTCCTTCGGCATGTCTTCCGGCATTCCTTTCGGCGGCGCGCTGGTGCCGGCCACGAAAAAGTACCAGTTGATCCACGCGATCAGGGCCACGCCAGCGATTGCGACGAGCCACTCGCTGCGGCTCATGAGGGCTCCGGAATCAGGAGGCCGCGGCCACGTGGTACCCTTCCTCTTCCACGGCCTTGGCGATCGCCGCTGGCGTGGTCGCGGCGGGGTCGTAGGCCACGGAGGCCGAGCCGATGGCGACCTGATCGATCGTGACGCCCGGCACGCCCTTGAGGGCGCGAGTCACGCCGGCCACGCAGTGGCCGCAGGTCATGCCGGTGATCTGCATCGTGAGCTTGTCCATCGGTCTTCCCCTTGAAGTGGTGAACAGCGGCGCGTTCGACCGCCTTGAAGTGAAATATATATACCCCCCACCCCTATTTCAAGAGGTGGAGGCTGTCGAGTCAGCGGTTGGGATCCGGGTGCGCTGGCGACGGAGGAGATCGCACCGCAGGTTGGGTCATGCGCACATTGTGGCGAATCGGTCCGGCAAGAACCCCGACGGCAACGACATCTGCCTGAATCGCGGCGCGGGTCGGTTCGACGATCAGTGCGTGCGCTTCTCGCGCGAGTCGGCCACGACCATCACGCCGGCCGATGTGAATCGCGACGGCCTCGTGGATCTGATCGTGCCGCATCGCGATGGTGGACAGAGCTTGGTGTACCTGCAGCAGGCACAGACGGGCGCCGAACCTTGCCGCAGGCGTCTCGCTGGGGCGGGAGAAGACGGCCCCGTACGCGTTGGCCGTCGGCGATCTCGACGCCGACGGTGTGACCGATGTGGTGGTGGGTTACGTCGAGGCCCCGTCGGTGGCGTACATCCGCACGGGCGCGACGTTCGCCTCGGTGTACTTCGGCGACGGCAAGGGGACGGTGTACGGCTTCGCGATCGGTGACGTGGACGGGGATGGTCAGGTGGACATCGCCGCGGGGCGCTCGGAGGCGCCGAACGTGCTGTATTTCGGAAGGCGAGGCGCGGTGCCATTGTAAGCGGGAGTCTGCCATTTTTCGGAACGCCCATCGGCCGCCCCTCTTTCCTGTCGTCTCGTATGCCTGGCACACCACAACGGATCGTCGTCACCGGCGGGGCCGGATTTCTCGGGTCGCATCTGTGCGAGCTGCTGCTGTCGCAGGGGCACGAGGTCCTGTGCGTCGACAATTTCTTCACCAGCTCCCGGCGCGGGGTCGAGCATCTGCTCGATTACAAGCGCTTCGAGCTGTTGCGGCACGATGTCACGATGCCGCTCAGCGTGGAAGCCGACGAGATCTACAATCTCGCGTGCCCGGCGTCTCCCGTGCACTATCAGCACGATCCGGTGCAGACCACGAAGACCAGCGTGCTCGGCGCGATCAACATGCTGGAGCTGGCGAAGCGGCTGCGCGCAAAGGTGCTGCAGGCGTCCACGTCGGAGGTGTACGGTGATCCCATCGTGCACCCGCAGACTGAGTCGTATTGGGGCAACGTGAATCCGATCGGCCCGCGCTCGTGTTACGACGAAGGGAAGCGGTGCGCCGAGACGTTGTTCTTCGACTACTACCATCAGGATCAGGTGCGCATCAAAGTCGTGCGTATCTTCAACACCTACGGCCCGCGCATGCATCCGAACGACGGACGCGTGGTGTCCAATTTCATCATGCAGGCGTTGCGCGGCGACGACATCACGCTGTTCGGTGACGGCGAACAGACGCGTTCGTTCTGCTATGTGAGCGATCTCATCGACGGTCTGCACCGCATGATGCGGACGCCCGATTCCGTCGTCGGTCCGATCAACCTCGGCAACCCCGAAGAGTGCACGGTGCGCGTGTTGGCCGAGACCATTATCACTCTCACGGGTTCGCGGTCCAAGCTGGTACGCCGCGCACTACCGCCCGATGATCCGCGTCAGCGTCAGCCGGATATCACGAAGGCGCGTGATGTACTGGGATGGGAGCCGAGCGTTTCCATGCAGCTCGGGTTGGCGAGCACGATCGCGTACTTCGATACGCTGCTCGCGAGCGGTGACGTGCCGGAACTGATCGGTGGGGCAGGGCTGGCGAGCGCTGCGGAGCCGTGAGCGCCTTCCCGATCGCCGAAGGGGAGCCGCGTCCCTAGTGGCCACTGCCGTGCCGTTTCTTTCGGTGGTCGTACCGGCCTACCGCTGCGCAGCGTATCTGCAGCAGTGTCTGCAGGGGCTGCACGCCAGCGACCTGCCGCGCGCGGATTGGGAGTTGATCGTGGTGGATGACGGCAGCCCCGACCATACGCCCGATGTTGCGCGCGCGATGGCGGACCGCGTATTGCGCGTGTCCGACGGCCCGCGAGGTCCGGCGCATGCCCGCAACGTGGGTGCCGCTGCGGCCACCGGTACGGTGCTGGTGTTCATCGACGCCGACGTGGTCGTGGCCCCCACCACGCTGCGCGGATTCGCGGCACACTTTGCCGATGATCCCGCGCTCGGTGCGGCGTTCGGCGCCTACGATGACGCGCCGTTGGCGGCGGATTTCATTTCGCAGTACCGCAACCTCCTGCATCGCTACGTGCATACGCTGCACCCCGGAAGCGCCGACACCTTCTGGGCCGGTTGTGGCGCGGTACGTCGCGAGACCTTTCTGGCGATCGGCGGCTTCGACGCGGCGCGATATCCACGACCACAGATCGAAGACATCGAGCTGGGGTATCGCTTGCGGGCGTACGGTGCGCGCATCCTGCTCGACCCGGATTTGCAGGGCAAGCACCTCAAGCGCTGGACCTTCGGCAACATGATGCGCACCGACCTGCGGGAACGCGCCATTCCCTGGATGCACCTCATTCTGCGTCGCGGCGAAGCGATGCAGCGTGGGCCGCTCAACCTCCGGGTGCGCGAGAAAGCGTACACGATGTCGACCGCGCTCTCGATCGTGGCCCTCGTCGGTGCGCTCGTGTTCTCGAACAACGCACTGGCCTACCTCGCCGCGTTCTGCGTGCTGGTGGTGCTGCTCGGCAACGCGGCGCTGCTGGTGTGGTTCGCGAATCGTCGCGGCATCCTGTTCGCACTCGGTGTGGCCCCGTTGCGATTGCTGTACTACGTCGAAAGCGGACTCGGCGCCGCGTGGGCCATCGCCACACACAAGCGGCAGGTTGACGCGGTCGGACTCCCTCCGCTGGTGGCGCATGAGCAAGCCACGTCGTAACAACGCCCGCGCGACCCCGGGGCCGCCGGCGGAGTCGCCGCCCGTGGAGTCGTCGGCCGCCGTCGTGAATTGGGAGCGCGTGCTGCTCGCCCTGCTCGCGCTCGTGCCGTTGCTGATCACCGCGTGGCAGTTGCGTCCCGAGTTCACCACGCCGGTGCCCGCCAGCAATGATCTCGCGCTGCACTGGCAAATGGTGCAGGGGGCAAGTCGGGAGATGGCGAACTGGCGCAATCCGCTCGACTTCTGGATGCCGCAGATCGAGCTGGGCTATCCGCAGTTCCTGTACTACCAGAACCTGCCTCACCTCGTGGTGGCCGGCGTCCATCGACTGGTGTTCGGACTCGTGGAGCTGCGCACGGTATTCGACGGCGCGCGTTACCTGTTGCTGGTCGGATTGCCGCTCACCGTGTACTGGTCCATGCGTCGCATGGAGTTTTCGGTGCGCGCGGCCGCGATCAGTGCGGCGGCGACCACCTTGTTCGCCAATCGCGCCGGCTTCGGGCTGGAGTACGACGGGCAGCTGTGGGTCGGGCGTGGTCTCTTCACGCAGCTGTGGGCCGAGCACCTGTCGCTCATCGCCATGGCGGGTTTGTATCGCCTCATGCGCACGGGCCGTGGATACGCCGGCACGATCGCGGCGCTGGCGGCGCTGGCGTTGTCGCACTTCATCTGGTCGTACATGATGGCGATGACCGGCGTGATGCTGTGGGTGTTGCTCTCCTCGCGCGACACGTGGAAGGCGAACGCGCTGCGTCTCGCGCTCGTGGGCGCGCTCGCTATCGCGATCTCGGCGTACATGCTGGTGCCGTTCGCCATGAGCTCGGGCTCCTATCTCGCGATGTTTCCGGGCATCGAAGAGCCCTATCCCAGCAGCGGCCGTCCGTTGCTGACGACGCTGAAGCGTTTGGTGATCGACCAAGGGCGCTGGCCGATATTGTCCTCACTCGCCGTGGTCGGCGGCGTGGCCGCGCTGTTGATGCGGACCCGCGCCGCACGCTTCGCGCTGCTCGGCACCGTGGTGTGGCTGCTGCTCTATCAATTCCGCCCCACTGAAGTGACGTGGCTGGGTCGGCTGTTCCGCTACGACGGGCATCTCGTGTACCGGTTTATCGGTATCGCCGATGTGTTCACGCTGATGCTGGTCGGCGTGGGCGGTGAGTGGATCTGGCGCGCCATCGTCGACCGTCGTGTCGGTCGCGTGGACGACCGCGCGAGCGCCCCGGCCGCTCCGATCGGTGCGCTGCTGGCTGCCACCGCGCTGCTTCTGGTGATCATGGCACCCGCGTTACGCAACCGCGCCGAGTTCTTCGGGCGCGACGGGCGCGCGATCACCGCCACCCGCGCGGCGCTGGATGCCGATCCGGATTTGACCACCGTGCTCGATACGATCGCCGCACAACCCGGCGGTCGCGCCTACATGGGCCTCGCCAGCAACGGGGGGAAGCAATGGCGCATCGGTCCGCTCATTCGCGCCTACGATGTGCTGAAAGACCGCGGGCAGCCGGCAGTCGCCCCGTTGTTTCAGGGGTTGTCGCTGAATGCCGACATGGTCGTGAGTTTCCGCGATCGTGATCCCGCGCAGTACGACCTGCTCGACGTGCGTTTCGTGGCACTGCCCAGTGGCGCGCCGGTCGATCGCTTCATGACGCCGCTGGCGCGCACGCCACGCTACACGGTGTATCGTGTGGCGACCACGGGCATCGCGACCTACGGCGCCGTCGTGGAACGTCGTGCCGCGGCGTCGCAACTCGAGCTGTTGCGCGGCGTCGAAGCCTGGTCGCAGAGTGCGGGGCCGGCGGCAAAAGAGTTCATCCGCTGGGATTTCCGTCAGCCCAGCGGCCCGTCGGTGCTCACCGGCGCGTGTCCTGGCGGCGGCCGCACATTGTCAGAGCGCGCCGAAGCCGGCATCATCGATCTCGTGGTCGAATGCCCATCGCCGTCGTCCCTGATTCTCAAGACCACGTATCACCCGAACTGGCGCGTAACCGTCGACGGCACGCCGGTGCCCACCTACATGGTGTCGCCGGTCTACATCGGGTTCGATCTCCCCGCCGGGCAGCACACCATCGCCGCGCGCTACACGATGGCCACCTCCAAGTGGGTGCTGCTGGGTATCGGTCTTGTGGTGCTGACCGCCGTGCTGGTGCTGCGCGACCGGCTCGACGCGCTGCCGCGCCGTCTGCTTCCTTCCACGCCGTCCGCGTAGCGTCGGCGTTCACGTCAGGACATCAGCGCTTTCTCCCGTATCCGGTGATGACGGCGAAGAGTACCATAACGACCAGCGCCCACGCGTACGTGTTGTAGAGACCCACGGTACCGGCGGCGAGTGCGGGCATCCCGAACGCGTCGCCGCTGCGGCTCGCGCTGGCCGACAGAATGGTGGGCAGAAAGTACGGCAACAGAAAGGGCCACGTGCACACGGTGAGATCGAGCAGATTGGCGCGTCGGTAGCCGCTGATGCCGAAGCGTTCACCGGTCTGACGCGCAAACTCGCCGACGGCCAGAATGGCCACCACACTGTGCGTGGTGAGTAGCACCGCCGCCGAGACGACGCCCACCATCCACCCTTCGGCGGCCCGGGCCGAGTGCGCACGTTGCTCCGATGCCTGCACCAAACGTTCCAGCACGTCGGTCGCTTGCAGCGTGCCCACCAGCGCCACCAGCAACAGCGTAAACACGCTCACGCCGACTGCGCGTTGCATACCATCGACCAGCACGCCGGTCGCGCCGAAGGTACCGGGGGCGATATGCAGCAGGTCAAACGGCGTCACGAGTTGAAAGACGAGCGCAATGCCCACCGACGTCGCCACGCCGGTCAGCAACGCCGTGATGAGATGCGTGCGGCGCAGCAGCATGGCGATCACCAACGCGGGCGAGATCAGCAGCAGCAATCCCTTGGGTGACGCCGGCGCTGCCTCGGCCACGTTGGCCACCGTGTTGACCACCGTACCGCCGCCCAGCAGCGCCGACGCCACGAGTGCCACGAGTCCGGCTGGCACCGCATAGCGTAGCCGCGCGCGTACCGTGCCGCCGATATCCACGCGCTGCGTGCCACTCGAGGCAATGGTGGTATCCGACACCGGCGACATCGAGTCGCCGAACGTCGCACCGGCGAGCACCGCACCCATCAGGGCAGCCGGCATCGCACCTGCCGCTCCTCCGGCCGGATACAGGATCGGGCCGCACAACAGGATGGTCCCGAAGCTGGTTCCGGTGGCCGTGGACACGATCGCTGTGGTCAGAAACGTCGCCGCGACGTACGCGCCGCCGCTCAGCCCCAGCGTGCGCGCGAGCCATGCGAGCCCCGTCACCAGGCCGCCCGCACTCAGCACCGCGCCCATCACGCCGGCGAACAGCCACGCGCACAACATGACCATGACCACGCGCTGGCTCATGCCGTCGAGCATGGCGTCGGCGTAGCGCTCACGGTCCTTGGCCAGCAGCAGCCCGAGTGTGAGCGCGCCCAGCAGAATCGGCCAGAAGCCCTTCTCATCTGGGGCACCGTTCAGCGCGAGCCACGCCACGCCGATCAAAAATGCCGCGAACGGAGCCAGCGCACCGGCGAGTCCGCCCACGAAGGTGAGCGGTGCTGGAGCGGGGTGGGACGACGGCGTTGGACTGGGCATATGGCCGGAGAAGGTCGTCTGGCGCTATCGTTCGCGCCATGTCTGAGACCAATCGGAAAACCACGCCGACCACGCGCGACGACGCCTTCACGCTGTTCGATCTGCGGGTTGACGTGATCGCTACCGACCGCCCCATGGTGTGCAATCATCAGGCGGGTGACTACTTCATGCTGCGCGGTGAGAACCTCGAGTTTCCCGCCGGTCAGACGTTCCCGTTGTATCCGTTGGCGGCGCTGTTGCCGTTGCTGCCCGCCAAGCAGCGTCCCACGCATCCCAACGACTGGATGACGACCGACGCCGAGATTGCCTGTCCCGATCCGCACTGCGGCGGTCGGTTTCGGATCACACGCGTTGGTACGACGACCTTCCGTCATGCCGACGTGACACTGGTGCCGCTGCCTTCCGCGTCGGGTGAATCATGAGCGCGCTCGATCACACGCCGATGCCCACGCGCGAACTGGCACCGGGATACGTCGTGCCCCGTCTCATCAAGGGCGGCTGGCAGCTGGCCGGTGGACACGGCACGGTAGACCGCGCGCATGCGATCGCCGACATGGTGGCGTTCGCCGAGGCGGGCATCACGGCGTTCGACTGTGCCGACATTTATACCGGCGTCGAAGAGCTCATCGGCGATTTCCTGCGCGGCTGGCACGAACGGTATGGCGCCGCGGCGCCCACGATTCGCGTGCACACCAAGTGCGTGCCCGATCGTGACGCGCTGCCCACGCTCACGCGCGTCGACATCGAGCGTTTGATCGATCGCTCGCTCATGCGGCTGGGCGTTGAGACGCTCGATCTCGTGCAGTTCCACTGGTGGAACGTCGACGTGCCGGGGTGGCTCGAAGCCGCCGGACATCTCGCGGAGCTCAAGCGCACCGGCAAGATCCGTCAGCTGGGCGTCACCAATTTCGATACGCCGCGACTGCGCGCGTTGCTCGACGCCGGTATCCCGATCGTCTCGCATCAGGTGCAATGTTCGTTGCTCGATCGGCGTGCGCTGGGCGCGATGGCCACGCTCTGCGCCGACCGTGGCGTGGGACTGCTCACCTATGGTGCGCTGGCTGGTGGCTTCTTCCACGAGCGTTGGTTGGGCGCGCCGGAACCCGAGTCGCCACTCGAGAATCGATCGCTGGTGAAGTACAAGCTCATCATCGACGAGTTCGGTGGATGGGCCGCGTTTCAACAGCTGTTGCAGACCATGCGCCGCATCGCCGACGCGCACGCCACCACGATCGGTGCCGTCGCGCTCCGCGCGGTGCTCGACGAACCCGCGGTGACGTCGGTGATCTTCGGGGCGCGTCACGCCGACCATCTACCGGCTACCCTGTCCTCGCTGGCACTCGAATTCACGGCTGGCGAACGGGCAGCGCTGCAGTCGCTGGTGGTGGTGGCGCCTGGTCCTCGCGGGGATGTGTATGACCTCGAGCGGGACATGACCGGCGTGCACGCTGGAATCATGCGCTACAATCTGAATACGGCGTGACGTGGGCGGGTGTCGACTTCGACGTCGGCAGGTCGAATTCCCCGCCCCCCGTTCGACCAGATGGTGTCCACCCCGAATCATCATCACGCCGAAGCTTGAAGTATGAAGTATCTCTGCCTGATCTGTCGCGCGGAGTCGCGTCGTATCCTGGCCACGCTGATTCGTCTTCTCGGTGATTTCGATCTCGCCGAGGAGGCGATGCAGGACGCCTGTGCCG
>JBBQXC010000070.1:0-22160 GCA_038210005.1 Gemmatimonadales bacterium
GCCTCGATTCGATCCCGGGCGGCGGCGGCGAAATCCTCGTACAGCGCGTGCGTGACATCGTGGCGCCCAAAAAGGCCGGCGCCGATCGTTGGCTCGAGATCATGGAACTCGCGCACAACGAGGGCATGAAGACCTCGGTCACGATGATGTACGGCATCGGCGAGACACTCGCCGAACGCATCGAGCATCTGCAGCGCGTACGTGATCTGCAGGCACGGACCGGCGGCTTCACGGCGTTCATCACGTGGCCGCTGCAGCCGGAGAATACGCCATCGATGTCGCATATGCCGAAGACCGACGCGGTCACGTATCTGCGCACCGTCGCGATCTCGCGTATCGTGCTTGACAACGTGCCGAATCTGCAGTCGAGCTGGGTGACGATGGGCATGAAGGTCGGACAGATGGCGCTCAACTACGGCTGCAACGATTTCGGGTCGTTGATGATCGAAGAGAACGTCGTATCGGCGGCCAACACCACGCACCGTACGACCGTCGATGAACTCGATCGACTGATTCGCGACGCCGGGTTCACGCCCGCGCGGCGTCGACAGGATTACTCGCTCATCACGGGTGGGTCGCTGGCGCACCAGGCACACTCCACGGTGGCGGCGTGAGCACGGTGCTGCCGCTGCGCGTCGGCATCGGGTACGACTCGCATCGCTTCGGCGCGGGGGGGCCGATGCGACTGGGTGGCATTGACATCCCGGCCGAGATGCACTGCGCGGGGCACTCGGACGGTGACGCGATCTGTCATGCGGTCACGGACGCGCTGCTGGGGGCCGCCGCGCTCGGCGATATCGGCGAGATGTTTCCCGACACCGATGCGGCCAACAAGGGCAAGGATTCCACGGTCATGCTGTCCGCTGCAGTGGCGCGACTGCACCACGACGGCTGGCGCGTGGGGAACGTCGATATCACGGTGATCACCCAACGTCCCAAGATCGGACCGCACCGCGCGGCGATCCGGGCACGGCTCGCGGAGCTCCTCGACGTCACGGACACCGACGTCTTCGTGAAGGGCAAGACGAACGAGTCGATGGGATGGATCGGCCGGGAGGAAGGGCTGGCGGTCATGGCCACCGCGACCGTCCTGCCGCGCCGCTGATCCGCCGCCCCGCGGCGGCGCAGCCCATGCCTGGGATGGGTGCATGACCGACATCCTCGCTTGGCTCTCATCGCTGCCGGAGCCGCTGCTGTACGGCGCGCTCGTGCTCGCGGCGTTCGCGGAAAACATCTTTCCGCCGCTGCCGGCGGATACAGTCATTGCACTTGGCGCGTTCGTGGCGGCGCGTGGCAATGGGAGCGCGATCGGTGTCTTTGCGGCAACGATGATCGGGAATATCGGCGGGGCCATGATGATGTACGGACTGGGGCATCGCTTCGGTCTGCCCTGGCTCATGCAGCGCGTTCCCGCGCTGTTTCCCGCCGGCGCCACGGAACGGATCACCGAGCGCTTCAAGACGCAGGGACTGTTCGCCGTCATCGTGAGCCGTTTCCTCCCCGGGGTGCGGGCCGTGGTGCCTCCACTGGCGGGTGCGATGGGTATCGGTGCCGTACGAGCGCTCATCGCCATGTCGGTGGCCTCCGGCGCGTGGTACGGACTGATCTGCGTGCTGGCCTTTCGGGCGGGTGAGAATGCCGACGTAGTGCTGGAGCGGATCGCCGGACAGCAACAGACCGTTGGCCTGGTGGCGGCCGTCATCGTGGTCCTCGGCGTGTGTCTGCTCTGGTGGCGACGGCAGCGAAGCCGGCCGTGACCGCACCATTGCCGCTCCCCTCGCCGGAAGAGCAGGCCTTTCGCCGTGGATTCCACCTCCTGGCGTTCGAGGACGCGCTTGGTCTCGAGGAAGGCGCGTCACCGCGCACCATCGAGGCCTACCGTCGTGATGTCATTCGTTGCGCGGTGTTCATGCGAGCGCAGGGCATCTCGACAGCCACCGAGATCACGCCCGGTGCGCTCCGCGAATTCGTCTATCACTTGAAAGATCTCGGCCTTGCCGGAACCTCGATCCGTCGCAACATCTCGGCGTTGCGCACCTGGTTCCGCATCATGTTGGCCGACGGGTTGGTAACTCACGATCCCACCGAGCGACTCGACACGCCGGCCCGATTCCGCACGCTGCCGGAGGTGCTCAGCGTCGACGACGTGCTGAAGTTGCTGGCAGCTCCCGGCCTCGACGAACGCCTCGCCTTCCGTGACCGCGCGATGCTGGAGTTGGCATACGGCGCCGGTCTACGCGTTTCGGAGTGGATCGGACTGGCGCTCAAGGACGTGCTGCTCGAAGAGGCGCTCGTGCGCGTGCTCGGCAAGGGCAACAAGGAACGTCTCGTTCCCATCGGCCGATCCGCTATTGGCGCGGTCGCGGTCTACGTCCGAGAGCTGCGTCCCATTCTCGAGCGCGGCGAAGGGAAGGGGATCCTGTTCCTGAATAGCCAAGGGAAGCCGCTCACGCGGATGGGGGCCTGGAAGATCCTGCGGAAGTACGTCACCATGGCGGGTATCGAAAAGCCCGTCTCGCCACACACTCTTCGGCATTCCTTCGCGACCCACCTGCTGGAAGGGGGCGCCGACCTCCGGGCAGTACAGGAGATGCTCGGTCATGCCGACATCGCCACGACACAGATCTACACGCATGTGGATCGCGAGTATCTTCGGAGTGTGCATCGCCAGTTTCACCCGCGTCCCTGACCTCGACGTCCATGCTGCTCGTCATCGACAACTACGATTCGTTCACGTACAACCTCGTGCAGTATTTCGGTGAGCTGGGCGAAACGCTCGAGGTCCACCGCAACGACGCACTGTCCGTCGAGCAGGTGGGGGATATGGCGCCGGATGCCATCGTCGTCTCGCCGGGGCCCTGCTCGCCGCGTGAGGCGGGCATTTCCGTCGACGTGATTCGTCGCTACGGTGGAGAGATTCCGCTGCTCGGGGTCTGTCTTGGTCATCAGGCCATCGGCGAAGCATACGGCGGTGTGGTCACGCGGGCCGACCGGGTCATGCACGGCAAGATGTCGCAACTGCGGCACGACGGAACCGGTCTGTTCGCGGGCGTTCCGTCGCCGTTCGGCGTGATGCGCTATCACTCACTGATCGTCGAGCGCGCCACGCTACCGGCCGAGCTGCAGGTGACTGCCGTCGCGGTCGACGACGCGAACGAGATTCACGCGCTGCAGCATCGCACGCATCCCGTGTGGGGCGTGCAGTTCCATCCGGAGTCGATTCTCACGGAGCATGGGCGCGACCTGCTGGTGAACTTCCTCGCGATGTCGCGCGCCTTCCGCACCGCATCGGTCTAGCGCGCCGCGCCGCCGTCCGATGCGGTGGTTTCCTGCTCGGCGGTTGCCTTCGGCTTGATCACCAGCGACAACAGCACGCTGCCCACGAGCAGCGTCGCGACGACGCCCAGTGACAGACCGATGCCGAGTGGCCAGATCTCCGAGAGGAGCATCTTCGTACCGACGAAGCTGAGCACCAGCGCCAAGCCGTACTTGAGTAGATGGAACTTGCCGATCACGCCGGCCAGCAGGAAGTACATCGAGCGCAGGCCGAGAATGGCGAACACATTCGAGGTGTAGACGAGAAACGGATTCCGCGTGACGCCGAAGATGGCCGGGATTGAATCGACGGCGAAGACGATGTCGGTGGTTTCCACGAGCGCGAGCACCACGAACAGCGGCGTGGCCACCAGCTTCGCCGCCTTGCCGTCGATGGTCTCGCGCACGAAGAAGCGCTCGCCGTGAAACTTCGTGGTGATCGGCAAGAAGCGTCGAACGAGTCGGATCACGGGATTCGACTCGGGCTCGATCTCGCTCTGGCCGCCGAACGCCATCTTGGCCCCGGTGAACACCAGGAAGGCGCCGAACACGTAAATGATCCAGTGGAACTGCGCGATGAGCACGGCGCCGGCGCCGATCATTGCGCCGCGCATAAAAAGCGCGCCAATGATGCCCCAGAACAGCACGCGGTGCTGAAGCTCCGGGGGAATGCGGAAATAGCCGAAGATCAGGATGAAGACGAACAGGTTGTCCACCGACAACGCCTGCTCGACCAGATATCCCGCATAGAACTCGAGCATCGACTGGCGCCCCATGGCCGAGCCGATCCAGAGTCCGAAGCCGATGGCCAGGGAAATCCAGACCGTGCTCCAGCCCAGCGCTTCGCGGACCGACACCACGTGCGCCTTCCGGTTGAACACGCCGAGGTCGATCGCCAGCAGGGCGAGCACCATTGCGTTGAACGCGATCCACCACCAGGTCGTCGGCATGCAGGGAGCGAAAGGGTGAACGACAACCTGTTTGCCTTCAGGTGGCGAACTGCGTAACTTAACTGGCGTGAAATTTGCTGCAACTACGCCCCGCCCAACCGAAGAATGTCAATACTCGCGGTGATCCCGGCTCGCCTCGGCGCGACCCGCCTTCCCCGCAAGCCGCTTCGCCTCCTCGCCGGCGAGCCGCTCATCGTCCGGGTCTATCAGCGTGTCGTTGCGCTTGGGATCGCCGACCATGTCGTCGTCGCGACCGACCATGTCGAGGTCGTCGCCGCCTGCGAATCGCGAGGTCTTCCGGTGGTCCTCACGCGCGGTGACCACCCGAGCGGCACCGATCGGGTGGCCGAAGTCGCGGCGCGTCCGGAATTCGCACATTTCGCGGTCATCCTGAACGTGCAGGGTGACGAGCCGTTCGTCTCGCGCGAAGCGCTGGCCGGTGCCGTCGCGATCGTAACCGGCGGGCAGGCGCCGATCGGGACCGCGGCAGTTCCCATTCCGGTTTCGGCACTGTCCACGCCGGACATCGTGAAAGTCGTGCGTGGCGATGACGGCCGCGCCCTCTATTTTTCGCGAGCACCTATTCCGTTTTTGCGCGATCAGGCCGATGCTGGCGCGCAGCATGCGCTGGCGCGCCAGCACGTCGGGGTGTACGCGTACACCCGCGAGGCGCTGCAGGCGTGGGTCGGTTGGGCGCCGCATCCGCTGGAACTTGTCGAACGCCTCGAACAGCTACGCCCGATGGCACACGGTCTCGCGATCGGTGTGGCCGACGTGCCCGCCGCCGAAGGCGGCATCGACACGGACGACGATCTTGAACGCGCGAACCTGCGCTGGACCACCTGGCATTCGCATACGCTGTCGTGACGCACCTGACGCGACCGTTCCCTAGTCCCACCTGCGCGAGAACTCGCTGATGACCACCAAGAATACGAACGCGAACCAGACGACCACCCCGAAGTACATCTTCGTGACTGGTGGCGTCGTGTCGTCGCTGGGGAAGGGCATCGCTGCCGCGTCGCTTGGACGGTTGCTGGTCGAACGCGGGTTCCGCGTCACGATGATGAAGCTCGATCCCTACCTGAACGTCGATCCGGGCACCATGTCGCCGTTCCAGCATGGCGAGGTATTCGTGACGGATGACGGCGCCGAGACGGACCTCGACCTCGGACACTACGAGCGCTTTCTCGACCGGCCACTCTCGCAGGCCAACAACATCACCACGGGACGCATCTACTCGAACGTGATTACGAAGGAACGTCGTGGTGAGTACCTGGGCTCCACCGTTCAAGTGATCCCGCACATCACCGACGAGATCAAGGGTGCCGTGAAGCGTATCGCGCCGGGCAACGACGTCGTGCTCGTGGAGGTCGGCGGTACGGTCGGCGATATCGAGTCGTTGCCGTTCCTCGAAGCGATCCGGCAGTTCCGTCGCGAGGTCGGCAAGGAGAATGCCCTGTTCGTGCACCTCACCCTGGTGCCGTATATCGCGGCCGCTGGTGAAGTGAAGACGAAGCCGACGCAGCATTCCGTACGCGAGCTCATGGAGATCGGTATCCAGCCCGACTTCCTGATCTGCCGCAGTGAGAAGCCGTTGCAGGACGACGTGAAGCGCAAGATCGCGCTGTTCTGCAACGTCGATTTCGGCGCCGTGATCGAGAGCCCGGACGTGCCGACGATCTACGAGATCCCGCTGTCGTTCGAGCAGCAGGGCTTCGCCGAGCGCGTGATGGAGCGTCTGCGCCTCACGGCCCCGACGCCCGATCTCACGAACTGGCGCACGATGGTGCAGCACATCACGAACCCGCATACGCGCGTGAAGATCTGCGTCGTCGGCAAGTACACCGACTACATCGACAGCTACAAGAGCGTGCAGGAAGCGCTCATTCACGGCGGTATCGCGAACGATGTCGGTGTCGACCTGGCGTGGACCTCGAGTGACCTTTTCACCTCAGCGGAACGGGCGCGGGAGATTCTCTCGAACTATCATGGACTGCTCGTCCCTGGCGGATTCGGCGTCCGCGGCGTGGAAGGAATGGTCGAAGCCATTCGTGCGGCGCGTGAGTTGTCGATTCCGTTCTTCGGGATCTGTCTTGGGATGCAGGTCGCCATCATCGAGTTCGCACGCAATGTGCTGGGCCTCGAGGACAGTCACTCCAGCGAGTTCGCCCCGGAGTGCAGCGATCCCGTGATCTCGCTCATGGACTCGCAGCGCGATGTGACCGACATGGGTGGCACCATGCGCCTGGGCGCGTATCCGTGCCGTCTCCAACGTGGCTCGAAGGCCGCTGACGTGTATGGGCAGCCGGAAGTGAGTGAGCGCCACCGCCATCGCTACGAAGTATCGAATCGCTATCGCGACACGCTGATCGAGCATGGCATGCGACTGAGCGGACTGTCTCCCGACGACTCGCTCGTGGAGATGGTCGAGCTACCCGATCACCCCTACTTCATCGGGTGTCAGTTCCACCCTGAACTGCAGTCGCGTCCGCTGCGTCCGCATCCGTTGTTCGCGGGCTTTATCGCAGCGGCCGAGCGCTATCACCAGGCGCAAGAGCAGGCCGTGCAGCCGTCGTTGGCGCACGTGAATCAGTGACCGACTCCCTCGTATCCATGACTACGTCGCTCTTTCCGGCAGATCGACTCTTCGTCATCGCTGGCCCCTGTCAGCTCGAGGACGACTCGCTCAACCTGCGCGTGGGTGAGGCGCTCGCCCGATTGGCCGAGCACGTGCCCGGCGGCGTCATCTTCAAGGCCAGTTTCGACAAGGCCAATCGTTCCAATGTCGATGGTGTGCGGGGACCGGGCCTCGAAGCCGGACTGGCCGCCCTCGAGCGCGTGCGGGCCGCGACGGGACTGCCGATCCTGACCGATGTGCACGAGGCGTCGCAGTGCGCGATGGCGGCGGAAGTCGTAGACGTGTTGCAGATCCCGGCCTTCCTGTGCCGGCAAACCGACCTGCTGCTGGCGGCCGGCGCGACGGGGAAGGCGGTGAATGTGAAGAAGGGGCAGTGGATGCATCCGGACGGCATGCGCGGCGCGGTGCGCAAGGTCGAAGCCGGTGCCGCGCTTGCCGCGGTGGAGACCGGAGCCCTGGCCGTCACGGAGCGTGGCACCTTCTTCGGCTACGGCGACCTCGTGGTGGACATGCGCAGCTTCGCGCGCATGCGTGAATCGTGCGATGTCCCCGTCATCTTCGATGCAACACACAGCGTGCAGCGTCCCGGCCAGGGTGTTGGCGGCACGAGCGGTGGCGCCCGCGAGTTCATCCCGCCGCTCACGCTCGCCGCGATCGCCGCCGGCGCGCAGGGGCTCTTCATCGAAACCCATCCCGATCCGGATCGCGCGCCGAGCGACGGACCGAACATGCTGCGGCTCGAGCAGATGGTGGATCTCGTGGCGCGCGCGGTCGACATCTGGGATCGCGTGCGTTCGTGACGACCACGGACGCGTCGGGCGTTGCGGACGCCCTCCCGCCGCTCGTGGTCGATGCGCCACGCGTCGAGCCGACGCTCGCGCGACGCATCCGCGTGGTGGGTCTCGATGTCGACGGCGTACTGACCGACGGTGGGATCTATCTCGGTTCGGCGAAGCCCGGCGAGGCCGATGTCCCGTTCGAGCTGAAGCGCTACGACATTCAGGACGGTCTCGGTATTCAGCTGCTCCGCGATTGCGGTCTCAAAGTGGTCATCATCACCGGACGCGTGTCGGAGAGCGTAGCGCAGCGGGCGCGGGAACTTCGTGTCGATGCCGTGGTGCAGGATCCTGAGGCGCGCAAACTCACGGCGCTCACGACGATCGCCGCCGATTTCGGTTGTACGCTCGACGACGTCGCATTCGTCGGTGACGATCTGCCCGATCTTTCGGTGCTGCGTCGCGTTGGACTTCCCGTGGCCGTCGGGAACGCCGTGGCCGAGGTGCGTCGCACGGCACTTTTGCAGTTGCGTGCCCATGGCGGGCACGGCGCGGTGCGCGAGTTCGCCGAAGCGCTGCTGGTCGCGCGTGGCGAGTGGACGGATGCGGTGGAGCGATACGTCGCGAGTCGCAGCGTGGCTGCGGCCGAACGGGCGACGGCACATGAGGTCGCGCGTGAGGACGCGCACGCATGACGGCTGAATTGATCATCGAGCGTGGTCGACGCGTGCTGCATCTCGAAGCGGCAGCGCTGACCGATGTCGAACGCACACTGAGCGATGACTTCGTGCGCGCCGTGCTGCTGCTCGCCGCCTGCCGGGGCCGAGTCATTGTGGCCGGCGTCGGCAAATCCGGTCTCGTCGGCCGCAAGATGGCCGCCACGCTCACGTCGACCGGGACGCCGGCGATGTTCCTGCATCCGGTGGAGAGCGTGCACGGTGACCTCGGCATCGTCGGCGCGGACGACGTCGCCATTCTTATCTCCAAGAGTGGGGAGAGTCAGGAACTGCTCGGACTCATCGACGCGCTGTCTCGGCTCGGCGTGCGCATGATCGCCATGACCGCCGACCGTTCCTCCCGCTTGTCACGGCACGCCGACGTCACGCTCGATCTCGGCGTGCGTGAAGAGGCCTGTCCGCATGATCTCGCGCCGACGACGAGTACGACCGTCACCATGGCGCTTGGCGACGCGCTGGCAGTGGCGTTGATGGCAGAGAAGGGATTTCGCGCGGATGACTTCGCCCGGTTTCATCCCGGAGGATCGCTTGGCCGCCGGTTGTTGACGCGTGTCAGCGACGTCATGGTGACGTCGGATCTTCCCGTGCTCGAGCGTTCGGCCACCATGCGCGAGGCCATCGTGCAGCTCGCCGAACGGCGTGGTATTGCCGTCGTCGTGGAACACGCGACGGTGTTGGGGGTCGTCACCGCAGGCGACTTGACGCGTCTTTTGGAGCGCTACACGGACGTGTTGTCCGTTCCCGTTGCGTCGGTGATGACCACCACGCCTCGGATGGCGCACGATCATGAACTGGGGAGTGCTGTTGTCCACCGTATGGAGACGCATGGCATCATGGCGATGCCGGTGCTGAATGCGCAGGAGCATCTCGTCGGGATCGTGCACCTGCACGACTTGATGCGTGCGGGCGTGGCATGAACCGGCGTTCCGTATCTGCGCTCTGTCTCGCCTCCCTGGTGCTGACGGCCGCAGCCTGTTCGAGAGCGAAGGGCAAGACGCAAGTCAAGGCGAAGGCCACGAAAACGGTCATCCCCGATTCTGCCGATCAGATCATCTTCGGCGGTCGCATCTTTCTGACTGATCAGGGCGTAGCGAAGGGTGTGCTGTTGGCGGACACCGTGCTGACCTACGACGATGGCACCCGGATGGAGTTGCGCCGGGTAAACGTCACGTTCTACACGTCGGTGGGACTGAAGGACGGTGTGCTGACCGCGAAGGCCGGCACGTACAATTCGCGGCTCTCTCGTCTCGACGCGCGTGGTGACGTGGTTGTCGTTCGCGACGATGGGAAGCGGCTCTCGTCACCGCAGCTCGTGTACGACCAGGTGCGAAACCAGATCTTCACGGACAGTGCCTTCGTGCTCAACGAGCCGTCCCGCACGTTCACCGGCTTGGGGTTCGAGTCCGATCCGCAGCTCACGAAGTTTCGTTGTCTCCGCAACTGCAAGGGCCTCGCGCCCGTCAAGATTCCCACCAAGTAACGCGTGACTCCTCGACGCTCGCGATTTCGCGCCTTCACCCTGCTCGCGACGGTCTCGTTGTCGGTGATGGTTGCCGGTTGCCGTGGCGTGAGCCGTGGCGCGACGTCGGTCGCGCCCGCCACGACGATTGCGACGTCCGACAGTGCGGCCCGGGCCGGTGCCCGTGCCGATTCGGTGCGGGCCGATGCGGTGCGCGCGGAGTCGCTGGCGGTGGCGGCCACGGCCGCAGGTAAGGATAGTGCGGCGACCCGGGACAGCCTCGCGCGAGAGGTTGCCCGGCGCGACAGCCTCGCCGCCGCCGCCAAGCGTCCGGCCAAGAAGCCCGCGTCGTCTGCCACGACCCGGAACTGCGTCCTCGACTTTGCGGACAGTCCGCCGGAAACCCGGCTGCTGTATGTCCGGCTCCCCGACAGTACCGCCAACACCTTTATCGGCGGAGGCTTCGTCGGCAGGTGTCAGGGCGAGAACAACCGGATCAGCGCCGACAGCGCAGAGCAGTTCGAGTCTGCCGGTATCGTCAATATGTACGGCAATGTCGTGTACGAAGAGCCGAACAAGTTGCGCGTGACGGCGGCGCACGCCACGTATTTTACCCGCGAAGGTCGCCTTTTCGCTGATGGCGGCGTGGTGGCCACGCAACTCGCGACGGGCAGCACATTCAGTGGACCGAACATCGAGTATTACCGGGTCATGCCGGGGCGTCCGGTCGCGAGGCTGGTGGCGCCGAACCGGCCGACGGCGCAACTCATCGAGAAGGACAGCACCGGGAAGCCTGGCGAACCGACGATCGTGACCGCCGACCGTTTTGAAGATGTCGGAGACACGCTGGTGTTGGGATGGGGCGATGTCATCATCACGCGCGAGAAGATCATCGGGCGTTCTGATTCGCTGGCGTACAACAAGATGACCCAGCTGGCCCGGCTGGTGCGCGCGGCGCGCATTCGCAGCTTGGATACGTCGCAGGCGTTCACGTTGAACGGCGATACGATCGACCTGTTCACCACCGACAAGAAGCTCGATCGTGTCTTCGCGTTGCACAGCGCGACCGCGACGAACAAGGATCTGGTCATCAACGCGGAACGCATCGATCTGCGGCTCAAGGAGCAGCAGATCGACGAAGCGTACGCGTTCGGTAAAGGTCGTGCGCGCGCACAGACGCCGCAGCAGGACGTCGAAGCCGACTCGATACGCATTGTGCTCACCGACCAACGTCCGCGCGAAGTGCGCGCGATCGGCGGCGCGGTGGCGAGAGGGGTGCCGGACACGCTCACGCTCAAATCGGCCGATCGCGATCTGCTGCGCGGCGATAGTCTCTTTGCCTATTTCGATACCGCGCAGGCGCCGACCGACACGAGCAAGCAGACGCGTATCAAGGAGATCCGCGCGTTCGGGAACGCCAGCTCGCTCTTCCAGATTCCCTCGAAGAAGGGGCCCACCGCGCCTCCGGCGCTCAATTACGTGCGCGGTCAGCGCATCTTCGTGCAGTTCGATACGGGCTCCGTGCGGGATGTTCGAGTAGATTCCTCGGCATCCGGTGTGTATCTCGAACCGGCACCGGACAGTCTTGCGGACAGTACCGCGAAGAAGCCGGTTCCCAAGAAGCCTCCGCTCGCGCCAACGGTCCCGCTGCCGGAGCCTCCCGCTCCGATGTTCGCCCCGCTGTCCTTCGCCGTCGTCACCATCTCTCGCCGCCCGTCATGACCGATTCCGCATCGCCCACGCCGACGTCGCTCGAGGAGACCCTCGCCTTGGTCGATCGTGTCGTGCACGGCGATCGGTCGATGGCGTTGGCCCTCGGGGCGGTGATCGAGGCGGCGGACGCGCATGGCTCGGCCGCGCTCCATGCCATCGCCGGCCGCTATATCGAGCAGCACACCGACGGCACGCGGCTGCCGATGGACGAGGTGCGCGCCCATCTCGCGACGGCGATTCTGCCCCGTCTCGCGGCGGGGAAGGTGCTCGAAATTCCGGCACACGGTCTCTCGTCGCCCGAGTCCACCGTGCAGGTGTCGCCGTCGCTGTGGACGGCCCTGCGCGCCCATCGGGCTGAGCTGGCCCGTCAGCTCAAGGTCACTGGCGAGCATCCTCGTGTCGGACGAGCCGCCACGCCGGCCGCCAGTCTGCCCGTCACCGGTGATTCGGTCCTCAGTGCTGAGGGACTGGTAAAAGCGTACCGCGGTCGTCGCGTGGTGAATGATGTCGCGCTGAACGTGGCGCAAGGAGAAATCGTCGGACTCCTTGGGCCGAACGGCGCCGGCAAGACCACGACCTTCTATATGCTCGTCGGTCTCATCGAGCCGCAGTCCGGGCGCATCAAGCTCGATGGCGAGGACATCACCGGCATGCCGATGTACCAGCGTGCGCGTCACGGCATCGGCTACTTGTCGCAGGAACCGTCGATCTTCCGGAAGCTCACGGTCGAACAGAACATTCTGGCGATCCTGGAAACGCTTTCGCTGTCCGCCGCCGAACGGAAGGAACGCCTGGAGACGCTGCTCGATGAACTCAGCATCAAGCACCTGCGAAGCAGCCGCGCCTTCCAGCTCTCCGGCGGGGAACGTCGCCGTCTGGAGATCACGCGCGCGCTCGTGACGCAGCCGAAGTTCATGATGCTCGATGAGCCCTTTGCCGGTGTCGACCCGATCGCGGTACACGACATTCAGACCATCGTGGCGGGACTGCGCCACCGTGGTATCGGCGTGCTCATCAGTGACCACAATGTCGAACAGACGCTGGACATTGTGGACCGGGCGTACATCATGTTCGATGGGCAGGTGAAAGTTTCCGGCACGGTTCGTGAATTGGTGTTCGATGATACGGTCGCCGAGATCTACCTGGGGCCGACGCTTACTGCGCGACTCCGCGCGCGCTTCGCTGAAGCTGATGAAGAGGTGGTGACGTCATGAGGCCAGGTCTCCAACAGAGTACCGGACTCCGGCAGGAGCTCAAGGTCAATCCGCGCCTGTATCAGGCGATGGATTTGCTGTACATGCCCTTGCTCGACCTCCAGCAGCATCTCAAGCAGGAACTCCTCACGAATCCGTTCCTGGATCTCGTTGAACCCGAGGACGAAGACGACGAGTCGCCTGACGCCGACGAAGTCCCGGAAGCGCAGGATCTGGCCGAGCCGGAGACGGCCGTCGAGTCCGAGCCGGAGAAGACCGGCGACGATGACGTCGACTGGGAAGCGGTGTTGCTGGACGGATTCGAGACGGGTGGTCAGCGCGAAGAACATGAGCAGCGCGAGTGGTACGAGCCCGTCACGGTCGACACCAAGCACCTGTCCGATCATCTCACCGAACAGCTGTCGCTGCTCGATCTGTCGGCGCGCGAAGCAATTTTGGCGGATGAATTCGTCGGCAACATTTCTGATGATGGGTGGCTGGCCTGTCCGATCGAGGTAATCCAGCGCGGCGTGAATGAGTGGCTCGCGGCTGAAGCGGAAGAGCGCGACGCCGAAGTGGCGCCCTTCAGCGACGCCGAGATGCAGGCGATGCTCACGATCATTCAGGAGCTCGATCCGCCCGGCGTGGGCGCACGTGATCTCCGCGAATGTCTGCTGCTGCAGCTGCGCGCCGCCGGCCATCGTGACTCGATGGCGTATCGGCTCGTCGAGGAATCATTCGATGAGTTCAAGTCGCACCGGTGGAGCGAGCTCTCGAAGCGCTTCGGCATCAGTGCGCACGACGTGCAGAGTGCGGCCGACGAGATCGCCAAGCTCGACCCCAAGCCCGGACTGCGCTACAGCGCCGCCGGTGACAACTACATCATCCCCGACCTTGTCGTCGACAAGATCGATCAGGCATATCACATCTTCCTGAACGACGGCAATCTGCCGCGGCTCAAATTGTCGCGCGCCTATCAGGAGATCGCGCGCGACAAGAAGAAATTCGATACCGAGAGCAAGGACTTCATCGCCAGCAAGCTGAATTCGGCCAACTGGATGATTCAGGCGATCGAGCAGCGTCGCCAGACCATGTTGAAGGTCATGCACTACATCGTCGATCGGCAGCGGGACTTCTTCGAGCGTGGTGTACAAGCGCTGCGTCCGCTCACGCTCCGTGAGGTCGCCGAGGCCGTGGGCATGCACGAGTCGACCGTCAGTCGCGTGACCAACGAGAAGTTCGTCCAGACGCCGCGCGGCGTGCTGCCGCTCAAGTTCTTTTTCTCGAGCGGACTCGCCACCAGCGATGGTGACGACGTCTCGGCGCGCGGTATCAAGGACCAGATCCAGAAGTTGGTGTCGGGTGAAGACACCAAGAGTCCGCTCACCGATCAGGCGATCGTCGAGATTCTCCAGCAAACCGGGGTGCAGATTGCGCGTCGGACGGTCGCCAAGTACCGTGACCAGCTCGGCGTCCTTCCCGCCCGCATGCGCAAGCGCGTCTGACGCGCGCGCGCGACTGATCGCGATCTCATCCCGCTCTGAATGGCCGTCTCCGCCCGTCCGCTCCGGCGCACTTCCCGTTCGGCGTCTACCGCTGTCGTAGACGTCAGTGTTCTCGTTCCTGCGAAGGACGAGGCGGGGAACCTCGCGCTCTTCCTCGAGCTGTGCGAGGCCACGTTTCGCGGCGAGTCCGCACGCTATGAAGTGGTGGTGGTCGACGATGGCTCGACCGACGGAAGCTGGGCGCTCCTTCAGGAGCTCCGCGCGCAGTATGCTTTCCTGCGACCGGTGCGACACCGTGCGCAGCGCGGGATCGCCGAAGCGCTGCGTACCGGCTACCTGCAGTCGCACGGACGCGTGTTGGTCTTTTATCCCGCCGACCTCCAGTTCAAGCCTGAGGATATTCCGCGGCTGGTGAATCCGATCCTCGCCGGTGAGTCGGACATGGTCACGGGCTACAAGCAGGGCGTGTACGAGAAGGCGTTCGTGTCGGGCATTTACAACAAGCTCAGTCGCACGCTTTTTCACGTGCCCGTGCGCGACCTGAACAACGTCAAGGCGTATCGCCGGGAGATCATGGCGGCGCTGCCGATGCGCCCAGACTTCCATCGCTACATGATCGTCATGGCGGCTGCGCAGGGCTTTACGGTCACCGAAGTGCCGGTGCCGCTCTATGCCCGCCACTCCGGCAAATCGAAATTCGGCCTGTCGCGCATTCCGATCGGTGTGCTCGACATGCTCGCGGTCTGGTTCGAACTCAAGTTCGGGCAGAAGCCGCTGCTCGCCTTCGGCATGCTCGGCGTCGCGCTGTTCGCCATCGGTGTACTGTCCGGACTCGGAGCGCTTGTCTGGCTCGCCATTTCCGGACACGGGCAACGGTGGGTCTGGACGGTCATTCAGACGTGCCTCATGCTCGGCTCGATCTTCTTCGCCACCGGATTGCTTGGTGAGCAGATCGCGCAGCAGCGCTCCGAAGTGCGCGAGTTGCGACGGGAGCTCGACGAACTGGCCAGCGCGCAGCAGGACGCGGATGCCGACGACGTCACGCCCGACGTGACACCCGGCGTCGAACGCGACCGCCGCTGACGGCCGGCGCTCCGGTGCTTCGCGCCGCGCGCGTGCTCTTCGTCACGCACAATGTGCCGCGCTTCGATGGAGACGCGGCCGGCTCGTTCGTGTTGCGATTGGCGGTAGCGCTACAGTCGGCCGGGGCCACCGTCGATGTCATTGCACCGGGGGCCGCCGGCCTTGAGAGCGAGGCAACGCTGGAAGGCGTTCGCATCCATCGCGTGCGCTACGCCAGCGACGCGCGAATGACGCTCGCGTATGCCGGCAACATGGCCGAGCAGGTGATGGCGTCATGGGGTGGAAAGTTGGCGCTGCTGGGTATGCTGCGCGCGATGCGTCGCGCGGTCCGTGCGCAGATCGATGCGGCCGCACGTGCCGGCGCTCCGTACGACATCGTGCATGCACACTGGTGGTTCCCGTCGGCCCTCGCACTCTGGCGCGCACGTCGCGCGGGGGACCCGCCACTGGTGATCACGATGCACGGCTCCGATGTGCGTCTCGCGCAGCGCACCGCGCCCGCGCACCCTATCATGCGCGCCGTGCTCGGTGAGGCGGCCATGTGCACGGCCGTCTCCGCATGGCTGGCCGAGACCGCGCTCCGCATTGCGCCCGACGTGTCGATCGCGGTGTCACCGATGCCCGTCGATGTGCTCCACTTCGCCCCGCCCGTCGAGCTATCGGCCGGGCGGAGCGGGATCCTGTTCGTCGGTCGACTGAACGCACAGAAGGGGCTCGCGGACTTGCTGGACGCGATGGTGTCGCCGGCCATGCGTGCCTACGACGCGCGTCGCGACGGAGCGCCGACTGCACTCGACGTGGTCGGCGACGGGCCGCATGGCGATGCGTTGAAGGCGCGCGCCACGGTACTCGGCCTCGCCGACCGCGTGCGCTGGCACGGCGCGCTCCCGCAACCCGCGCTGGTGCCGCTGTATCAAGGCGCGCGCGCGCTGGCGATTCCCTCGCGCGAAGAAGGACTTGGCTTGGTGGCCGTCGAGGCGCAGCTGTGCGGAACGCCCGTGGTGGCCTATGCCGACGGTGGCCTGATCGACGTCGTCCGCCCGGAACATGGTGGTACACTGGTCACCGTTGGCGATACGCGTGCGCTGGGTGAAGCGCTTGTCCGTTTGCTCGCCGACGAGCCTACCGCGCGCGACTGCGGGATGGCTGCGCGGCATGAGATGCTGGCGCGCTTTTCTCCCGAAGCCGTCGCCGATCGATACCTCACGCATTACCGACAGGCGGTGCGATGACGAACGGCGCCACGTGGCGTGAGCGCGGCATGCTGCATCATCCCGCGCTGAAGGTCCTGTTGCTGCTGCTCACGGGCGTGTTCATCGCGTGGGCGCTGCACAGCCAGTGGAACGAGATGCGGGCATCAGCACGCGAGCTGCACGTGGAGTGGCGCTGGATCATCGCGGCGAGCGTGGTCGTGCTGGCGGTCCATGCGATGTTGATTCAGAGCTGGCGAGTGCTCTTGCGCGGATGGGGCGGTGAACTGGCCTACCTGCCGGCAGTGCGTATATGGACCATCGCGAATCTCGGTAAATGGATTCCGGGCAAGGTGTGGTCGGTCGGTGCCTTGAGTGTGATGGCCGCACGCGAAGGCGTCTCCAAGGCCGCCGCCGCCGGGGCGGCCGTGCTGGGAACGCTCTTGAACATCGGAGCCGGGTTCGGGGTCGCGGTGATCACCGGCGCGGAAGGACTCGATGAGGTCTATCCCGGTTTCCGAACCGGTGCGGTGATCGCCACCGCGGTGTTCGTCGCCGGTGTGCTGGCGCTACCACGGATCCTGCCGCCGGTGCTATGGTGGTTCGCCGCCAAACGCGGCGTGCCGATGGCCGACAAACAGTTGACACCGGCGACACTCTGGGGGGCGGCCGCGATGAACGCCGCGTCGTGGCTGGGGTATGGGTTTGCCTTCGCGTTGTTTTCGCGCGGCGTAACACCGCAAATAAGTGGCGATCCGGTGCTGTTCATCGCAGTTTTCACGGCTTCCTATCTCGTCGGGTACCTCGTCTTGTTCTCTCCCGGAGGACTGGGATTCCGCGAAGCGGCGCTGACCGTTTTTCTCGTGGGGGTCGGTGCCGCAGGGCAGGGGGACGCCGTGATCCTCGGCGTGACGTCGCGCGTCTGGCTGACGGTGCTCGAGGTACTGCCGGGACTCGTCAGCCTGCTCTTCCTCCACGCCTCGGAACGCGCGGCGTTGCGGCGCGCGAAGTGAGCGGTTCCGCTTGGAACGTGCTCATCGCTCACCTTTCCCGTCTTCTCGATGGCTCGCTCTGACGCGACGAATGCGCCGCCCCCGTCACCTCGCTTCCCCCTAGCCCGGGCGGCACTCGTCTGCTTTCTCGCGACGATGCTGCTGGCCTGGCCGGCGCTCGGTGGTGCGTTCCTCGTCAACCCGAACTCGGATCAGTACATCGCGGGGTATTCCTTCCGCGAGTTCGCCGCACGCGCCCTCCGCGACGGCCAAGGATTTCCGCAATGGAATCCGTACCAGTTCGGCGGCATGCCGTACGTCGCAGCCATGCATGGAGACATCTTCTACCCGACGTTTCTGCTGCGCCTGCTGCTCCCCACCGACATCGCGATGACGTGGGGTTTCGTGTTGCACACGTTCCTCGCCGGCGTCTTCACGGTCGGATTCCTGCGCGCGGTCGGCGTTCGGTTCCAGAGTGCGATCGTCGGCGGCGTCGCGTATCTGCTCAGCGGGGCCGTCGCCTCGTATGCGTCTCCTGGTCACGACGGCAAGTTGTTTGTCAGTGCACTGCTGCCGGCCGCACTCTGGACTCTGGTGCGTGGCATGCGCGATGGACGGCGCGGTGCCTGGGGGCTACTGGCGGTGATCGTCGGACTCGCCGTGTTGTCGCCGCATCCGCAGCTTCTGCAATACATGCTGCTCACCTGCGGCGCGTACGCGCTGTTCCTTGCGCTCCGACCGTGGAGTCTGGCCGCGGAGTCGACAGCGCCGCTCCGTGGGGCCACCGCGTCACACCCACTCCCGCGACTGGCCTTGGCACTCGGTGCCGTGGTGCTCGGCGCGGTGATGGGGGCTATTCAGTATCTCCCCGTGCAGGAGTACGTGCCGTGGTCCCCCCGCGCCGGCGGCAAGGGATACGACTACGCCACCAGTTTCTCGTTTCCGCTCGAGGAGACGATCAACATGTATCTCCCCCAGTTCTCGGGGATCCTGGAGCACTACTGGGGCCGCAACGGCATCCACTTTCACAGTGAGTATATCGGTGCCACGGTGCTGGTCCTCGGGCTCTTCGCGTTCGGCGGCGGGCTCGTGAACCGGCATCGCTCGCACGCCTGGTTCTGGCTTGGCACGCTGATCGTCTCGCTGCTCTGGGCGTGGGGCGGCAACACCCCGTTCTATCAACTGGTGTATGCCGTCGTTCCAGGTTCCAAGTTCTTCCGGGCCCCCAGTACGATTCTGTACGTGAGTGCGTTCGCCTGGTCGGTGCTCGCCGCGTTCGGCGCTGAGCGGGTGCTCGCGGGGAAGGGGACCACCAGGTACGCGATCGGCTGGGGGAGTTTCGCGCTCCTGGTCGGCATCCTTGCCACGTCGGGTGCGTTCACCAACATCGCGATGTCGATCCTCGGCGACGCGCGCGGCGATCTCATCGAGGCCAACGAACGCAACGTCGTCGCCGGTGCGTGGCGATCGGCCGTGGCCGTCCTGGCGGTGGTTGGGCTCATGCTCGCCGTCGCTCGCGGTGCGCTCAAAGCGTCCTTGGCCGGGTGGTTACTCGCGGCCGTGGTGGCACTCGACCTGTGGAGTGTGGAGCGGAACTATTGGACGTTCTCGGCCCGAGCCGATCAGCTCTACGCTGAAGATGACATCATCCGATTCCTCAAGTCGCAGCCGGAACCGGCCCGTGTCATTGCCATTCCCCTCGGTGACAACATGGCCCCGCACGATCCGTTCGTGCTCGGCGACGCGCTCATGCACCATGGCATCCGCGGTGTGCTCGGCTACCACGGCAACGAACTCGGCCGCTATCAGGATCTCTACGGCAAGACCGAGGGTTTCCAGTCGATCGCCAACCCGAACTTTTGGGCGCTCACCAACGCGCGATTCTTCTACACCAATACGCCTGGGTTGCCATTCCAAGGCGCCAAACTGGCAGCGGGTCCGGTACGCAATGCGGCGGGTACCATGACCTATTTGTATGAGTTGCCCGGTAATCACCCGGCGGCGTGGGTCGCACCGCTGATCGTGAAGCTCGACGACGCGACCACCAAAGCGACGGTACTCAACCCGTTGTTCGATGTGAAGCGCGTGGCGATCTTTGATACGACCTCGACCATTCAGGCCAGGCCGGTGAACTCGCCGCTGCCTGAGCCGGTACCATTCGGAGTCGAAGTCACGAAGTACCAGGCGGGGGCGATCGACATCACCCTGCTTGGACCGGCACCGGCGGGTAGTGCCTTGATCGTTTCGGAAAATTTCTATCCGGGTTGGAGCGCGACGGTCGATGGCAAACCTGCCGCCATCGCCCGCGCCGACTATACACTTATCGGCGTCGAGCTGCCGATGGGCGCGAAGTCCGTCCAGCTCCGCTTCGACAGTGCACCATATCACACGGGGAAGTTGTTGACATTGCTGGCACTTGGCGCGGCGTTGCTTTGGTGGATTGTCGGGTTCGCGCTCGACCGAAGGGCCGAATCCACGGCCAGCATTCTCGCGGCCTGAGGCGAACGAGATGACCAGAATTCCGACTCCGGCTCGTGGATCGCTCGCGTTGGGGGAACGCGGCCTCGTGATCGTACCGACCTACAACGAGAGCGAAAACGTCACCCGCATCGTCCCGCTGATCCTTGCCCAGGATGAGCGCCTCGATGTGTTGGTGGTCGATGATAACTCTCCGGACGGTACCGGACAGCTCGCCGATGAACTGGCCGCTGCTGATCCGCGCGTTCATGTGCTCCATCGCGCAGGGAAGGAGGGCCTCGGCCGAGCGTACCTCGCGGGATTCAAGTGGGCGCTCGAACGCGACTACGCCTTCATCTTTGAGATGGACGCCGACTTCTCGCACGATCCCGGCCACTTACCGGAGTTTCTGGCCGCAATCCGCGACACGGACATGGTGCTTGGCTCCCGCTATCGCGACGGCCGGGTGACGGTCGTCAACTGGCCGATGACTCGGCTCATCTTGTCGTACTGCGCGAATATCTATGCGCGTGCGGTGACGGGTCTTCACCTGGGTGACGCGACTGGTGGCTTCAAGTGTTTCCGGCGAGAAGTGCTGATGGCGATTCCGCTCGATCAAGTGCGTTCCAACGGATACGCCTTCCAGATCGAAATGAGCTTCCGGGCATGGAAGCGTGGATTCCGTATTGCTGAGATACCGATCGTTTTCCATGATCGCACGGAAGGCGAGTCGAAGATGTCCAAACGGATCGTGCGGGAGGCCATCTGGATGGTGTGGCGGCTTCGCTGGTGGGCGATCACGGGGAAGGCGTGATGTCGGGTGGCACGACACTGCGGGGAATTCCCTTTGCGAAGATGACGGGGTCGGGCAACGATTTCGTCGTCTTTGACGGTCGCGATGTGCTGATGGAACGTGTGACATCACCTGAGATCATCAGGTCTATCTGCAGCAGGAACAATGGGATAGGCGCAGATGGAATAGTTGTACTGGAGCCTGCGGTTCCTGATGCGGATGTGCGAATCCATTACTTCAACAGTGACGGAACGCCCGCCGATCTCTGCGGGAATGCGACCCTGTGCTCGACGGCGATGTCGGCGATACTGGGACTCGCCTCAGACTCGGGGATGACGCTCAGCACGCCGGCTGGCATGATCAGCAGCCGAGTCGCCGCCGGGGAGCCCGAGATCGACTTGCCGCCGGTGAGTGCAATCCGCACGGACATGCCGCTCGACGTGGTCGCTGGGGAGCAGCGCATCGGATTCGCGGTGGCCGGAATTCCTCACGTGGTGATCCTGTGTGATGATGCCGACCAGGTGGATGTCGAAGGTCGGGGGCCGCCGCTGCGCCGCCATGAAGCCTCTGGTCCGGCAGGGGCCAATGTGAACTGGGTGTCGCCGATGCCAGGCGGCCAATGGCGGTATCGCACGTTTGAGCGTGGCGTGGAGGGCGAGACCTTGGCGTGTGGCACTGGAGCCGTGGCGACGGCCGTGCTACTGACGGCGTGGGGGCTCGCCACGACGTCGACGATCACGATCCGGACGAGCTCTGGGCGCGACCTCGAAGTACGGCTAACGGCGACCGGGACCGGCTACGAGCCGACGCTTCGGGGTGAGGGCCGCGTGGTATTCCGCGGCGTCATCGAGTCGATCTAAAGGGCCGTCGCGTGCCGATGCGGGTGAGGGGTAGGGTGCCGCGGCCCTCCATGCGCGCCACTCGAACCACACCACAAAACAATGTGGGAAGGTGGACAGCTTTACGGTTCGTGAGGTGTGCCTTCCAATCGAAGTAGGCCGTGTTGCTTTAACGCATTGTTTTTCAACGGGTTACCGCGTTCATCCACAGGTCGCTGGAGAAATCCCCAAAACTTTTCCCACAGTTATCCACCGACTTAGGTTTACATAACATGTATTATGCGCATATCCGGACGTCGACCTTTCCCACAGAATGTCGCTATTTTGGCGTATTCGCGTCCCGTTAGTGTCCTCTTCCCTCGGTGCGCTTACCAGACAAACAAGACGGCGGTCCGGATGAAATCCGGACCGCCGCAACCAACCATAACCCCAAACGCTCTTGGCTTTGCCTAAATCACTCCGCGCCGATTAGTTCTTACCGGCGCCCCCCAGTTAGCCCAAAAGTACAATGGCTTACTGC
>JBBQXC010000071.1:0-22119 GCA_038210005.1 Gemmatimonadales bacterium
GGCCATCCGACAACAGGCGCACCGCTTTCGTCGTCGCGGAGATCACCGCTGCCATGTGTTCGACGTTCACGATGGACGCCTCGTCTTTGGGGGAATGATACGGAGTCAGGAGATTGTATGAAGAGAGCGAGTGCGCAGGGATACCGATTCGCGCGAACGCCACGTTGTCGCTGCGCGAGAAGAAGTTCTGCCCCGGGCGCGGGTCCGGCACGAGGGGAATGCCGTTGTCGGCCAGCGCGTCGCCTAACGTGGAGCGTTCGTAGCCCGTCAGCCACGCCTTCCCAAATCCGCCAGCAAGCGAGTCAGGGTGCGCGATCATCTCCACGTTGAGATCGACTACCGTCTTCTCGAGTGGCAACAATGGGTGACGGATGTACCAACTGGTGCCGAACCCGCCAACTTCTTCGCCCGTAATCGACATGAAGAGAATCGTGCGCTTGGGGCGCGGTCCCGTCATGAGCGCCTTCGCCATCTCGATGAGCGCCACGTTGCCCGAGGCATCGTCATCGGCACCGTTGTTGATCGAATCGCCATCGACCGGCTCGCGGATGCCGATGTGATCGTAGTGTGCGGTCACGAGCACGACTTCATCGCGCAGCACGGGATCGCTGCCGCGGATCATCGCCGCCACATTCGAGGTGCGCAGTCGCTGATCGACAGGGAGCGAATCCCAGGCCGCCCACGACGCTACCGGCGCCGGACGCGTGCGCCCCGGCGCATTGGCCGGGCCCTGCGCGATACGCAGCGGGATGTGCTGACGGAACGTGCCGGAGTCACCCGCCGACGTGAGGCCAGCCGCGCGATACTGCGTCTCGAGCCAGATCGCCGCGCGCTCCTGGCCGCGCGAGCCCGTCATGCGTCCCTCCATCGAGTCGGCGGCGAGGATCTCGATATTCCGCTTCACCGACGCCGGGTCGATCCGATCGACCGGCATCGTCGCGGCCAACGGTGACGGCGTCGCGGTTCGCACCTGCGGCTCGGCCACCAGCGCGAGCCACTGACCATTCGGACTCACGGCCAAGCGGGTGATGTTCGCGAGATGCGAGAAGGCGAGATCGCCCAGCGACTTCCACTCGGTCGTGCCACGCCGCCAGTGCATCAACTGCGTGCCACTGCCCACGAGCAGCGTCGTGCTATCCACCCACGCCACGTCTTCGCTGCCCCTCGGCAACGCGATCAACGTATCGACCCGACGGGAGGCGGGATCGAGTCGCATCACGTACCACGCGGGGCCGCCCTTCTGCACGTAGCTCACCTGCGACGTGCCGGGAATGCGATGCAATGAACGCCCCACATTGCTGGCGATCACTTCACCGCTCGCCTGCGCATGACTCGCGCCGGTGCGCGCCAGTCGCAGCGTGGCGGGAGAGCCGAGCACGAACATGACCCACGTACTGTCGTCAGCCTGTGCGAAGTATCCCACCGGTTTGATGGCCGGAAAGAGCACCGTCGGCGCGGACCCATCGGTCGGAAACTGCGCGAGCCGCTGTGTCGAGTCGGCCTCCACGCGAATCACGGTGACCGATTTTCCATCGAGCGTCGGCATGGCCGAGTATTCGCTCTCCGGTTTCGTGGCGCGCAGTGGAGTGGTGAGGCCCGTGCCGAAGTCGTTCCGGTAGATGTCACTCTGTCCGTCGCCGCGGTTCGACGTGAAGTACAACGCGCGCGAATCCCGTTGAAAGGCCGGCTGATTGTCGTAGCCGGCGCGGCGCGACACGTTGGCCGGCACGCCGATCTTGAGCGCGTCGCCTCGGCCCACGAGCGGCAGCAGATACACATCCGGATCGGCGGGCGCAGGTCGCGCGGCTGGGCGGGCGTCCGAGCGAGCCGTGGCGACCTGCGCGACCGTGCGGGACGGCGCGACGACCCCGAGCGTGAACAGCAGCGTCGGCACGAGGGACCAGCGACGGAAGAGCGTGACAGAGGTCATACGAAGCAACGGGGAAGGAGTGCGAACGGCACGGACCGCAGAGTGATGTCCGAAAGCTACGGACTGACCGTTGCGTCCGCATAGCGCGAGCGGCTAGCCTCCGTACACCATGGAGCCTTCTTCGCACCGCTCTCGCTGTATTCCTCCGCGGCATCGCACACGGCATCGCATCCTGCATCGCATCGCGCGGCTGCTTGCGCTTGGCGCCACGCTCTCGGCGCTGAGCGCCTGCCGGGACAGCGGACCCACCGAGGTCACGCCGCCACCGACTGGCGGCTTTCAGATCCGCAGCCTCATTGTTTCGCCTGCGTCGTTGAACTTGCAAGCGGGTCAGCAGCGCAGCATCGCCGTGGAAGCGCGTGACAGCACGGGACAATTGGTTGCGAACCCGCAAATCACGTGGCGGAGCGATGCGCCCGCTACCGCCACGGTTGACGCGTCGGGGGTGATCCGCGCGGTGGCGCCCGGCACGGCGCGGATCACGGCCACATCAGGCTCGGTGAACGCGCTCGTGCAAGTCGGGGTGAGCGGGTCGGCGCCCGGGATCACCCAGTGGCGCATCGCGCGCCCGGGGTTCTCCGACGTCACCATTCTCGGACTCTGGGATGACGGCGCGGGGAGCAGCTACGCCGTGGGTCAGAACGGCATCATGCTGCGGTCGCGCTCGAACGGTCCGTGGGAAGTGATCTCGCTCAACACCGCCGAAACCTTGACCGGCATCTGGGGATCATCGCCCACGGATATCTGGATCGTCGGGGCTGGCGGCCTGCTGTATCACGGCGACGGTGTGCGCTTCTCGCCGGTCTCGAGCGGCACGACGGCGACCCTGCTGGAAGTTTGGGGACTCGCCGCAAACGACGTGTTCATTGTCGGTGATCGCGGCACGATCCTGCATTTCGACGGCACGGCGTGGAGCCAGCAGCCCACGCCGGTTACCGACGACCTGTGGGGCATCTGGGGTGCGAACGGCACGAATGTGTTCGTCGTCGGCAACAACGGCGTGATCCTGCGTTGGAACGGCACAACCTGGGAACGCATGTCCGTGCCGACCGCGAATCCGCTGTTCGATGTGTGGGGCACGAGTGTAGGCAACGTGTTCGCCGTCGGCATCCTCGGCACCATTCTGCGCTTCGACGGCGTGCAGTGGATCGCGATGACGGCACCGGGAGCCGCGAATCTGTTTGCTATGCGCGGTCGCGCGTTCAACGATCTCTACGCGGTCGGCAACGGTGGCGCAACGTATCACTTCGATGGCGTCACCTGGCGCGCGCTGTCGATCGGGTCGGGGCAGAACCTGCGGGCCATTGCCCCACGCGGCGACGGCACGCTGCGGCTGGCCGGGTGGTGGGGCACCGTGATCACACTGCGCGGTACCGGCGGCGCGGCGACCGCCACGACCGAGTTGTCCGAC
Source organism: Gemmatimonadales bacterium (assembly GCA_038210005.1). Lineage (GTDB taxonomy): Bacteria > Gemmatimonadota > Gemmatimonadetes > Gemmatimonadales > Gemmatimonadaceae > Gemmatimonas. The sequence continues at coordinate 3,342 of JBBQXC010000071.1, forward strand.
CCTGCCCTGCTTTCGGTCTATGGCGCACATGACAACGCCGGTGGCGGTGCGATGTTCGCCGTAGGCCTCGGCGGAGCCGTGTATCGTCGTGCCGGCACATCATGGCTGCAGGAGGCGGTGCCATCGGTGAACGACCTGTACGGCATCAGCGGCAACGGACCGACCGACATCGTCGCGGTCGGTGACACCGGGTCGGTGCTGCGCTACAACGGCAACGCGTGGTCTCGCGAATCGGCGCCGACCACCTTCCTGCTGCGCGCCGTGTGGAGCGGCGGCGGACAGCATGTCATCGTGGGAGAGAATGGGACCATCCTCCGCTCCAACGGCGCCGGCTGGTCACCACAGCAGAGCGGCACGCCGCGATTTTTGCGCGCCGTATGGGGCAGCGATCCGTCCAACGTGTACGCCGTGGGCGACGTCGGCACGGTGCTCCGTTTCGATGGCGGTCGATGGCAGTCGTTGATCGTGCCGTCCACCAGCCGACTGCGCGCCGTATGGGGCACCAGCGCGAACGACGTGTTCGTGGTGGGCGATTCGGGAACCGCGTTGCGATACGACGGCGTGGCGTGGGAGCGATTCCCGGCGCCGACAACCCGAGACCTGCGTGCCTTGTGGGGTCGCAGCCCGACCGAGGTATACGCCGCCGGCGACAGCGGCACCGTGCTACGCTTCACCGGCGCGGGATGGCAAACGTTGACGACCCCGGCTCGTGGCTTCATCTACGCCGTGTTCGGCATTCCCAACACCGCCGGGCTCGCGCTGGTCGGCGAAGGAGCGCGGATCGTGGAAGGACAGAAGTAAGCTTATCGCGATTCGCGATAATGCTGAAGGTGCCGCACATGATGATCGCCGTGCCATGCGTAGAGCGCGATGAGCTGATCGATCGTCATCGGGCCATTCTCCGGGTGCACGAGCGTGCGTGCGAACTGCGCGGGCTCGAGCGACTGCAGCACCGCGACCAGCCGTTCATGAATGGCGGTGAACATCGTGAGCGACACGAGAGGAGACACGAGCTCGCTATCGGCCAGTGCGACCCAGGCATCCTGATCGTATGGCTTGATGGTCGGCTCGAGCTCGGTCAACGCCAGCTTCACGCGGATGTACGCGTTGGCATGACTGTCTGCCATGTGATGCACCAGCTGCCGCACCGTCCATCCGCCCGGACGATACGGCGCCGCATAGTCTGTTGAATCCAGACCGCTCATCGCCGCCGACAAATTGGCGGGCTGTTCGGCGATCCGAGCGATGTGCACGGCCCGCTGGTCGGCAGAAAACTCCGCCTGTCGCTGAAAACGACCGATGGGATAGCGTTGTAGGTCGGTCGCGACGTCAGGCGTGCCAGACATTGAGAGACTCCGTGTAGAAGGAAGTAGCGAACACTGTTGCTGGCTGCGCGGCACGCGGGTCAGCTGACGGAGCGACGCCCGACGATGCTCCGGTACACGAACAGCAGTACGATGGCGCCCACGACGGCGGCGATGAGTCCGGCCGCCTCGCCGGGCTGATACCAGCCGACGGTCCGACCCAGGAAGGTGCCGAGCATGGCGCCGGCCACGCCGAGGAGCATGGTGACGATGAGGCCGCCCGGATCACGGCCCGGCATGATGGCCTTGGCGAGTGCGCCGGCGATAAGTCCGATGACAGCAGCCCAGAGTAGTGACATAGTGATGACTCCCAGACAGGATTCGTAGTGCGACGCGCGGCCAGGCTGCGCGTGCGTTGCATACTTGCATGTCTGATGCCACGACCGCCTGCGATGCTAGCGGTCGCGGTGTTTCTCTGCGTGCGCACCAGTCCGCCAGCCGGGCACGGAAGGAGCGTCGCGTTCCATCGCTCGGAGATACACCACCAGCCGGTCGATTTCCTGCGACGTGAAGGGACCGCCCAAGTCCGCCGAGTAGGCGGTCATCGGTGTGCCCGGTACCCCCCCGGCGATCAGCCAGAAGAGTTGCTGATCGGACGTGACGCGCAGAAACTCGCGGGCGTTGAGCGTGGGCGCGATGCTGCCGCCACGCCCGTCGGCACCATGACAGGCCATGCAATGTCGCGAGAACGCTTCCCGTCCGAGTGACATCGACTCCGCATGCATCGCGCGTCGTGCCCCCTCGCGACGCGCGGGCTCACCCAACCGATAGAGTGGGAACGCGGCGACAAGCGCCAGCATGCACACGAGCCCGATCAGGTACTGCCGATCCAGCCGACGGGCGAGGTCAGGACGATCGAGTGGCGCGGGGGTCCTCGGCGGGGGCCCCGAGGAGCGCGGCGGCTCGGACGGCAGTACCACGTCGCTCACGCCTTTGCGTCGCCGGACTCGCAGGCGACCCCGTCCGGCGGCACGCCGAAACGACGGCTTCCGAGTGGTGGTCCGTCGAGCGTCTGCGTCAGATCGACGACCACCCGACCATCTTCGATCGCGAGCGGATGACGGTCCATGCCACGCGGCGCCGGTCCTCCGAGATGCTCTCCGGCCAGATTGTAGCTCGAGCCATGGCAGGGGCAGGCGAAGCGACTGCTCGTGTCACAGAATGGCACGCGGCAGCCCAGGTGCGGGCACTTCTGCGAGATGGCAAAGAGTTCGTCGCCGATGCGCGTGACATACAAGTGTCCTTCGCGCACAAACGTGGCCGTCCCGTCGCGAAACGCATCGGGCGCACCGAGGGTGAGACTGCCGGAGCCTGCGCCCTCGGTGAGCGGGGCCAATGCTTCATACGTGGTCCACGCGGCCGCCGTCGCCAGCAATCCGGTGCCGACGTTCCAGCCGGTCAGCAGTACATCGCGTCGAGTCGGGGTCATATCACGGTTCGAAGTAGAGGTGTTCCCACGGCAACACGAATGCCCAGCCGGGACCGCGGAAGAACGCGCCGATCACGGTGAGCGCGAGTGCGACCAGAGCGACCATCCCGATGGTCGCCACGAGCGGACGACGCGCCTGCGGCTCCCATGCCGGATCGCGATCGACGTACGGCAGCGCGGCGAGAATGACGAAGAGCGCCGCCGGAGCCAGTACACCGGACACCACCGGATCGAAGTGCGCGAGTAGCTCCTGGATTCCCACGAAATACCACGGCGCCTTGGCCGGCTCCGGCGTGTAATTCACATTGGCATGCTCGCGGAGCGGGGCCTCGAAGAGCACGCCCATGGCAATCACCACGCAGGTGGTGAGCAGCGCGACCACCTGATGTCGCACGAGCAGGTGCGGCCACGTGAACACCTCGTTGGTCGGCGTGCGCTCATGAGTCGCGGCGGACGACGACGTCACGCGGCCCAGCTCACGCACACGGCGAGGTGGCGACGTCTCGTCGAGTGTGGTCTCGCGCGACATCTGGTCTTGCCCCTCGATTCGTACCTCGCGATCGCGCCCGCGCGGTGCGATGGTGCCCGGCGCGAAGCCGTCTTTTCGGACACGCCAGAGATGCACCGACAACACCACGCCGAACATCGCCGTCAGCACCGCGATGTGCAGCACGTAGAAACGCAGCAATGCCGATTGTCCGATCGTAACGCCACCCAGGAGCAGACTGCGTAACCAGCCGCCGATCACCGGCACGTAGTGCACGAGGTCGGAGCCGACCGTGACTGCCCAATATGCCAGCTGATCCCACGGGAGCAGATAGCCGGTGAACGAGTAGGCGAGTGTGATCACGAGTAGCGCGAGGCCGATCACCCAATTGAACTCGCGCGGAGACTTGTACGCGCCGTGCCAGAACACGCGGGCCATGTGCAGCACCACGGCCAGCACCATCAGGTGCGCACTCCAACGATGTGTATTGCGGATCAGCTGACCGAATCCGACCTGACTGCGCAGGCGCTGCATGTCACCATACGCCATGGTGACTGCGGGCGTATAGAAGAACATGAGGTAGGTGCCCGTGACCAGCAGAATGCCGAACAGCACGGTGGAGATGAACCCCAGCCGCCAGGTACTACGCACCCGCAGCAACGTGTCCGGCACGCGTACCGGATACACATGCAGAAAGACGTTCCCGAAGGCGCGCTGTGCACGCCCCAAGGGCGAATCGAAGTGCGGGGTCCGGACGATCGATCGGTAGAGCGTGGATTCGCGTACGGCGCGCCTGAGCCGTGTACTGATCCCCTCGGCATTGGGCGCCGTCATGACACCGACCGCGCGAAATCGAGCGCGCTGGTGGGACAGCGGTCCACGCACAATCCGCACCGTACGCAGGCCGTTTCATCGAGGGAGAGCATGAAGCCTCTCCCCTGTTCATCATGTAACGAGAGACAGGAGAACGGACAGACGTCGACGCACAGTGCGCAGGCGATGCAGCGCGCGGCGTCGAGCACGATGTGCGTATTGCAGCGGAGACAGCGGGTCGCTTCCCGGCGCGCGGCCGCTGCAGTGAGCAGGCCCTCCACTTCGCGGTCGCCATCGCACAGTCGCGACTCGGCGTCGATCACCGGCAACGCCTGTCGGCGAATCCGGTCGTAGTCGCTGCGGTAGCGTGAGCCGCCCACGCCCTGCGTCGAGGCCAGCTGAGTGGGCTCCGCCATCGGCAGACGCGCGGGTGCGGTCAGCATGCGTCGCGCCTCGAGATCGGAGGCAATCGTCTCCGCCACGCGCTGCCCCGACGCGATCGCGTCGATCAGATCACCGGGGCCCGACTGAAGATCGCCGGCCACGTAGATCCGCGCGATCGGCGTGCGGCCGCGCGCATCGCTGGGTAGCCCGCCCCACGGCGTGGGCACCACAGACGGGATGCCGTCGAAGCTGTGGTCATCCGTGTACTGTCCCACCGCGAAGATGACCGCGCCAGCAGGCATCACTTCACGCGCCTCGTCGAGCTCGGGACGGAAACGGCCCTGCGAATCGCGCAGCGAGCGCACAAACGACAGGAGCACGTGCGTGACCATGTCCAGCCCGCCGATCTCCCGCACGCCGATCCCGGTGCGCACCACGATGCCTTCCTGCTCAGCGTCGTGCAGCTCCTCGACCGGGACGGTCAACGCGCTCCGCGACTCCGGCGCCACGATCGTCACCGACGCCGCGCCGCGACGACGCGCGGTGCGAGCCGCATCGAACGCGACACTGCCGCCGCCGATCACGACCACCGGACTTGCGACGACCACGGCGACATCGCGGAGCATCGCCACGGCGGTCGTCACCTCGGCACGATCGGCACCCGGAATCGGCAGCCGGCGACCGGTCGAGCAACCGGCCGTGACCAGCAGCGCGTCATGTCCGGCCATCAGCGTGTCGTAGCTGATGTCGACGCCGACCGTACAGCCGGTGCGGACCCCGATGCCGGTGGCCACGAGCGCCGCGATCTCGGCGTCGAGCACGTCGCGCGGCAAACGAAACGCCGGGATCCCGTAGCGCAGCATGCCGCCGAGCTCCGCGTCGCGTTCGTACACCGCGACGGCACAGCCACGAAGCCGCAGCGCATAGGCCGCCGCCAGTCCCGCCGGTCCACCACCGATGATGCCGACCGATGCGCCACGCGTTGGCGGCACCTCGCCGTGCGCGAGCGACCAACGGGATTTCGTGGTCTCCACGCCGCCGTGCGACGTGGCCACGCGCTTGAGTGCGCGGATCGCCACGGGCGCGTCCACCACTGCGCGTCGGCAGGCCTTCTCGCATGGGGCCGAGCAGATGCGGCCGCACACCGACGGAAACGGATTGTGCGCGCGCGCCAAATCATAGGCGAGATCGAAATCCCCCGCCTCGATGGCCTGAACGTATCCGGCCGCGTCGGTGCCTACCGGACAGGCCGCATTGCAGGAGATCGTTGCCGCAAACCACTCGGCCTCGCCGCTGGCATCGGCGTTCAACCGGGCAATCACGAGATCGACTCCACCGTAAGGTCTCTTTCGCGCTGCCCGACGCGCACGGTCGGCGGCGTGGTGAGCCGAACCAATCCCGCAAGCAGCCCCACGACCGACACGGACATCCAGCCCACGGCCAACCCCACCCGCAACGAACGCGAGCCGACGGGCACGCGGGTCACAAGGAGATGTGGAATGAGGAGCAACACCAGCGCAACCACGGAGGTGAGCGCGACGCCGACAAGCAGTGCGCGTCCCCATCCGGATCCCGTTCTTCGCATTTGACGAACTCCTGACCGCGCACGGTATGTCGCGGATGCATGGAGCGTACCGCGTGCAGCGATCGCCCTCAGTCGGGGAACTGCTCGCGCCCGTCGGGAATTCCCCTACGGCGTGTCGGTGCCCGGCACGGTCACCGGTGCACCCTGCTCCTGCCAGCCGCGCCATCCCCCGATTACCGAATGGACGTTGGTGTAACCCATCTGCTGCAACGAGTCGGCGGACAGAATCGAGCGAAAGCCGCCGCCGCAATACAGATACAATGGCGTGGCGGGGTCGGGGACGAGCGTTTCGATATCACGTTCGATCACGCCGCGCGCCACATGCATGGCCTGCGCCGCATGTCCGGCGTTCCATTCGCGATCTTCGCGCACATCGATCAACACGGCGGCGGTGTTGGTCTGTAGCGCGACCAGAACGTCGGGAATCGACACTTCATGCACGTTCGGGCGACGGCCCTCGACGTGGGCGAGAAATCCGGGAGAATGGTCCATTTCTTAAGGTGGCGTCATACCTTCCGCATATCCAGCACCCGCCATACCATTTGGTCGCGGTCGTCGCGCCCAGTCCCGGCCAACGGACTGCGACGACCGCGTCGCATTTCGAACTATCCGCCTCCGGGAGCTGCCGTAATGGGAACGAAGGGACGCCTGTCGATCATGATGTTCCTCCAGTACTTCGTGTGGGGATCGTGGTTCGTCACCATGGGCACGTATCTCGGGCAGACGCTGCACTTCACCGATCCCCAGATCGGTGCCGCCTACGGCGCGACGGCGATCGCCGCCATCGTGTCGCCGTTCTTCATGGGCATCGTGGCCGATCGATTCTTCGCGAGCGAGAAGCTGCTGGCGGCGCTGCATCTCATCGGCGCCGTGTTCATGTACCTGATGTCGCAGCAAACCGAATGGAGCGGGTTCTATCCGCTGCTGCTGGCCTACGCGTTCTGCTACATGCCCACGCTATCGCTCACCAACTCGATCTCGCTGCACAACGTAAAGGACGCCACGCGCGATTTCCCGATCATTCGCGTGTTCGGTACGATCGGCTGGATCGTCGCCTCCGGCATTCTGGTGGGCTTCGTGTTGCACGCCGACAAGCTGGCCGTGCCCATGCAGATCTCGGCTGCCGGCTCGATCGTGTTGGGCCTGTTCGCGTTCATGCTGCCGCACACGCCGCCTCGCGCCGCCGGCGCGCCGTTCAGCGTGCGTGATGCGATCGGCCTCGATGCCCTGCAGCTGTTGAAACGCCCCGACTTCCTGATCTTCGTGCTCGGCTCGTTCCTGCTGTGTATCCCGCTGCAGTTCTACTACGCGTTCGCCAACCCGTTCATGAACGAGATCGGCGTGCCGAACGCAGCGGGCATCATGTCCTTCGGCCAAGCGTCGGAGGTGGGCTTCATGCTCCTCCTGCCCTTCGCGCTGCGTAAGCTCGGCATCAAGTGGATCATGCTGGTGGGCATGTTGGCGTGGGGCCTGCGCTACTTCGCCTTCAGCCGCGGCGACGCGGGCGCGGGCATGTGGCTCATCTATGCGGGCATTCTGTTGCACGGCGTGTCCTACGACTTCTTCTTCGTGGCTGGGCAGATCTACACGGACGAAGTGGCCGGACCGAAAGTGCGCGCCGCGGCGCAGGGGTTCCTGAACCTCGTCACCAACGGCGTGGGGTACTTCGTGGGCGCCTCGGTTTCGGGTCGTGTCGTGAACCGCTACGCCAGCAACACCGGTGGCGTGGCTGCGCACGACTGGCTGCAAGTGTGGCAGGTCGCGGCAATCGGAGCCGTCGCGGTGTTCGCCGTGTTTCTTCTTCTCTTCCGTCCGTCCGCCAGCGTCGATCGCGCGGCGGCGGCCGCGTACTGAGGCCAGTCTACCATGACACCACCACCGCTCGTACCACCGTTGGTGGAAGCCTGCTGTGATTCCGTGAATACCGCACGTGCGGCCCAAGCCTACGGTGCAGGCCGCGTGGAACTCTGCGGCCCGGGCGACGGTGGCACGACGCCGTCGCTCGGCCTGATCGTGCGCTGCCGGGATGAACTCCGTATCCCGTTGCACGTGATGATCCGCCCGCATACGAACAACTTCCTGTACGACGAAGACGATATGGACGTGATGTGCAACGACATCGTGACCGCGAAGTCGCTCGGCGTAGACGGGATCGTGCTCGGTCCGCTGCACAGTGACAACACGGTCGATGCGCGACGGCTCGTCGAGCTCGTGGCGCTGGCGCGCCCGATGAAGGTCACCTTTCATCGGGCGTTCGATCGCACGCAGGATGCTATCGAGGCCCTCGATGCCATGCTGATGCATGGCGTCGACTACATCCTCACGTCAGGGCATAGCCGCACCGCGCTAGACGGAGCGTTGAACCTGCAGGCGTTACAAGCGCGGGCCGGCAATCAGCTGGTCGTATTGGCGGGGGGCAATGTCCGCGCCGAGAACGTGCAACGCATCGTAGACCAGAGTCACGTGCGCGAGGTTCATGTACGCGCGACCGAGCCCACGATCGTGCGAGACGTTGTGAACGCACTGGCCACCGCGAAGTAAGGGGTAGGGGGTCGGGGGTAAGGGGTACGCCCGACTCCACACTCCCGACTCCGTACTCCGCAGTCATGACCTACGTCCTGTTGCAAAGGAACGACATGCGTTTTCTGCTTTTGGCCGCACTCCTTGCACTACCCGCTTCGGCGCGTGCCATACCGTCTGACAGCAGCACGTACGCGATCATTCCGCGACCTGTTGTGCTCACGCCGAAGCGTGGCGCGTTCACGCTGACCGCGAGAACCGTCGTGCATGCCGACGCGGCCTTCATGGGCGTCGCGCACAGGTTCGCGCGCGACGTGGCGAATCCCACCGGCTTCGATCTCACGGTCGTTCGCCGCGCCTCGGCCGGCAGTCGAGCGGCTGGTGGTATCGCGCTGGTTCGCACGATTTCGCTCGGTCCCGAGGCCTACATGCTGGATGTGTCACCCACCGGGGTGGTGATCAAAGCGAGCGCGCCGGCCGGTGCGTTTTACGGCCTTGAAACGCTCAAACAGTTGCTGCCGGCGGCGATCTTTCGCGACGCGCCGCTGGGGAACACGGTGTGGCGCGCGGCCGCGGTCTATGTGGAAGACGCACCACGCTTTTCGTGGCGGGGATCGCACCTCGATGTGGCACGGCATTTCGAGTCGAAGGAATTCGTCAAGAAATACATCGACCTGCTCGCACGTCACAAGATGAATCGATTTCACTGGCACCTCACCGAGGACCAGGGATGGCGCATCGAGATCAAGAAGTATCCGCTGTTGACCGAGCTCGGATCCTGCCGCGAGCAGACGCTGGTGGGGCCGTACGTCATCGATCCGACGAAGCGCGTATTCGATGGCAAACGCCATTGCGGCTTCTACACGCAGGACGATGTCCGTGAAGTCGTCGCGTATGCCACGGAACGGATGATCACGGTGGTCCCCGAGATCGAGATGCCGGGGCACGCGCAGGCGGCGATTCACGCGTACCCGCAGCTCTCCAGTTCGGCCGACTCCAGCCCGGGCGTGATGCAGGTGTGGGGCGTCAGCGACTTCATCCTCAACCCCACCGACAGCACGGCGGCGTTCATGCAGGATGTGCTCACCGAAGTGTTGGCGCTCTTCCCTGGCCCGTTCATCCATATTGGCGGCGACGAAGCGGGCAAGGCGCAGTGGAAAGCGAATCCGCAGATTCAGGCGCGCCTCAAGGCCCTCGGTCTCAAGGACGAGCACGAGATGCAGAGCTGGTTCATCCGGCAGATGGACACGTTCCTCACGGCGCGCGGCCGACGCCTGATGGGCTGGGATGAAATCCTCGAGGGCGGACTCGCCGAGAACGCGACGGTGATGTCATGGCGCGGCATGGACGGCGGCATCGCCGCAGCCAAGGCCAATCATGATGTCGTGATGGCGCCCGGCAGCCATACGTACTTTGACCACTACCAGTCGCGCGACCAGGCGAAGGAACCGCTGGCGATCGGCGGCTTCACACCGATCGACAGCGTCTATGCCTTCGAGCCGGTGCCACCGCAATTGTCGGCAGACGAAGCCAAGCACATCCTCGGCGCACAGGCGCAACTATGGACCGAGTACATGCCGAACGCGAAGCATGTGGAGTACATGGCGTACCCGCGCATGGTGGCGTTGTCGGAAGTGCTGTGGAGCGCGAAGGCGCGGCGGGATTATACGGATTTCTCCACGCGTTTACCGGCGCATCTGTTGCGACTGGATGCGCTGGATGTGAACTACCGGAAACAGTAAGGAGTAGGGGGTAAGGGGTACGGAGTACTCCCTACCTCATACTCCGTACCCCTTACTCCGCGGTCACTACCGCGGCCGCCACGTACCCTGTGCCACCTGCGGCACGAACTTGTCGATGTTGCGCGGCGGGAATTCAATGGTCTTGCCCTGCTCCGCGCTCATGTACGCCGTCATGAGCAGCTTCACGACATCGAGTCCATCGTGCCACGTGAGCGCCGGCTTCTCCTTGCCGAGGAAGGCACGTACGAAGTGGCGGTCTTCCGCCTCGTAACCGTAGGCGATCGCTTCGTTCACCACCACGGGCATCTGTCCGGTTTCGGCCATCTGCTTCTCGACGATATCCTCACCCGCCTTGCCCTTCACGGCGCGCGAGAAGAACAGATCGAGTCCCGATTCGAGCGAGTTCCACTTCATCGAGTATTCGGGGCCAAGCAGTTCTGCACTGAGTCGCAGACCGGGTCCGACGAAACTCCAGCTGGTGGTGGCTTCACCGATCGCCATACCACCCTCCGGTGTTTCGAACTCGATCGTCACACTGGCAAAGTCCTCCGACGGCTTCTTGAGATAGTCGACGCCCATCGTCTTCTTGAGCTGCGCGGCGTACTCTTTGCGCGACCACTTGAGTGATGCGATGTGGCTAGTCACGCGCTTTGGCACGAGCGTGGTGAGCGACTCGCCCGGCGGGGTAAGCAGCTGTCGTACCACAAGCACCGAATGACACATCATGTCGTTCAACACGCCGCCGCCCTGCTGCGCGCCGTTCCAGAACCACGGGCCATGCGGCCCACTGTGCTCCTCGGCGGCACGCGCGAGATACGGGCGACCCGTGTTCGCCGCCCCACGCTTCCAGATCAGGTTGTGGCCGACACTGACCTGCGGCGAGAAGTACTGATTCTCGAGATAGCCGTGCATGATGCCGGCTTTCTCCACCAGCTTGAGAATGTGCTTCGCTTCGGCGACCGTGCGCCCGAGCGGCTTCTCGCAGGCGATCCCTTTGAGCGTCGCCTTGCCCGACGCCACCGCCGCACAAACTTCTTCGACGTTCTCGATGCGCGCGTGATTGGGCCCATTCAACCAGATCGCGTCGATGTCGGGATCACACACCATCTCGGTGATCGACTTGTAGGCCTTGCATTCGCCGATATCGAGTTCACGTGCGTACTTCGCGGCTGAGGCGGCGTTCTTCGCGTTGGGACTCCACACGCCGAGCACGTCGGCATCACGCACTTGCCGAAAGCCTTGCATGTGAAAGCGCGCGTTGAAGCCGGATCCGATGAAACCGATCCCAAGGCGAGGAGAAGACATTACCGGTGTGTCGGGTGAGGGGAGTCGGAGGACATGGCCACGCGCGTGCGCTCTTGTTCTACCAGCAGCCGCCGCAGGATCTTTCCCGATGGCGACTTCGGAATCGCGTCCACGAACTCGACCTGACGCACCTTCTTGTACGACGACACGCGTTCGGCGATGAACGCCATGATCTGGTCGGCGGTAAGCGGCGCGCGGAGGACCACGAACGCCTTCGGGATCTCCCCGGCGTCGGGATCCGGCATCGGAATCACAGCCACATCCGCGATGGCCGGATGGCCGAGCAGCAGTGCTTCGAGTTCGGCCGGCGCGACCTGCATGCCTTTGTACTTGATCAGCTCCTTCACACGATCGACGATCTGGCACCAACCCTGCTCATCGACGACCGCGATGTCGCCCGTCTTGAACCAGCCATCCTCGGTCATGCAGGCGGTCGTGGCCTCGGGCTTGTTGAAGTACCCCTTCATCACCTGCGGACCACGCATCCACAGCTCGCCGCGTTCGCCGGGTGCGCAGTCGTCGCCGGTGGCGGGATCGACCAACCGACATTCGGTATTCGGCGCCGACGGGCCCACCGACTCGAGAACGACGCGGCCGTCGTGCATCGGATGGAAGTGCGTGACCGGACTGGTCTCGGTCAGACCGTACCCCTGTCGAACCGTCAGCCCGAGTCGCTCCTGGCACGCCGACGCGAGCTCTGCACCGAGAGGCGCGGCGCCGCTGAACAGATATTTGAGCTGAGACAGGTCGTAGTTCGCCACGATCGGATGCTTCGCCAGCGCCACCAGGATCGGCGGTACGACGTTCGCCATGCGGATCTTGTGATCCTGAAGTACCGTGAGCACCTGCTCGAGATCGAAGCGCGGCAGGGACACGATGCAGGCGCCCTGTCGCAGTGCTCCGCCCATGACCACGACCATGCCATAAATGTGAAAGAACGGCAGCACGCCAAGCACGCGGCTGTCGCTGTCGATCACCTCGGTGATCGCCTGCATCTGCTGCAGATTCGCGACGATGTTCCGATGCGTGAGCATCACCCCTTTCGGGATACCCGACGTACCGCTGGAGTACGGCAGTGCGGCCACATCCGTGGCCGGGTCGATCTCGACGACCGGAGGGGTGTTGCCGTGCGCGAACAGCTCGATATAGGGTATCGCGCCTTCGGCCTCACCGAAGACGACGATCTCCCGCACGGTGCTGGCGAGTCGCGCCGCCGCCGAGCACTTCTCGAACAGCTCGGGGATCGTGAAGATCATCAGTGCTTCGCTATCGGCGAACTGCGCACCGATTTCTTCCGCCGTCGCGATAGGATTCACCGTGGAACAGATCGCGCCGATCGAAGCGGCCGCGTAAAACACCACAGGAAAATCCGGGAGATTCGGACTCACGAGCCCGACGACATCGCCCTTCCGGATGCCGTGCGCATGCAGGCCAGCCGCCACGTGATTCACGGCGTCGGCGAGCTGCGCATAGGTGTAGCGCTTTCCCGTGACACCGCAAATGATCGCCGGATGATCGGGGAACTCCGCAACCCGCCCGAGCACAAACGGCACGAGCGGTGTGTCGGGAATATCGACGTCGGGATGCGGACTGCGAATGATCCTTACTTCAGCCATGAACGGCTCCGGCAGGCGGGGGGACGGAGATGTGTCTGGCGAAGCTACAGCGTTGGGCGACGACCACAAGCCGACCGCTTCTTTTACCGACGCGCTCAATACCTCAGCATCGCCGCGGCACTGGCGCGGATCGACGCCAGCGGATCGGTGGGCTGGTCATGTTCGATGAACCAGTGCTGGAGGCCGAGTGCGCGGCCCTTCGCCAGCAGGGTCTTGAAGTCGATCGTACCGGCCCCCACGTCGAGCATCGTCCGCTCGGGCGCCGCGCTGGCGTCCTTCACGTGACAGCAGATCACGCGACCCGAATGCTTTGTCATGATCTCCAGCGGATCGTGCCCCGCCTTCACGGCCCAGTACATATCGAGCTCGAGTTTCACCAGCGACGGATCGGTCTGCGTCGTGAGAATATCGTAACCGGTCGTGCCATCAACCGGCGCGAACTCGAAGTCGTGATTGTGATAGGCGAACTGGAGCCCGGCCGCTTCGGCCTTCTGCGCGCCGGTGTTGAGCCGCTCCGTGAGCCGCATCCAGTTGTCGCGCGTGCCGCGATACGTATTGCCGACGAACGGCACGATCACGATCTCGTGTCCCATCCCCTTCGCGCGATCGAAGATCGGCGACCACCCGTCGTCGGTGGCGGGCAGCGCTTCGTGGGTGGCTGGGGCAGTGAGCCCGTGCTTCCTCAGTAACTCCGTCCACCACGCCGGCGATTTGTCGTAGTAGCCCGCGAATTCGAGCTCGGTGATACCGGCGGCGGCAACGGCGGCGATCGTGCCCTCGATATCCTTCGAGAGTGCAGTGCGAACCGTATACAGCTGCAACCCGATCCGACCGATGCGGCGACGCTCCACGTCGTCTGACGACGCCGCATGGACCAACGCGGGCAATACGGCGCTGCCGGCCACACCGGCAGCGAGCAGCTGCAGCACCTGACGACGCGAGAGCGCCGACCCTATCGAGGAAGACGGTTCCATGATCAGACGGCTCCGTTGGCGAGATGCGTCAGGGAGTCTCCCGTAACGCGGTACACGGTCCAATCATCCTGCGGGCGCGCGCCGAGTTTCTCGTAGAAACCGATCGCATCCGCATTCCAGTCGAGCACCGACCATTCGAGGCGTCCGCAATCACGCGCCACGGCCTGCTGAGCGAGATACTGCAGCAGCGCCTTGCCGATCCCGTGTCCGCGGAACGTCGGGCGCACGAAGAGATCCTCGAGATAGATCCCGGGGCGCGCGAGAAAGGTCGAGAAGTTGTGAAAGAACAGCGCAAAACCGGCCGACGCACCGTCCCACTCGGCGATGACCACTTCGGCGTACGGGCGCGCTCCAAACAGGGCGGCATCGAGCAGTGCGTCGGTCGCAATGCATTCGTGGCGCAGCTTCTCGTACTCGGCCAGCCCTTCGATCAGCTCGCGGATCACGGGCACATCCGCCCGCGTAGCGGCGCGCAGTACGAGCGACATCGGCCGCGTCTCCGTTACTTCGAGGGGATCGGCGGCAGCGCGAGGCGCGCGGCGATTCGCGCGATGCGCTTTCGGTTCACGCCAAGATCACTCTCTCCAACTCGTGACGCAGAGCGGAAGCGATACACCTGCGCGACCGGATCGACCACAATGTCGACATCATCGACGAAGCGAAACACGAAACTCTTGCACTCCGCGTGCAGATGTCCATCGCGTTCGACGGTCAGCGTAGTGCGCGGCTCGGCCAGCAGCGCGGCCTTGGCCCGGCCGAAGGCCGCGGCCGGCGCATCGGTGAAGGGCACCGTCGGTACGCGCTGCGATTCGCGCGTCGCTTCCGTGGAGACGCAGTTCGGTGAATCGGGACAGGGCGGCAAGGAAACGTCGGCACGGATCTGCATGGGCGGATGCCAGTAGAGTGTGGCGAGCAAGGCCATCATCACGGAGCGCATCATCGCTTCACGAAGGTCCACTTTCTAGTGGACCGGGTGAAGATGGCATCGTACTCGCGCGTGCGCACCCGCACTTCCGGCAGCACATCGATCGCGAGATGGGCCAGCATGAGCTCCGTGAGCAACGGCGCGGTGACTTCACTGCTCTCGAGCGTGTACGTGCTGCCACCCACCGGGATGGAGATAACGCGCATTTTCGGCGAGCTCGCTGTGTGTCCCAGTTCGCGCATGCCGTCGGACGACAGCTGAATCAGCGAGTCGCCACCGATCACGGCGCGTTCCGGAGTGTTCGCCGAGGGCACGAACCACACCTCGATGAATTTCTTCTGCGTCAGCGTGACCGGCACGAACTGGCCGAGGCCGTTTCCCGGCGTGGTGGCGGCGAGACCGCGCAGGAGCGCGCGCGCCATGCCGCTGGCCAGCGCCGTGTCCACCGGATCGCGCACCACTGTTCCGCTGCGCGAGTTGGGTGTCGCGCCGGGGTTACGGAGGGCGAACTGCACCTTCACCCGCATACCTGGCGGGGTGTCGGTGAGTTCACCGAAGATGCCGCGCCATTGGTTGTTCTGCTTGATGCAGGTCAGTGACCAGCCGCGCTCCACCGCACCGAGTGCCCCGGCGCGCAACGCGCTAACGGTAGCCTCGAGACAGCGGAGATAGCCGAGGACGTCCACGGCGCGGGACTCGCGCTCTGCAAAAATGCCTTCAAACGTGGTGGGCGCCTTCGTGAACTCCGGCAGCGTCTGCCCGGGCGGCGGCTGCGGTGTGGCGACCTTCTGCTTCGTGCTGACAGACGCTTGCGCCGGCAACACGGAGATAGCGGCGCAGAGCGCGCTCAGCGCGAGGGCGTGAGCAAGGCGACGGACAACGGGGATCATGACGGCGGGCTGGAGAGTCGGCATTACGTGGGTAATCTAGCCTCGTGGGCCGGTCACCGTTGTACTCCACTCGGGGCCGTGCAGCACACGCGCCCGGCGGCGCTGACCCCGCCCGATATATTACCCCGCCATGATTGTCCTTCCGGAGTTCTCCGCGCGCCTTGCCGACCGGTACCGTATCGAGCGTGTACTTGGTGAAGGCGGCATGGCCACGGTCTACCTCGCTGAGGACCTTCGCCACAAACGACAGGTCGCCATCAAGGTCTTGCGCCCCGAACTCGGTGCGGCGATCGGCGCCGAACGCTTTCTCCGCGAGATCGAGACCACCGCCGGTTTGCGACACCCGCATATCCTCCCGCTCTTCGATTCCGGTGAGGCCGCTGGGCTGTTGTACTACGTCATGCCGCTGGTCGAAGGTGAGTCACTGCGTGACCGACTGCAGCGTGAACGTCAGCTGACCATCGACGATGCGCTCGCCATTGCACGGCAGGTGGCCGATGCCCTTGGCTACGCGCACGCGCGCGGCGTGGTCCACCGCGACATCAAGCCCGAGAACATTCTGCTCGAGGACGGACATGCCGTCGTTGCCGACTTCGGCATTGCCCGCGCCGTCAGTGTCGCTGGCGGCGACCGACTGACGAACACCGGTCTCGCCGTCGGTACGCCGCTGTACATGAGCCCCGAGCAAGCGGCGGCCGACGCTGACGTGGATGGCCGCAGTGACTTGTACAGCTTGGGCTGCGTGTTGTTCGAGATGCTGGCTGGACAGCCGCCGTTTACAGGGGCCACGACCCACTCGATCACGCGACAGCACATGGTGGCCGCCGCGCCGCTCATCACGAATTTGCGGCCCGCTGTGTCCATCGAGGTTGCTGGAATTCTGGCGCGCACGTTGGCGAAAGACCCGGCCGACCGATTCAGTTCAGCGACCGGATTCGTGCAAGCGCTGACCTCGTCTTCATCGTTGCCGGCAGTTGAACGCACTGCGTTGCCGCGTGCGCTGGCGCGCGCTGGCGGTACACGTAGAACTTGGCTGGTGGGCGCCGCGGTGTTCGCGCTCCTTGTCGCTGGGGCATTGGCGGCGCGGTCGTTCTTCGCTGGTGGGACGCGTACCTTCGAGCGCATCGCCGTGCTGCCACTGGACAACGGGACGGGGGATACGACCCAACTGTTCTTTGCCGACGGCATGACACGCGAACTGATTGGCGTGCTGAGTGATGTCGGGGTGCGCGTGCTGGGGCACCGCGCCGTGGCGTCGTACCGTGCTTCGACGCTGTCCGGCGCCGCGATTGCCAAGGCGCTGGACGTGGATGCGCTAGTGAGCGGCACCATTATGCGAGTGGGTGACGACGTGCAGGTGGCCGTCGAGCTGACCGACCCATTCACGTCGGAGAGCCTGTGGGCACGTACGTTTTCACGACCGACAACCGATGTGGTCACGCTGCAACGTGAAATTGCCGGCGAGATTGCGCGCGGCATTCGCGCGCGGCGGACCCCCGATCAGTCCCAGCGACTCACGGCGACACGACCGGTCGAACCGCGCGCCTACGCGCAGTACCTGCTCGGTCAGGAGCAAGCGAACCTGCGTACGCCACGCGGCTTTGCGCTCAGCTTCGGGCACTTCGAGCGGTCGATCGCCATCGATTCCACCTTCGCGCCGGCGTGGGCCGCCTTGGCCATGTCGAGTGCGTATGCGCTGATCTATCAAACCGCACCGCGCGACTCCGCCCGTGCCCTCCTCGAGCGTTCGGCGGCTCGGGCGATGTCGCTGGATGAGCAACTGGGGGATCCGTACTTCGCGCTCGCGACGTTGCGGGCGCACGTGGACTGGCAGTTCGCCGAGGCGGATCGCCTCTTTCGCGAAGGCCGCAAGCGGACGTCGAACACGCAGGCGATGGCGTTGTACGGATGGGTTGCCTGGGAGATGGGGCGTTCGGTCGACATGGAGATCAACGCACAGGCGCTCGTGGCGCAGGAACCGACCACGTCGCAGTGGCGCAGCGATATGGCGTGGGGGGACTGGTCGGCGCGCGACAGCGCCAAGGCGCGCGCGGCTGCGGAATCTGCGGTCGCGGTCGACTCGACGTTTTACGAAGCGCACGACGTGCTGAGTCTGATCGAAATGGACGCGCGCAACTTCGACGCGGCCGATCGGGCGCACGCGCGCGCGACGACATGGGCCGGTGGAGACTACTGGGTTCGGCAGTTCAACACCGGCATGATCGCGGCCGCACGCGACGACACGGCGACGGTGCGACGGATGCTTCGCGAGCTGGACGGAGATCCGCGCTTGGCGCAACGGGCGGGACTGCTCTACATGACGGGAAACAAGGAAGCGATGTACGTCATGTTCGATCGTGCGATCGCCGAGCGCGACCCCGACATCCTGCAAGTGGCGAACGCGATGCCGTTCCTGTATCCGGTTCGTAAAGAGCCGCGTTATCAGCGTATGCTGGAGCAGATCGGGTTACCGTCCGAGTTGCGCTGAGACGTCATCCCCGCGTCCCGCAGAACAGCCGACGCCTCGTTCCCCGTGAGCGTTTCGTGCTCGAGCAACGCGTCGGCCAGCGCCTCCAGCGCCCCGCGATGTTCGCGGAACATCCGCAACACGTCGTCGTACGCACACGCCAGGATCTCGCGCACATCGGTGTCCATGTTCGCGTGCGTCGTCGCGCTTACCGGCCCCGAGTCGGGATCGTATGTGATCAGCCCCGTCGATGGCCCCATCCCCAGCTTGTACACCA
>JBBQXC010000072.1:0-22038 GCA_038210005.1 Gemmatimonadales bacterium
CGCTCGCGCGTGAACGGCGTGGGGTAGGCCGCCTGCTGACGCGTATACGGGCGATCCCACTCGTCGCTCGTGACATGCGCGGCCGTGTGCGGCGCGCGCTTGAGCACGTTGTTCTCGCGATCCGCTTCACCGCGCTCGACGGCCGCGATCTCTTCGCGAATGCCGATCATCGCCTCGATGAACCGGTCGAGCTCCGCCTTCGACTCGCTCTCCGTGGGCTCCACCATCAGCGTGCCGGCCACCGGGAACGACAGCGTCGGCGCATGGAACCCATAGTCCATCAAACGCTTCGCGATGTCTTCCGCTTCTACACCCGACGCGCTCTTCACACCGCGCGTGTCGAGAATGCACTCGTGCGCGACCAAACCGTTCTGCCCGCGATAGAGTACCGGGTAGTGGGCTTCGAGCTGCTTCGCGACGTAGTTCGCGTTCAGGATCGCGACCTTCGTTGCCAAGGCGAGGCCTTCGCCGCCCATCAGCTTGATGTACACGTACGAGATCGGCAGGATGCTCGCGCTGCCCCACGGTGCCGCCGAGATCGGACCGATCGCCTGCGTCCCCCCGGTGGCAATCACCGGATGCGTAGGGAGGAACGGCACCAACTGCGGCGCCACACCGATCGGGCCCATGCCCGGTCCGCCACCGCCGTGCGGAATGCAGAACGTCTTGTGCAGGTTCAAGTGGCACACGTCGGCGCCCAGATCGCCCGGACGCGACACACCCACCATCGCATTCATGTTGGCACCATCCATGTACACCTGGCCGCCGTGCGCGTGGATGATCGACGTGATTTCCTTGATCCGCGCTTCGAACACGCCGTGCGTGCTCGGATACGTCACCATCAGCGCACCGAGATCGGCGGCGTGCTGCTCCGCCTTCGCCCGCAAATCGTCCACATCGATGTTGCCGTCGGTGTCCGTCTTCACCACGATCACCGAGAAGCCCGCCATCACGGCGCTCGCCGGATTCGTGCCGTGTGCCGACTGCGGAATGAGACACACCGTGCGGTGAAGATCGCCGCGCGACTGGTGATAAGCGCGGATCACCAGCAGTCCGGCATACTCGCCCTGCGAGCCCGCATTCGGCTGCAGCGATACACCGGCGAAACCGGTCACATCAGCCAGATCGCGTTCGAGCTCGTCGAACAACTGGGCGTACCCCTGCGCCTGCTCGGTGGGCGCGAACGGATGCAACTGGCCGAACTCGGGCCACGTGACCGGGATCATCTCGGCCGTGGCGTTCAGCTTCATCGTGCAGGAGCCAAGCGGAATCATGCCGTGCACGAGCGAGAAGTCGCGCGCCTGCAACGCGTACATATAGCGCAGCATATCCGTCTCGCTGCGATAGCGATGGAACGTGGGATGCGTGAGGAACGGCGAGACGCGACGGAAGCGCTCGTCGTAGCGCGTGTCGACACCGGCGCTCACGTCGGCATACGCGAAATCGACGGCGGCGTTGTTGTTGAACACCGTCCAGAGATCGGCGATATCGCGCTCCGTCGTCGTTTCGTCGAGCGCCACCGTGATCGTGCCGGGTTCGAGCACGCGCAGATTCATGCGATGGGCGGCCGCGGCCGCGAGGATGTCTTCCTGACCATGAGCGCCCACTTCGACACGCACCGTGTCGAAGAAATTCTCGTGCGTGATCGCGAAGCCGAGCTTCTCGAAGCCCGCCGCCAGCGTCGCCGCATGGCCATGCACGCGCTCGGCAATCTTGACGAGCCCTTCCGGCCCGTGGTACACGGCGTACATCCCCGCCATCACCGACAACAGCACCTGCGCGGTGCAGACGTTACTGGTGGCCTTCTCGCGCCGGATGTGCTGCTCGCGCGTCTGCAGCGCCATACGCAACGCGGGCTTGCCTTCCGTATCGCGCGACAGACCGATAATACGCCCCGGCAGCAGACGCTTGAATTCGTCGCGCGTGGCGAAGAATGCGGCATGCGGTCCGCCGTAACCCATCGGCACACCGAAGCGCTGCGTGTTGCCGACGACGATGTCGGCGCCCCACTCACCGGGCGGTGCCAGCAGGCACAACGCGAGCAGATCACTGGCCACCGTGACCAGCGCGCCGGCGGTGTGCGCTGCTTCGCACAGGCCGCGATAGTCGACCACGGCGCCGTCGGTGCCCGGATACTGCAGCAGCGCGCCGAACATCGTGTCGTTGAAGGTGAAGGTGCGCGGATCTTCGATCTGCACCACGATTCCACGCGCCGATGCGCGCGCCTCGACCACCGCGATAGTTTGTGGATGACAGTCGCTGCCGATCAGGAAGACGTTGCGCGAGGCACTGCCGCGTGAGCCGAAGCAGAGCGCCATCGCTTCCGCCGCCGCGGTGCCTTCATCCAACAGCGACGCGTTGGCGATCTCGAGTCCGGTGAGGTCGATCACCATCGTCTGATA
Source organism: Gemmatimonadales bacterium (assembly GCA_038210005.1). Taxonomy (GTDB): domain Bacteria; phylum Gemmatimonadota; class Gemmatimonadetes; order Gemmatimonadales; family Gemmatimonadaceae; genus Gemmatimonas. Next base: position 2,403 of record JBBQXC010000072.1, read on the forward strand.
ATTCAAGAGCGCTTCGAGTCGTCCCTGCGCGATCTCGGCCTGATACGGCGTGTAGGCCGTGTACCAGGCCGGGTTCTCCATGATGTTGCGCAGGATCACGTTCGGCGTGTGCGTGCCGTAGTACCCCATGCCGATGAACGAGCGGTACACCGCGTTGCGCGAGGCGATCGTCTTCAGCGCGCCGAGTACGTCGGCTTCGCTGCGCTCAGGACCGGTGTTGAGCGTGCCGCGGAAACGGATGCTTTCCGGAACGACGGCGTCGATGAAGGCATCCAGGGAGTCGTAGCCGAGCGCGGCGAGCATCGCCTGCTGTTCGGCGGCACTCGGACCGAGATGGCGCGGGATGAACGAATCGACCGCGACCGGCGCGGACGAGATGGTGCGCGTGCTCATGACCATCCTCAAACGGGCCAAGCCCGTGCAAGCGTCGTGAAATCGTTGGGGTCACTGCGGCGCGTTTCGCCCGTGACGTTCTAAATTTAACTAAAGTGAGCACTTCCCGAGTCGTTCCCCCGAACGCTGCGGCGTTACCGCAGTCCAGACCGCCCGCTGGCGGTGCGTCGGCCACCGTGATGCCCCGGCACTGGGCGTTTCTGCGCTCGCCCGCCGCCGACGGCGTCACGAACATGGCCATCGACGCCGCGCTACTGGAGTTGGCGGGCGCCGAGCACCGCGCCGTGTGGCGATGCTATGCGTGGGACATGCCGACCATTTCGTTCGGCCGGAACGAACGGACGACGGGCCGCTTCTCGCCGTCGCGGCTGCGCGAGGCGGGCCTTGGCGCGGTGCGTCGGCCCACCGGGGGGCGGGCGCTGTTGCATGCGCGCGAGGTCACGTACAGCGTGGCGATGCCGCTCGACGAACGGCGCTCTTGGCAGGTGGCGTACGCCGCCGTGAACAACGTTCTGCTGCGCGCCCTGCAGTCGCTCGGCGTGCCGGCGCAGCTGGTCGCGGACACGGAGGCACCGGCGCTCGCGCCCGATGGGCCGCTGTGCTTCGACCGACCGGCAGTCGGCGAGATTGTGGTGAATGGCCGCAAGCTCGTGGGCAGTGCGGTCTGGCGGCAGGGCGGCGCCTACCTCCAGCACGGCAGCATTCTGCTGGCCGACGATCAGGCGCTGCTGGCCGACGCCGCCGACGTCCCGCTGCCATCACCGCCACCGGCAGCGTCGCTACAGGACTGTGCGCCATCGCAGGCCCATTGGGCCGTGGTGGTGGATGCCCTCGCGGCCTCCCTCGGGGCTTCGTCACGGGAGGGGGCGATCGAACCCTTCGTCCCCGCCCGGGACTTTTCGCTGCGGGTGGCGTCACAGCGCGCCGTCCTCGGACATGACGACTGGCTCTGGCGCCGATAGTGAGCGACGGGCATCGTACCCTCGTGTGATCGCCTCGACGATCCGGCAATCTGTCTTTCACGCACTACCGCCTCACATGCGCCTTTCGCACACCCGTTGGCTCGCCAGTCTGTTCGGCTTCCCGTTTGCGTTTGCGCTGGCGGCGTGCGCCGGCAGCGAGCGCGCGGCAGACGCCGGCGATACCGGCGGCACCCTGATCGTGACGGTACCGGCCGAACCGTCCACGCTCTTCCCGCCGCTGCTCTCCGATACCCAAGGGGCGGCCATCGTCGGCGTGATCTTCGATCGACTGGCCGAGATCGGCGACGGTCTCGAGACCTACGGGGACCGCGGGTTTCAGCCGCGACTGGCCACGTCGTGGACTTGGGCGAACGACTCGCTGTCCATTGCGTTTGTGCTCGATGCGCTGTCGCGTTGGCACGACGGCCGGCCTGTGACCGCCGAGGACGTGCGCTTTACGTTCCGCGTCTACACCAGCGACTCGTTGGTGGTCGACAACAAGTCACTGCTCGGCAACATCGATTCGGTGTCGGTTCGTGACCCGCGCACTGCCGTGTTCTGGTTCAAGCGGCGCATGCCACGGCAGTTCTACGACGCCACGTACCACATGTATGTGCTGCCGTCGCACCTGCTCGATACCATCTCCATGGCGAAGCTCGAGAACGCGCCGTTCGGCCGCAATCCGGTCGGCACGGGACGCTTCCGTTTTGCGCGTTGGGAACCCGGTCAACGCATCGAGATCCTCGCCGACACGGCGAATTCACGCGGGCGGGCGCTGCTCGATCGCGTGATCTGGAGTATTGCACCCGACTTCGGATCCTCCACCGTCAAACTCTTTGCCGGCGAAGCGGACTTCCTCGAGCAGCTGCGCCCCGAGAATCTGGCGCAGGTCGCGCGCACTCCGTCGCTGCGCCTGATCGACAACCGCACGCTGAGTTACGGCTTCCTGGGATTCAACTTCCGCGACCGCAGCAACCAGGCGCGCCCCAACACCCTGTTCAGTGACGCACGCGTCCGACGCGCGCTGCACATGGCCGTCGATCGCGAGCGACTCGTGCGCAACGTCTTCGATTCCCTGGGCATGGTCGCGCTGGCGCCGGCGCCGCGCGCGCTCATCCCCGACACGTCCGCCTTCACGCAGCTGCCCTACGACGTCGCCACCGCGAAAGCGCTGCTCGACTCTGCGGGGTGGCGTGACAGCGACCGCGACGGCGTGCGTGATCGCGACGGCGTGCCGCTCGCGTTCGACATCCTCATTCCCAGCAGCAGCTCGTCTCGGCAGCGCTATGCGGTCCTGCTTCAGGAGCAGTATCGGGCGATCGGTGTGAAAGCGACGCCGAAAGCGCTCGAATACAATGCGTGGAGCGACGCTGTCGACCGTCACGACTTCGATGCCTACCTCGGTGGGTGGCAGCCAAGCCCCGGGCTGGTCGGCCTGATGCAGACGTGGGCCTCGAGTGGAAGCTCCAACGCCGGCCGTTATGCGAGTCCCGTGTTCGATGCGCTCCTCGACAGCGCGCTCACCACGCTCGATCCGACCACGAGCCGCCGCTACTGGGCACGGGCGTTTCAGCAGATCGACGACGACGTGCCCGCGGTCTGGCTGTATGAACAACGCTCGCCGGTGGCGATCAGTCGTCGCTTCATCACCGCGCCGCTACGAGCCGACGGATGGTACGTCGGTCTCGCCGATTGGCGCGTAGATCCCGCCCAGCGCATCGATCGCGATCGCATCGGGCTGGGGACGCCTCCCTGACCACCATCGCCCGTCGCGTGCTCCTGCGCGTCGCGCAGGGTGTGGCCATCGTCTTCGCGGCGGCCACCCTCGCCTTCGTACTGCTGCAACTCGCACCGGGTGATCCCGCCACCGCCCTCGGTGAAGGCGTTTCACCGGAACTACGAGCTACCATCCGCGCGCAGTATGGACTCGATGATTCGCTGGCCACGCAGTACGGTCGGTGGCTCTGGTCGCTCCTGCACGGCGATCTGGGGTGGTCGCGCGATCAGCATCGTCCCGTGGTGGCCGTGCTCGCCGACGCGCTACCGAGGTCGCTGTTGCTCATGGGATGCGCGCTGGGCGTGAGTCTCGTGGGTGGCATGCTGATCGGCGCCTGGCAGGGCGCACGCGCGGGGTCGCGAAGCGACCGGACCACGTCGACCGCCCTTCTGATTCTCTATTCGCTCCCGGAGTTCTGGCTGGCGTTGGTGCTGCTGGTGGTCTTCGCGCATCAATTGCACTGGCTCCCTGCGACCGGCATCACCGGCGAGATGTACGACTACATGAGCGCAGGCCAGCAACTTGTGGACCGCCTGCGTCATCTGGTTTTGCCACTCGCGTCGCTCTCGCTGGTTGGCGTGTCGGTCTTCGCGCGCTATCAACGCAACGCGATGCAGGAGAGCATGGCGCAGGCCTTCGTGCGCACCGCCCGCGCCAAGGGGCTCACCGAGTCAGCGGTGCGCCGTCAGGCGTGGCGCAGCGCGCTGCTCCCGGTGATCACGGTGACGGGCTTGCTGCTGCCAGCCCTCATCACCGGCGCCGTGTTCGTCGAGCGCGTGTTCTCGTGGCCCGGCATGGGCTACGCCATGATCCGCGCCATCGAAGCCCGCGACTATCCGGTGGTCTCGGCCGGCGTGATTGTCGGCAGCGCCGTGACGGCATTCGGCGCAGCGCTCGCTGACATCGCACGCGATATCGCCGACCCACGGTTGCGCAGCCTGTGAGCCGCCGACTCTCACCGGCCCTCGTGCTGATCGCACTGCTCGTATCGGTGGTCGTTGCCGGGCCGCTGCTGTCGCCGTACGCGCCGAACGCGCAGCTCGACATCATCGCGCTCCGCAGCCAGGCGCCGTCGCTGGCGCACCCTTTCGGCACCGATGCCGTGAGCCGCGATGTCTTCAGCCGCGTGCTCGATGGCGGACGTATCTCGCTAGCCCTCGCCCTGCTGTCGGTATCGTTGTCGCTCGTCGTCGCCACCCTCTACGGCGCGATCTCGACACTGGTCGGCGGGGTGGTCGACACCACGATGCGACGTCTGCTGGATGTCGCGTTGTCGATCCCACGTCTGTTGGTGTTGTTGGCGGTGGGCGCCCTCTGGGGCGCGTTGTCATTCCCCGCTTTGGTACTGCTGATCGGCCTCACGGGATGGTTCGACACGGCGCGCATCGTCACCGACGAACTGCACGCCCTCAGCACGCGCGATTTCACCGTCGCGGCGCGGGCCATGGGGGTGCGCGGGCCGCGATTGCTCTGGCATCACCTGATGCCGCACCTGCTGCCCACGCTCGTAACCACTGCCAGCTTCGGGGTCGCCGGTACGATCGCACTGGAGGCAGGACTCAGCTATCTCGGCCTTGGCATCCAAGCACCTCAGGCAAGCTGGGGAACGATTCTCCGCGACGGCGCAGGGGTGGTACAGAGCGAATGGTGGCTGTCCCTGTTCCCGGGACTGGCCACCGTCTTCGCCGTACTCGCCTGCAATGCCCTCGGCGACGCCTTGCGCGAGCGGTTCGCACCGAATCACGTTCCCAGTCTTGCTCCGCGTGTCGCCGCCTCGCCTGCCCCTTCCTCTTCCCGTACCGTGCGCCCGTGACGATTTCTGCCACACGCGACTCGACGACCGCGCCCGATCGTCCGCTGCTCGATGTGCAGTCGCTGCAGATCGCCTTTCCGGCGGGCACCAGCGCAGGCGGCACCAGCGCAGGCGGCACCAGCGTGGCGCGCGCCGTCGATGGCGTGTCGTTCACGGTCGCCCGCGGCGAGTCGGTCTGCCTGGTCGGCGAGTCGGGATGCGGGAAGTCGCTCACGGCGCTGTCGCTGCTCCGTCTCGTGCCGCCACCGGGCCGGATCGAGTCGGGCAGCCGGATCATGTTCGACGGCGGCGACATGCTGACGCTGGATGACGAGCGGCTGCGCGCCATTCGCGGCCAGCACATGGCGATGATTTTTCAGGAACCGATGACGGCGCTCAATCCCGTCCTCACGGTCGGCGACCAAATCGCGGAAGTGCTGCGCGTGCACACCACGCTCTCGCGACAGGAAACATGGGCGCGCACCGTGGACATGCTGGCGCAGGTCGGCATCGCCGACGCGGCCGCCCGCGCGAAGCAGTACCCGCATGAACTCTCGGGCGGCATGCGCCAGCGCGTGATGATCGCCATGGCCCTCATCATGTCGCCCAAGCTGGTCATCGCCGACGAACCGACCACCGCACTCGACGTTACCATCCAGGCGCAGATCCTCGAACTGCTGCGCGAGCTGCGCGCGCGTACCGGCATGGCGTTGCTGCTGATCACGCACGATCTTGGCGTGGTCGCCGAGATGGCCTCGCGCGTGATCGTGATGTACGCCGGCCGCGTGGTCGAGGAAGCGAACGTCATCGATCTCTTTGCCGCGCCACGCCATCCGTATACGGAGGGCCTGCTGGCCGCGATTCCGAAGCTCGGCCAGGAAGAGGAGCGCCTGCAGACGATCGCGGGATCCGTCCCACCGCCCAACGCGCTGCCGAGTGGATGTACGTTCCGCGATCGATGTCCGTATGCGTTCGAACGCTGCGCGCAGGAAGAGCCAGCACTGCTGCAGGTGGGATCGGCCCATCGGGCCCGCTGTCATCTCGTCGAGGAACCGGCGCGTCGCGACGTTGTGCAGCGGGCCGACAGGCATGAGGCCACACGCGCATGAGTGCTTCGACGACGGGCACCCCCACCGCGCCGCTGCTCGAGGTGCGCCATCTCACCAAGCACTTTCCCATTCGCACCGGCCTGCTGCAGCGCGTGACCGGTGCCGTGCGGGCGGTGGACGGCGTGTCGTTCGACGTGCAGCCGGGTGAAACACTGGCCCTCGTGGGCGAATCGGGGTGCGGCAAGACGACCACGGGCCGCGCGATCCTTCGCCTGATTGAGCCGACGTCCGGTACGGTGCGCTTCGATGGAACCGACGTGCTGGCGTTGCGTGGCGAAACACTGCGACGTATGCGGCGACGCATGCAGATCATTTTTCAGGATCCGTACGGTTCGCTCAATCCGCGCATGACGGTCGGCACCGCGATCAAGGAAGGATTGATCGTGCACGGTCTCGCCGAAGGCAGCGGCGCCGACCGTCGTGTGGCGACGCTGCTGGACGAAGTGGGGCTGCGTCCCGAGTACGCATCACGCTATCCGCACGAGTTCTCCGGCGGCCAGCGGCAGCGTGTCGGCATCGCGCGCGCACTGGCCGTCGAACCGTCGTTCATCGTGTGCGACGAACCGGTGTCGGCACTCGATGTGAGTGTGCAAGCGCAAGTCGTCAACCTCCTGCGCGACCTGCAGCGCGACCGCGGCCTCTCCTATCTGTTCATTGCGCACGATCTCGCGGTTGTGGCGCACATGGCCGACCGCGTGGCCGTGATGTATCTCGGCCGCATCGTCGAGCTGGCGCCGCGCCGCACGATCTTCCGCACGCCGCTGATGCCGTACACGCAGGCGCTGCTGTCGGCGGTGCCGGTCCCCGATCCGACGGCCACGCGTCGACGCATTCTCCTCCCGGGTGATCCGCCGTCGCCGGCGAACCCACCCAGTGGATGCGTGTTTCATCCGCGCTGTCCGAGTCCGCGCAAGGATGCGGAGTGCACGCGCGTGATTCCGCCGCTCGAAGAGAAGTCGCCCGGACACTTCGTGGCCTGCATCAAGCAGCCGCTTCTCCACCTTTCATCCAACGCGTCGTGACGCCTCCCTCACTCCGTACGGACTCGTCCGCACCGAACCCCGCCAACGATCGCGCGTTCTTCGGTCATCCGCGCGGCCTCGGTCTGCTCTTCATGACCGAGATGTGGGAGCGCTTCTCTTTTTACGGACTGCGCCCGCTGCTGGTGCTGTTCATGGCCGCCGCGCTCGCCGATGGTGGCTTCGGCTTCGACCGTCCCGCCGCATCGGCCATTGTGGGCATCTACGCCGCGTCGGTGTATCTCGCGTCGCTGCCCGGTGGCTGGATCGCCGATCGTTGGCTGGGATTACGTCGCGCGATCCTGATCGGCGCCGTTTTGATTACCTCGGGGCACCTCGCGATCGGTATTTCAGGATTGGCCGGCGCCGGCGTGGGCAAGACGTTCTTCTTCCTCGGTCTCGCGCTCATCGTGCTCGGCACCGGACTGCTCAAGCCGAACATCTCTGCCATCGTCGGCGACCTCTACCCCGAGGGCGGTGCGCGACGTGATGCCGGCTTCTCGATCTTCTACATGGGTATCAACACCGGCGCCTTCCTGGGTCAGCTGGTCACCGGCTATCTGGGCGAGCGCGTGAGTTGGCACTGGGGCTTCGGCGCCGCCGGCGTAGGCATGCTGTGCGGCCTCCTCATGTTCTGGCTCAAGGCGAAGGACATGCTTGGCACGCTGGGCCAGGACATTGTGCGCGATCCCGATCCCGCAGTGCAAGCGAAGCGCGAAGGTACGGTCCGCATCTACACGATCGCCGGTCTCTCGGTCCTCGCGCTCGTGTTCGTGCTGGCCAGCACCGGCACCATCACCCTCGATCCGCAGGCGATCGGCGGCGCGATGACGTTCGTACTCGTCGGTATCGCCGTCGCCTTCTTCGGCTTTCTGTTCGCGTTCGGTAAACTCACCCGCGTCGAGAAGCGGCGCTCCGGCGTGATCTTCGTGCTCTTCGTGTTCGCCGCGATCTTCTGGGCGGCCTTCGAGCAGGCACCGACGTCATTGCAGCTGTTCGCCAATGACTTCACCGACCGGAATCTCTTCGGATTCGAGGCTCCCGCCACGTGGTTTCAGACGGTGAATTCAGCGTTCATCATCCTGTTCTCGCCGGTCATCGCCGCGCTCTGGATCATGCTGGCAAAGCGCAACATCGATCTCTCGAGCCCGAGCAAGTTCGCGCTCGGACTCGCCTTGGCCGGTGTCGGATTTCTGGTCATGCTCTTTGCGGCAAACCGCGTCGTCGCCAGCGGCGGATCGGTGCTCGTGTCGCCGTGGTGGCTCATTGTCAGCTATCTGTTCCAGACGCTGGGCGAGCTGTTCGTGAGTCCGGTAGGCCTGTCGTCGATGACGAAGCTGGCGCCGCGGCGCTACCTCGGTCAGATGATGGGCATCTGGTTTTTGGCCGCGTCTGTCGGCAACCTCGTGGCCGGACTCGTTGGCGGGTACGTGGATCCCACCAAACTCGAACAGACGCCGCTCGTATTCAGCGGCACGGCCATCGCGCTCTTTGGCGCAACGGCGATCCTCGCGCTGATGATCGTCCCGATCCGCCGCATGATGGCCACCGCGAAGTAGTCAGCCAGCCGCGACACCGAGGGAGACTCACGTGAGTGGCGGGTCATGAGTCAAAGCGTCGAGTCATGAGTCGGCACCCACCGTCAACTCCAGTAGCGTCCCGACGTTTTGGGATTGGAACGGTGTAAGTGGTTGATTGGCTTGGGGAACGGCGTCGGTGTGTCTGGTCTCAACGTGAACGACGAGGCGCTGCATGTCGGTCTTTTGCGCGGAGGCGCGCGCGAGCGTCATGCACCGAAGCACCGCCACAACAGCAATGATGGTTCGCCGTGCCCCCGTCCGTCGGCACGATTCCCAGCTCCACCATGGTGCTGTTCGTCGCGTCGCTTCGCGTGCTCCGCGAGCTTCGCGCGAATCAGCTGGCTCTCCGATCACTCAGCCGCCGCCGCCAGCACCGCAGTTCGCGCGACGTCCGCGAAGATCGCGAAGGTACGCGGAGAACAGCAACACCATGAATGGTGTCCCAACATGTGCAGGTGAAGACGCACCTCTGGATCGCGAAGCAAGGGCGACCGCTCGACCGGCAGAGCAGGTATGAAATTCTACGGATCCTGCGTTTGACCCTGTTCGAGCAAGTCCCGATCCATCAACTACGTACGCCGCCACCCAGCTCTTCAAACGCTGATTTCGAGCCGATTCAGCTCGTGCTCCTCTGAAAAACGTTGGGACACGACTGCGTCAACTCGACACTCGAGCAGCGTCACGGCGCTACGGCCAGGTGAAGAGGCTTGTCGGTGCGGTGCGTTCGCGACCCGCCTGCACGTCCCGCGGATCGTTCCAGAACACACGCGAGCGATCGACGCTCGAGAAGCGCACTTCGAACCGGCGCTGCGGATCGGCACTGACCGGCAGCGCGAAGTCGACGCGCCACAACCGTCGCGAACGCGGCGGTACGGCCGCGAGCACCGACACGCCTACCGCACCGCGCCACGGCGTCGAGATCGAATACGGCACCGACGGCTCGGCCCACAGGCGACCGGCCTCGGCGAATCCGGCGAAGCCCACGTCGGCGACGTTCAGTCGCGTGGGTACCAATAGTCGCTGCTCTGCACGGAACACCAGTCGCCGCGCGCCTGCCTGCCTCGAGTTGCGATGGCCCATCACGCCGCCTTCGCGATCAGCGAGCGACAGTTGAAAGGGCACGCGCATATCGCGACCCGCACTCCACTCCGACTCGACGACCGTGGTCTGGCGAATGGCGGGACGGAAATACCAAGCCAGTCGGCCGCTGGTGACGAAATTGTCCCAGGCCTTCGTGTCACGATCGAAGCGCCCTTCGCTGACCGCCTGCAGAGCCATGAAGCTGCGCGTTCCACCAAAACCGACGTACAGGTTGGCGGCCACAAAATGATCGCGATCACGCGCCTGCTGTACGAGAATTGAGCGACCGGCGACGAGTCCGAACTGCATACCGACACGCACGTCCTGCGCGCCGGTGAGTGCATCGAACCCTTGCACCTGCACGAATCGGATGGCGCGCACGCCGAGGAGGGCGTTGGCGCGCACCACGCGCTGCGGCCGGAACGTCGGCACCGCGGCGTTGGTCGTATCGGCGATCACGCCCTCGCGTGTGAGCAGAAACGATTGCTCGTCGGTGCTCTGCACTTCACGCGTGAGTGATGCGCCGATCAGCCGTAGTCGGCCCACCGATCCCACCCGCGCCACGGCGCCGACATTCGCAAATTCGTGGCGCACCGTGAGCGCGTTGCGGGGCAAATCGCCGCGACGGAACTCGATCGGTTCGCGCGTGCCCCCCAAACTGCCGATCCACGCATAGCGCTGCAAGTCGGTGTAATACGGTCGGACCACTTCGAGCCGCATGTCCTGCCCGAAGCGATTGCGCTGCGCCGAGAGCCGGAATTCGTTCCGTCCGCGTCCGAAGGCGTAGTTCTCGACATTGACGCCCAGGAGATCATTGTAGGCACGGCCATCGCGCCACGTGACCGCCGCCAACGTGGCCGACCCACCGATGTTCGAGTCGCCAAGACGGATGCCGCGCAACAGCGGCGCCCTCGACTGCACTGTCGGCGCAAAGATCGCACTGACGTCGTCGCGCGTCTCGACTTCAAGCCGTACCCCACCGGCCTCGTCGTCGTACGCACGGATGCGGGCATCCACCAGGAACGGCTGCGCACGCAGGATACGCTCCGATTCCGCGCGCCGGATCTGATTGCACGGTTCCCCCACCTTCATGAGGAGGAAGCGCCGCACCACCTCGTCCTGCGTGTTGACATGTGTTTTGCGAACCGTGCGTCGCACCCACTCGAGTCGCGCCGGAAGACGATCGGTGAACGGCGGCTGCGTGATCACGATGATGTCGCTGATCGGTTGCCCCGCGCATCCCGTGACGGGAAGGCGTCCGCGACTCGAGACCGGAGGCTGCTTCTGCCCGTTGGCGCGTACCTCTTGCCCCGACACCGTGCACCACGGCAGACAGACGGCCAGACACGCCCCCGCGAACGCACGACGATCGATCACTTGCCCATTCGGCGCTTGAGGGCCGCCAGTCGCTGTTCCGCATCCGCTTCGCGCTCCGCACGCGTGCGGCGCGTCGGTGACAGCAGCGGGTCGGCCTGCGGGTCATCCGACGCGTCGTCCGCACCCACGGTGGTGAAGTCGCCACGATCCGGATTCGCTCCAGCGTCGTTCGACCGCGCGCCCGAAGGAACGCCCGGGGCACCGCCCGGGGCGACGCCCGACTGAATCATGCGGAGCTCGCCCGCCATCTCCTCGTAGTCGCGTTCCGCGAGCGACAGCTCCTGCTGCTGCACCATCTGCTTGGTCTCGAGCATCGCCACGCGTTCCTGATGCTGTACGGCAAAACGCTCGGCGATCGCGACCGTTTCCTGGTCGCTGACCTCCGCGGCCAAGCCCTGTCGACGACGCACCGTGTCGAGTTCGGCACGCTCCGCGGCCAGGCGCGTGTCGGTGGCCGCGAGCAACGCGCGCAGGTCGTTGAGCCCGAGTTTGGCGTGCACGAGCGCGTCACGCATCGCCTGCGTCGCCGCACGGCGTTCATCTGGATCGAGGCGCGCGGAAAATCCGCGCAGGGCGTCGCGAAGCGGTTCGAACATGGGCGGGAAGAAGATCTGAGAAAGTACCCGTCGTGCGTCCGAAGGATAGTCGCGGTTAGCTGGACGCCCGCCACCTCGTGTCGTCGCGCACTTGGCGCATCAGACGTTCCGGCGTGTGCACGTTGGGAAACAGCAGGCGGTCGCTCACCCGATTGAGTGCCACCCGCAATCGTGGAAAACGCTCCGCCGCTGCGGCGAAGAGTGGGGCCAAACCGTGCTCATCCGCCAGTCGGTGATCGGCGGCGAGCCGAAAGCCACGTTGCCCCATCACCTCGAAGTACCCCAGATCAGGGCCGCCTCGACGCCAACGCCGCTGCTCGATGTGATCGGGAAACAATCCACTGAGCCACAAGGCATAATTGCCCAGGTGCGCCCTGGCCAGGAAGCTCCTCGACGCGTCACCCCCCTCCAGATCGTCGCCAAGCGACGCCAGCGTGTTGTAGGTCGCGTCGTCGTGATCAGCGATTTGCCGCGCCCGCTGCCGCAGCCCGAAGTGAAGCAGGATCGAGGCCACGTAGTCGGCGATCGGCCGATCGTCTTCGCCAGCCGTGCGCAGCGCGTGTCGAACGACCACGTAGGTGAAGAGCGGCCACGAGGCGTGCGCCCCCTGCCGCGCACTGAGCAGTCCCTCGAGCAGGTCCGGATCGTCGAGCAACGGATCGAGACCCTGATCGGCCAGCTTGGCTTCGGCGTGCTGCTGTGCGCGCCCGGAACCGCGGGCCACGAGCCGAACCACCAGTTGTGCATCTTCGCGCCCGAGCCGAGCGCGTGTGTTCGCGAGAATCATGGCGCGTCCTCCTTGATTTCACGTACCCCGATCTCCCCGCGCCGGAAACGCTCCGCCGGAGGCCTCTCTCTGTTATTATCGGACGCACACCAGTACACCAGCGTTTTTCCTGCTGGCTCGCGCGTCCCGTTACCGGCTCCTGTGCTCTACCTCGCCATTCCCGCACACAATGAGGTCGCCACCATCGGCGTCCTGCTTTGGCGGATCCGCACCGTGCTCGCTGAATTCCCTCGCGAGTACGAGGTCGTCGTGTACGATGATGCGAGCTCCGACGAGACGGCGGAGGTGGCGGAGCAGTACGCGCACGCGATGCCCGTCACCGTGCTCCGGGGCGCGACCCACGTCGGATACGCCGGTGCGCTCGACGCGCTGATCCGGCACGTCTCGGCCCAGACGCGCTACCCGCGCCGCGACGCCATGCTGCTGGTGCAGGGAGACTTCACCGACCCGCCGGGTATCGTCCCGGAGTTCGCGCGACGCTTCGAGGGTGGCGCGGACCTGGTGGTCGGTGAGCGGATGGTGGTGGCCGATGCACCCGTGCCGGTGCGACGGTTGTTCAAGGCTGCGCATTGGGCCATGCGACCCTTCGTGCGCGTGGACGGTGTGAACGACCTCACGGCCTCCATGCGCCTGATCCGGATTTCCGCGCTGCGCGATCTCGTGCGCCAGGCCGGCTCCGAGCCGATCTGCGTCGGGGATTCATGGACGGCGAACGCTGATCTGCTGCTCAAGCTGGTCCCGCTGGCCCGTCGGGTCGAGTCGGTCCCCATGGAGCCCACGTACGGTGTGCGGATGCGCGACACGCGCCGCGTGGCCGTGCGTGACGCGCTCGCCGCGCTCAAGTGGGCCTGGGGCGCGCGCGGTCGACGCGCGGTGGCTGGATCGGCCGCCGAGGCCGCAGGCGACGCCGAGCGCCGTCCATCGCGTGGTGGCGCGCCCGCCGGCAAGCGCCGAGAAGAGACCGAACTCTCGGTCGAGAAGCTGCGCGAGCGGGTACGGGACCGCCCGCGCATCGAAGACGAAGAGTCGTTCAATGGCCGTCGTGAGGGGCGCCGTCGCGAGCGCGAGCGCGCGAGAGGCGAGCGGCCGGCCGACGAGCAGGGCGACGTGCCCACCGAGCGCGATGCGGAGCGGGCACCGGAGCGGGCACCGGAGCGGGTACCCGAGCGGCTGGCCGACAACATGGTTGCCGAGACGCGTCCGACTCGTGGCGAGCGCCCGGCGCGCCCTGAGCGTCTTCCGCGCGGCGAACGGACCGCGCGAAGCGACACACCGAAGCCGCCTCGGCGCGCGCGCGAAGAACCGCGTTCGCCCTACGCCGATCCGTCCGTCGAGCTCGATGATCCGTTCGCGGCACCGGTGCCCAAACGCGATGGCCTCGAACGCGCGCTCGGACCGGTCGATCGCGACATCCCTACCGAGACCGAAGCGAAGGCGGAGTCGCCGTACGTCGAGCGGTCCCCCACGACGCCCGTGGTCGACGATCGCGATGATGACCGCGATGATGACGACGACCAGTTGGGTGCCGACGGCGAGAGCACCGACGGCGACGCGGTCGACGGAGCCGAGGGTTCGGCGCCGCGCAAGAAGCGGCGGCGCAACCGTCGCTCGCGGCGCGGACGCGCGAAGAAGGAAGGCGGCGCTTCCGAAGGCGCGACTGAAGGCGCTTCCGAAGGCGACGACGAGGGCGCTGATGACAGCGTCACTGAAGGCGGTGCTGACGCCACTCGCGAGCCGCCCATGGCCGGCGACGACGCTGGCGATGCGCTCGATGACGGCGACGAATCGGATCTCGACAGCGCCGCGCGTGCTCGGCGTCGCGGACGTCGCGGACGTCGGGGAGGCGCGCGCCGCTCACGCGGGAAGCGTGATAAGGACAGCGGCGAAAGCGGCAGCACGGAAACTGGTGGGAGCTCCAGCGACGGCGGCGAAAGCTGATATCCGCGCGGGGAACGGCTCAGACCTCAGACCGTCACCCCCGTATCGCTTTCTCGATGCGCTCCGCCGTGCTCGGACTGACCACCCGGATCACGAAGTAGATCACCGCGCCGATCAGCACCACTCGGATCGCGAAGCCAAGCAGCATGAACAACAGCCCGACCAGCGGACCCAGGAGCCCGAAGACCAACTTCAGGGCGACCAGACCAAGCATGGCGATCAGGCCGACGGTAAACAGGGTGCGGAGCATGGTCTGCCTCAGAGCAAAGTGGGGTTACTTCCCCGTACGATAGCCATCCCGGGAAGTTTCCGCCGTCTTGAATTCCGGCTCTTTTGGTTTTGATGGTTACTAGACTGTTTCCCGAGACGGTACAGCGGGCTACCTTCTCCAGATCACGTCCCGGACCACCCCGGGCCTTCCCCAGCAGAATATGGCCGAGCAGTTGGTTCAGATTATGGGACGCCACCGCCGCGAAGCGCTCCCCGAGCGTAAGCCGTCGTGGCTCAAGGTGAAGGCTCCCGGAGGCGCGAACTACGTGCGCCTCAAGCAGATGATGCAGGAACTCGACTTGCATACCGTCTGTCAGGAGGCCCGCTGCCCCAACATCGGCGAATGCTGGGAACACGGCACCGCCACGTTCATGATCCTCGGCGACGTCTGCACGCGCAACTGCGCGTACTGCGCCGTGTCCCATGGCCGTCCGCCCAAGTACGACATCGAAGAGCCGTCGCGCGTCGGTCAGGCGATCGCGGAGCTCAACCTGCGGCACGCCGTCATCACCTCGGTTGACCGTGACGATCTGCCAGATTTCGGCGCGTACATCTTCGCCGAAACCATTCGGCAGATCCATTTGCGTCTTCCCGGCTGCTCGATCGAAGTGCTCGTGCCCGACTTTCAGGGCAATGAGGATTCGATCCGCACCGTGCTCGAAGCGCGTCCCGACATCTACAACCACAATACGGAAACGGTGCCGCGCCTGTACAAGAAGGCGCGCCCCGGCGGACGCTACGAACGGCTGCTGGAAATCTTCCGGATCGCCAAACGGATCGCCCCCGATATCCCCACCAAGACCGGCATCATTCTCGGCCTCGGGGAAACCAACGAAGAAGTCGTCGAAGTCATGAAGGAGCTGCGCGCCGTCGACGTCGATATCCTGACGCTCGGACAGTACCTGCGCCCCTCTGACGGCCACATCGCGCTCGATCGCTACGTCACACCCGAAGAGTTCCGCGAGCTGTACCTGGTCGGTATGCAGCTCGGTTTCAAGCATGTCGAAAGCGGTCCGCTCGTGCGCTCGAGCTATCACGCGTGGGAGCAGGTGCAAGCCGCAGGCGTCTAGCGCAACGCGTTTCCCGTACTCACCACCCGTCTACTCCCCCATGTCGACAGCGAAACCCCGCAAGAAGGGCGAGCCCGTCCGCGCCGATGCCAAGGCGAGCGCCAGCGCGTCGGAAGGCACGTCGGCCACGACGAATCGCGAACTGCTCTATTCGATGCTGCTGCAGCGTCGATTCGAGGAGCGCGTCGCCGAGATGTACGCCATTGGTCGCATCGGCGGTTTCTGTCATTTGTATATCGGACAGGAAGCCATCTCCACCGGCGTGATCTCGTTGCTGCGTGCCGATGACTACATCATCACGACGTATCGAGATCACGGACAGGCGTTGGCCCGCGGCATGACGCCGCGCGCGGCCATGGCGGAGCTATTCGGACGACAGGACGGCTGCTCGAAGGGCAAGGGCGGGTCGATGCACCTGTTCGACAAGCAACTCGGCTTTCTCGGAGGCCACGGCATCGTCGGTGGACACATCCCGATCGCCGCCGGCGTGGGCTTCGCGATCAAGTACCGCGGCGGCGATCAGGTCATCGTGTGCTTCATGGGTGAGGCGGCCGTGAACAACGGCGCGTTCCACGAAGCGCTCAACATGGCCGCGCTCTGGAAGCTACCGTGTTTGTTCATCATCGAGAACAACCGCTACGGCATGGGCACCGCGCTCGAGCGCGCCTCGGCCATTCACGACATCTACAAGCGTGGCGCGTCGTACGACATGCCGCGTGACGTGGTGGACGGTCAGGATGTGTACGCCGTGCGCAAGGCGACCGAAGAAGCGATCGACCGCGCGCGCACCGACGGCACGCCGACGCTGCTGGAAATCCGCACGTATCGCTTCATGGGGCACTCGATGTCCGACGCGGTCAGCGGGACCTACCGCACGAAGGAAGAGCTCGAGCAGTATCTCAAGCGCGATCCCATTGCCCTGCATCGTCAGCGCATGGAAGAAGCCGGCGAGATCACCCCCGCCGACCTGGCCGCGATGGACGAAGAGATCAAGAAGATCGTGCAGGACAGCATCGACTTTGCTGAGCAGAGCCCGGAGTTGCCGCTCGAGGCGCTCATGGAAGACATCCTCGTCGAAACCACGAGCTGAGAGCCCAACGACCATGGCCGTGATCACGTACCGCGATGCGCTCAACATGGCGCTCCGCGAAGAAATGCAGCGCGACGACCGCGTCTTCCTCATGGGTGAGGAAGTCGCCGTCTATCAGGGCGCATACAAAGTCTCGAAAGGACTGCTCCAGGAATTCGGCGAGATGCGCGTGGTCGACACGCCGATCACCGAACTCGGGTTTGCCGGCGTCGGCGTCGGCGCCGCGATGGCCGGTCTGCGTCCGATCATCGAATTCATGACGTGGAACTTCGCGCTGCTGGCGATCGACCAGGTGGTGAACGCCGCCGCGAAGATGCTGTACATGTCGGGGGGGCAGTTCCCGATGCCGATGGTGTTCCGCGGCCCGAATGGCGCGGCCCTGCAACTCGGGGCACAGCACTCGCAGGCATGGGAATCGTGGTTGGCGCACATCCCCGGACTCAAGGTCGTGGCCCCGGCCACGCCGTACGATGCCAAGGGACTCCTCAAGGCCGCCATCCGCGACGACAATCCGGTGTGCTTCCTCGAAGGCGAAATGCTGTACAACACCAAGGGCGAAGTGCCCGACACCGATTACATCGTGCCGATCGGCAAGGCCGAGCTCAAGCGCGAAGGCGAACACGTCACGCTCGTGTCGCACGGCAAGATGGTGCTGGTAGCGCTCCAGGCCGCCGACCAGATGGCGAAGGAAGGCATTACCTGCGACGTCGTCGATCTGCGCACGATTCGTCCGATGGACGTCGACGCCATCACCGCGTCGGTGAAGAAGACGAGCCGCTGCGTCGTCGTGGAAGAAGGATGGGAGGTGTGCGGCGTAGGCGCGCAAGTGGTCGACTACGTCCAGCGCCATTGCTTCGACTACCTCGATGCACCGGTGCTCCGCGTGCACCAGGCCGACGCGCCGATGCCGTATGCCAAGAGTCTCGAAAAGGCCGCCAAGCCCGACTTGCCGAAGACGATCGCGGCAATCCGACAGGTTCTCTACCTCGACTGACCAAGCGATCATGGCAACGAAAGTGATGATGGAGGCGCTTTCTCCCACGATGGAGGAAGGACGCCTCGTGAAGTGGGTGAAGAACGTCGGTGACGCCGTGAAGAGCGGCGACACGATCGGTGAAGTGGAAACCGACAAGGCGATCATGGAACTCGTCGCGCGCGGTGATGGGGTGCTGCGCGCGCAGTTGATCACTGAAGGCACGACGGCCCCCGTCGGCGCGGTCATCGGCGTCATCGCTGGCGCCGATGAAGACATCGCCGCCCTGACCGGCGGGTCCGCTCCGGCACCGGCCGCCGCTGCGGCGCCCGTCGCAGAATCGGCACCCGTCGCAGAATCCGCACCCGTCGCAGAATCCGCACCCGCAGTTGAGTCGACCACGGCACCCACCGCCGAAGCGCCGTCGGGACCGGTGCGCTCGTCACCGCTGGCGCGGCGCATGGCCGCCGAGAAGGGCGTGAACATCGGCACGATTCACGGCAGTGGCCCCGGTGGCCGCGTCATCCGTCGCGACATCGAAGGCGCCGCGGCATCAGTACCGGTTGAAGCAACCGCCGCGCCCGTTGCTGCGGCCACGCTCGCTGCCGCGCCCACCACCAGCTCTTCGAAGTCCGCACCGACCGCCGTCGCCACCACGATGCAGATCGATGGCGAGTTCAAGGACGTGGCCCTCACGCAGATGCGCAAAACAATCGCGCGTCGCCTGAGCGAGTCCATCGGCCCCGTGCCGACGTTCTACCTCACGTCCGAAATCGACATGACGAAGGTCGGACAGCTGCGCGAGCAGATGGTGGCGAACGGCGATCAGTACAAGGTGTCCGTCAACGACATCATCATCAAAGCCGTGGCCATCGCGCTCACGCGTCACCCCGAATGCAACGCGCACTGGATGACCGATCACATCCGCTATTTCAGTGCGGCGCACATCGGCATGGCCGTGGCCACGGACGACGGACTGATCGTGCCGGTGATCCGCGACGCCCAGCTCAAGGGACTCGGACAGATCGGCAAGGACGCGCGCGAACTGGCGAAGAAGGCGCGCGAACGGAAACTGCAGCCGGCCGAGTTCACGGGCGGCACCTTCTCCGTGTCCAACCTCGGCATGTTCGGCATCGACCAGTTCACCGCGATCATCAACCCGCCCGAAGCCGCGATCCTCGCGGTCGGGGCCACGGAAACGAAGCCGGTGTGGGAGAACGGCCAGTTCGTGCCGCGGCAGCGGATGCGCGTCACGCTCAGTTGCGATCATCGCGTGATCGACGGCGCCGTGGGCGCCAAGTTCCTGCAGACCCTGCGTGGGCTGCTGGAAGCGCCGATGATGATGCTGTTCTAAGCCAACGCGGTTGACCCACGACTCCAAACGTTGGTACAGAACGCAAGACTCACGTGAGTGGTGGGTTTTGAGTCAACGTTCGGAGTCGTGAGTCGACATTGGCCGCCGGACCGTTACGCCGCCGCGCGTAGCGTCACAGCCCGTACCCGAACGCACCAGTCGCCTCGCGCGGTTGGTGCGTTCAACGTTGTCGATCGTCCTTGACGCAGCCCTCAACGACTGGTCTATGCGACGATTCTCTACGCGCTTCGCGCTGCTCTGTGTGCTCTCCCTGCTCTCGGCCTGCGGCGGTGGCGATTCGCCCGCCGGTCCGACGACGCCTCCGCCGCCGCCCACGCCCGCGCCGATTCCGCCGGGCGTTTTGAGCCTGTCGGTCGAAGGACTTCCCGCCGGCACGAATGCCGATATCGCCGTCGCCGGCGCCGCGTTCACGCGCACCGCGACCGGCACCGTGAGTTGGGTCGACGTG
>JBBQXC010000073.1:0-21860 GCA_038210005.1 Gemmatimonadales bacterium
CATTCGTGGCCGCGTTCACGAGGTTCGTGACATCCCCAACCCGCGGTGCCCGCTGCTTGTTGTAGAACCAGATCGCGGCGCCGACGACCAGAATGAAGCCGAGGCTGGGCAGGCGTACGCGCGGCCAAGGGAAGCTACGGCTGCGCGCCACCGGCTCGTCATCGTCCTCGATCGTCGGGACGTGCTTGCTGGACTTGGGGACGGGTTTGGCGGCCCTCGCCGGCGGAGTGACGACCCCCCCGCGCGCCTTGACCTCCTTCTTGATGTCACCACGAGACACCGTCGCGATCTGACGCGCGGCCGCCGGTGTATCGGCCTCGACCTGCGCGGCTGGCACCGCCGCGTCGGCCGGTGCCGCGCTGGCCGGTGCCGCGCTGGCCACCGGTCCGGCGGTGACGAACTCCAGCGCCTTGGCGAAGGCCCCGGCCGACGACGTGCGTTTGGTGGGCTCGCGCTCGAGCGCCTGATCGAGCACGGCCTGCAAACCGCCCGGCCACTTGAGGTCGTTGCGGACCAGGGCCAGCGGACGCGGCGCGCTCATGAGGCGCGCGGTCATGCCACGGTCGGGCGTGTTCCGGTCGAACGGGAGATCGAGCGTGAGGCAGGTATAGGCCACCAGCGCGAGCGCGTACACGTCGCTGCGATGATCGAGCTCCGTGCCAAGCAGTTGCTCGGGGCTCATGAACTCGGGCGTGCCGACCACGAAGCCGGTGCGGGTGAGCCCTGCTTCCTTCTCGTTGCCGCCCACCGCTTTCGCGATGCCGAAGTCCACCACCTTGCACCGGTCCGCGCCGTTTTCGTCGACGGTGACCAGAATGTTGTCGGGCTTGAGGTCGCGGTGCACGATGCCCATGCGATGCGCCGCATCGAGTCCATCGGCGACCTGCCGGATCAGCACGGCCGTGCGCTGCAGGGTGAGCGGTCCCTCCTTCTCCAGCACGTCCTTGAGCGTCTGTCCGCCGATGTACTCCATGGCCAGATACACCGTGCCGTCGCTCGTTTCGCCGAAGTCGAAGACGCGGGCTACGTTCGCATGCTCGATGCGGCTGGCGTTGGCGGCTTCGCGATTGAAGCGGGCAACCGACGCGGCATCCTTGAGCAGCTCCGGGCGCAGCACCTTGATCGCGGCCTGCAGCGGCAGCCGCACGTGCCGCGCCAAATAGACCTTGCCCATGCCGCCTTCGCCCAGCAGGTCGGTGACCAGATACCGGTCGGCGACCACACTGCCGATCAGGTCACCATCGGAGTCGGCCGCGCGAAGCGTACTGCCGTCGGATGGGCAGAAAATGTTCAGATCGGGATAGCTTGTGCCACAGACGGGACAGACTTTCGGCATACAGACCTGAACGAAATGGAGATCTGACGGTATGTTCTGGGAATCTCACCCTTCGGAGAATACCCGCATGATCGCAGCCTCGCTCGTTCGCCGTACTCGCAGGGCCTTGGCCATCACGGCACTGGCACTGCCCTTGGCGATCGCCTCGGTCGGTGCCCAAGGCACCCCGTCGACCCGTCCGACCGTCGCCGTCATGTACTTCACCAATGGGGCGATCCGCAACAATGCGGAATATGCGCCGCTCAGCAAGGGGCTCGCTGAGATGATGATCACGGAGTTGTCGGCCAACACGAACATCCGCGTGGTGGAGCGCGACCGGTTGCAGGCGCTGATGGCCGAGCAGGATCTGGGCGCCACCGGCCGCGTGGAAAAAGAAACGGCGGCGAGAATGGGAAAGACGTTGGGTGCGCTCCATATGCTGATGGGCAGCTTTGTGATCGACCCGAAGCGGCGGATCCGCATGGATGTCCGCGCGATCAATACCGAAACGTCGGAGCTCGAGTACGCCACGTCGGTCACGGGCAAGGCGGACAACATGCTCGAGCTCCTCGGCCAGCTCGGCTCCAAGCTGAATGCAGGACTCAAGCTTCCCGCCGTACCGTCCGGCTTTCAGGAAGGGGCGGCTGTGGGCGCGAAGGGCCCCAACCAGCTCCGTTCCATGATGCTGATCAGCCGCGCCATCGAAGCGCAGGACAACAAGAATCCGACACAGGCCGTCGCGCTGTACAAGGACGCCGTGAAGGCGAATCCGAACAACGCGCGCGCGAGGACGCTGCTGGCCTCGGCCGAGCGCAGCGTGAAGTAAACCGGCAGTGAGAAAGCAAAGCGGGGCGCGATCACTCGATCGCGCCCCGCTTTGCCTTACACCGCCTGCGTCACGGTCACGGGTCTTGCTTCCGAATTGCCGAGTTCGTGACGGGGTGCGCGGGCGGCGCCTTGGCGTCAATGAAAAAATAGGCGATACCGCCGGTCGTTTTTCCGCTGGCAATGAATGTGCAGATCGGTCCGTTGATCACTTCTTCGCACGGCGCTTCCCACCCCGAGAAGAAGTTGCCGGGCGCGGCCGTCGCGACCAAGCGCACTGTTTCGCCGATCGCGAATTTGATGTCGCAGTTCGCGAACGCCAGCGAGTCGGTGACGATGCAGGCGGTGCGCTGCGTGGTGGCTGTGACACTGATCCGAGATCCCCTCTCGCCGTAGAGGCTGAGCGACATGGTCACCGCCGGCACGAATCGCGCGGTCACCGAGACGTTGCTGCTTGGCGTGAACGTGCACGACACATCGGGGAGGAAGGCGGCGCAGGCGCCGCCCCACGCCAGCAGTGTCGAGCTGCTGTTGCCGATCGCGTTGAGAGTCAGCGACGCACCGTCGGTCACGGTCTTGGTGCACGTGCCGGTGGCCGTCGGTCCGGAGAGCGAGCAGGTGAGCGAAAGATCCGGCGTCCTGACAATGCCCGCTCCGGTAGAGCTCGGACCGGCACTGACCGTGACAATGCGGACAAGCGGTCCGAAGGCGAGGCCGACGACCGCGTTACCCGTGAGCGTGAACACACAAGGGAGCGACGACCCGGAACAGAGCGATCCCGAGTATCCGACGAACGCGGTGCTCGTGCCTGGCTGCGCGAGCAGCGAGACCGACGATCCGAGATCGAGCGGAATCGTGCACACCAGCGATGACTGCGCGACGGTTTTGGTGCAGAGTGTCGTGCCGTTCACCGAGACGCCCCCCGTGCCCGTACCGGTGAGGGTGAGCGTGACGACGCCGGTTTGCCGCGTGAAGGTGGCGCCGACGCTGCGCGCCTGATCGAGCGTGACCTGACAGGTCGAGGCGCTGCCGGCGCAGGCGCCCGTCCATCCGGCGAACGTCGAGAACGATCCGGCGCTTGCCGTGAGCGTCACGACCGTGCCGAAATTCACGTTGCTGCTGCACGTGCCGGTGTTCACGTTGTTGTTGCGCGTGCACGAGATCACGCCCGATGCGATGATCGATCCGCTCCCCGTTCCAGTCGGTGTTGCGGTCAGCACGACCGGCGCGTCGAAGCGCGCACTCGGCGCGCGGTTGGTGTTCATCGTGAGCGTGCACGTGTTGCCTGTGCTGCTCGCGCAGTCTCCGCCCCAGCCACGGAAGCTGTTCGGTGACGTTGCGCTGGCGGTCAGCGTGACGGACGCGCCATTCGTGACATTCACCGAGCAGTTGCCGCTCGTGATGCCCGCCGTGATCACGCAGTTCAGACCGATCGTACTCGTGACGGCGCCGGTGCCGTTCCCGGCGCCGGTGATGGTGAGCGTCCGGAAGGCACGCAGGGCCACGCCCACGGTGCGCGCCTGCGACGTCGCGATCGTACAGGTGGTGCCGATGGCGGCGCTGCAGTCGTTCGTCCACGACAACAGTTCGGAGAGCACCGCCGGCGTGGTGGTGAGCACGACCGACGCATCGCCGGGGAAGGTGAAGGAGCACGTGCCGTTGAGTACTGAGCCGTTGACGGTGCAGTCGATGCCGGCCGGCGCCGAGCGCACGGTGGCCTGCCCGGATATGCTGGTCGACACGATGGTGAGCGCCGCGGGCAGCGGCACCGACCGCACCGACACGGTGCTCACGCGTCCGGCGGTTTCGGCGGTGATCGTCGTCGTGCCGGTGGTGACGGCGGTGACCAATCCGTTGGCGTTCACCGACATCACGCCCGGAGCGCTGCTGCGCCAGGTGACGGTCCGCCCGGTGATCACGCGCTGCGCGCCGTCGAGCACGCCGGCGGTGAGCTGCATCGTGCGCGTGATCTCCATGCGCAGCGGCTGTCCCGAGGCCACGACGTTGGCGCTGGGCGCGTCGATGCGCACCGACCCGACCTCATTCAAGGTGACCGGCGCAGACACGGTTTTCTGTACGCCGGGGCTCAGCGACACCGGCCCGACGGTCTGGCGATCCACGGCGGCACCGTCGAGCACGAGGTCGACGAGCAGTCGCACGACGCATTCGTCGGCGGCAGGGGCGGCCACGACCCCGTTGGCGCCGGTTGGACCCGCGCGTGAGGCGTCCGCGAGGCAGGCCGCGAGATCGACGCTGATCGGGACCTGCTGCGTCGGCACGTCGGCTAGCGTGATCGTCTGCGTACCGATGTCGACGGTAGTGCCGCCCTGTCGCAGATAAGCGGACTGGACCGTGAGTTGTACCACGGAGGCCTGCGAGGCCATGACGGAGGTCGTCAGCGCGATGCTGGCCGGCGCGGTGTGATCGGGGCTGGTGACGTCGGCGGGATCACTGCAGGCCACCAGCGTCAGCGCCAGCAGGGCCGCGACCGCGGTCCGGCCGGACGCGAGTCGGCGAGGCACCGGTCGGAGTGTACGGATGGAATGCTTCATGATGGTCATCGGCGGCTCAGAAGCGGGTCACAACGAGGAAACCCACCGAACCACCGACAAACGATGTGGAGGGGGCGGCGGAGTCGCGTACAGACAGGCTTCCGGCCTGGGCCCGTAGGTACGGCTGCAGCGAGAGGTTGCCGGTGCGGGCGATCAGGCCAAGGGTACCACCGCCGCTGATCACGCCCGACGTGGCGAGCCCCTGATTGATCGAGAGGCCGGTGTGGTACCGGCCGTCCGCCGTGACCAGCAGGTCGAGCGATCGGCGGAGCGGGACGCTGGTTCGCAGGCCGCCGTCAATATAGTTCGCCGACGAACCATTGACCTTGACCCCGTCGCGCTCGAACTGCGAGCGGAAACGGTGGGACGTCCAGAGCACGAATTCGTTCACGCGCGGGGCGGCGAGCTCGAGCTGGATATCGGTGGTGACGATCGGTCCCAGCCGGACCGTGGCCAGCGGTCTGGCGCTGCTGGAGGTCGGATCACGCAGTTCGTCAGTCGCGTAGACATCGGCGGCACTGGTGATGCTGAGACGGTGCATGCCCACCAGTCGATCGAGTCCGATGGAGCCGCGGATCACGTTGCCCGGCTGATAGTCGCCGGACGGCGCACCCGCGGTCAGGGCAGCGACCGGCTGGTAGGTGCCACGCAGTTCGTACGAGCCACCGACGGCGACGGCCCAGGCCCCGAGCTTTCGAGCAGCCACGAGTCCGACGGTACCGGCGGGGCCACCGCCGACGGGCGGCGCACTGAGGCCGAGCGCGGGTGCGGCGCTGGCCCGGAGTACGGTGAGGTGGTCGACACTGAGTTCGGTCTGCCCGGTCGGCGCGTTGACGCCGGCGGTGAACACGAGGCCGTCATTGAGCAGGCGACCTGTGGCGCGAACGCGCACATCGCTGATACCGGACAGGGTCAGATTCTGGCGGGCACCGGTGCGCGGGTCGAAGCCGAGGCGCACGGTGGAGTAGACGGATTGCAAGTCGACCGTCCACGTGCTGCCCAGCGAAACGGCCACCGAGAGCGGGACGGAGATCTGCGAGATGCTGCGCAGACGGATCGAATCCCGTCCGGCCCCCCCGGGCTGCGCGTAGCCGTTCCCGCCGAACTGCACCACGTCGGCCGTCACGCCGGCTCCAAGGGCGCTGGTGCCCACGAGCCGATCCTGCGCCTGCGCGGCGACCGGCAGCAGCGTGATGAGCGCAGACAACGACGCGGCCCGAGACGCGGCCCGCGCGAGGCGACGACGCGTGGGCGAGGCGGCGGCGCTCATGGGCGCACCACCGTGATCACGATGATGCCCTTGACGTTGGGGAACGATGGATCGGTCGCGGTGGACACGGCGCGCGAGACGTTGGTGACGAGATCGAGCGGACGATTGAGTCGATCGACGGCGGTGGAGATGGCGCGATCGAGCGGTCGCAAGCCCGGGATGGCGATGGGGTTGCTGGTGCCCATAGCGCCGATGGCGCGCGCTTCAAGCTCCCGGGTGCGCGCCTCCCGGAAGTTCTTGTCGAGGCGGTGTGCTGCGCGAAACGCTTCGGCAGCGCCCTTCGAGTCACCGAAATAGGTGCGCTGCACGCCACGTCCATAGGCGAGGAGGGCGGACACGTTCTTGGTCGGCTGTTGCTCGATCTCGGCGCGTTCGGCTGGTGAGAGCACAATGCCAAGCGACTGGAAGAGACGGAACACGAGTTCTTTCTCGGCTGCGAAGATTTCGGCGAGCGGTGCGCGGGTATCGACGGCGCTGGTCACGGTGGCCCGTTCGACGTCACCTACGCGGGCACCGAGGCGAATCGTACGACCGTCGGGGAGCGCTTCGACGGCGCCGAAGATCAGCCGTTCGGCACTGACAAGACGTCCGACGCGCGGTGCGGTCGCGGAGTCCACGCGGCCCGTCGCCGCGAGATCGAGTTCGCGCAGCACGTCACCCAGTCGAGCCCGTTCGACGACGGTCACGCCTTTGCTGCGTGACAGGTCGGTCGAGACAAGGTCGGCCAGCGCGTAGGCCAGCGGGATCAGCGTGGTGTCGCGTCCTATGGACGCGAACGGCGGCACACCGATGACGCCGCGGCGCACGCCGCCCGAACCCACCTGTTCAGCCAACAGGGCCCGTAGGCGGGCGCTGTCGGCGGCGGTCACGGGGCGAGCCGCCGTGGCCGGCGCAGGGCGTGAGCCGGCACATCCGGCCGCGAGCAACACAGACAGCGCCGGTGTCACGATCGACCGCCACGGGCGAGTGCCCGCAGCAGGATGTGACAGCGGCCATGGACGCAGACGCGTGGGGAGCATGACGGGGGGGGCAGAAGAAACACAATCGCGAATCGCGGATGATTCAGCGTGCGAATGTGCCGTCGGTGCGAGTGAGGGTCAAGCGAAATGCCGGATGAGGCACGTAGCTTGCCCACTGTGTATGTGACGTGTGACGATGTACGTGTGATCAAACGGATACGGAGGATGACCATGGGAACACGACTGCGCCGTGCCGCAGCTTTCGGGCTGCTGCTCACGGCAGCCGCCTGCGCGACGAATCCCGTGACAGGACGGCGCGAGCTGTCGCTCATCTCGGAATCGCAGGAAATCCAGATGGGGAAACAGGCATCGGCGGGCGATCTGCAGCGCGTGGGTGAATACCCGAGCACGGAGGCGCAGGCCCTCGTGAAGCGCATCGGTAAGCAGATCGCGGCGAAGTCGGAACGGCCGAATCTGCCGTGGGAATTCCATCTGCTCGACGATGCGGCGGTGAATGCGTTCGCGTATCCCGGTGGCTTCATCTTCGTGACGCGTGGCTTGATGACGCACCTGAACAGCGAAGCGGAGCTCGCCGAGGTCATCGGTCACGAGATCGGGCACGTCACGGCAAAGCACACGGTCGCGGCGATGAGCAAGCAGCAGGTCGCGCAGATCGGCCTGGTCGGCGCCAGCATTCTCTCGCCGACGGTCGCCAAATACGGCGATGTGCTGGGTTCCGGCGCCAGCCTGCTCTTCCTGAAATTCGGTCGCGACGACGAATTGCAAGCCGATGCGCTCGGCTTTCAGTACTCGTTCGCGCAGGGCTATGACCCGCGTGAAGCGGCCAACGTGTTCACGACGCTGGGCCGGCTGGGCGACGGTGGTGGTCGCGTGCCCGAGTGGCAGAGCACGCACCCGGATCCGGGCAATCGCGTGCAACGTGCCGAGCAGCGTGTGGCGGAACTACCCGCCGGCGCGCTCACCAACACGAGGGTGAATCGCGATTCGTATCTGCGTCTGCTGAACGGCATGGTGTTCGGCGAGAATCCGCGTCAGGGCTACTTCCGCGGCCCGCGCTTCCTGCATCCGGATCTTCGCTTCGAGATCACGTTCCCCACGGGTTGGAAGACAGCGAACATGCCGGACGCGGTCGTGGCCGGAAGCCCGGATAACGGCGCGCAGATTCAGCTGGTGCCGGGTCAGGGCACGCCGGAGCAGGCGCTGCAGGGCTTCCTTGGCCAGCAGGGCATTGTGGTCGGCCAGAGCGGCCGGACGACGATCAACAGCCTGCCCGCAGTGATCGCGTCGTTCACGGCGCAGACGCAGCAGGGTACGATTGCAGGGCTCGCGGCGTCCTTGTCGCATCAAAACACGACATACCTGCTGCTCGGCATCATGGCGTCGCAGGTCGCGTCGCAGCGTGGTGCTGAAGTAGAAGCGTCGATCCGCTCATTCAGGCCGCTGAACGATCCCGCATTGATCAACGTGCAGCCGGCGCGGGTGGAGATCGTCACGTTGCCGTCGGCGATGACGGGGGCGCAGTTCCTGCAGCGATATCCGAGCACGGTGCCGGAAGCCCAGGTGCTTGTGATCAACGGCATTCAGGCGGCATCGACACTGCCGCGCGGCGCCCTCATGAAGCGCGTAACGGGCGGGATCGGCTCGTAATTCTACTCCGGCGGCTTTGCGGTGGGTCGCGTATGGATCAACAGGGCGCCGCCGAGAGAGACGACGGCGCCGACAAGGAACGGGACCGACAAGGAGCTGGCACTGGCGACGCCACTGGCGGCGAACGGGCCGATCACTCGACCCATTGATGCGGCGCCCTGATATGCGCCGAGCACACTCCCGCGTTCATGCGGTTCAGCGGTGGTGGCCACGAGGCCGCTCATGCTGGGGTTGAAGAGCGCCGAGCCCACGCCGAAGATGCCGAGCGCGACGAGCAGCCAGCCGATCGAATGTGAGAACGGCACGCCGGCCATGCCGACGCCGACAAGCACGGCGCCGATGCGCGTGAGCGCCTGTGCGCCGAAGCGCTTCGTGAGCGGACCAATAATGCCGGCCTGTACAACCACGGACACCACGCCGACGAATCCGTAGATCCAGCCCAGCGTGCGCGGTCCCACGCCTAAGCGATCGGCCGTGAACAGCGCCAGTGTGCTTTGAAAGAGCGCGACCGCCGCCACCACGATGACGGTGGAGAAGAGCAGATCGCGCAGCACCGGACGCGCGAAGTACGTGCGCATGCCCGTGCGCTTCGTGGTCGAGGAGCGGCGCTTCTCCGGCGGTAGCGACTCGGGCAGACGGAAGAACGTGAGTACGAAGGCGACGAGCGACAGCACGGCCGCACCATAGGCCACGCGGGCAAAGCCCGAACCATCCTCTGGGTTGGCGCCGGCCAGCATGCCACCGAGCGCGGGACCGAGAATGAAGCCCATACCGAACGCCGACCCGAGGAGCCCAAGCGCCTTCGGACGGGTCGCGTCGGTCGTGATGTCCGTGGTGTAGGCGTAAGCGGCCGAGATGTTACCGGCCGCGAGTCCCGCCACGATGCGCGAGATCGCCAGCATCGTTCCCGTGGTGCTGAACGCCAGCATGGCCGACGCCCCGGCGTTGGCGAGCAACGTGATCAGCAATACCGGGCGCCGACCGATACGATCGGAGAGACTGCCCCAGATCGGTGCGCCCACCAGCTGCCCGAGGGAGTAGAGCCCCAGGAAGAAGATGACCGACGCCGGTGCGACACCGACATGCTCGGCGTAGAACGGAAAGACCGGGATGATCATCCCGAATCCGATCAGGTCGAGAAAGACAACGAGAAAAAGTGTGAACACGGGGTCGATTGGGGTGGCTGCGCCGTGGGCGGGAGAGAAGATTGGGGGATGATCGATGATTCTGGCAATTCACCACCCGAAATGGCGCCCGATCGTGAGGCGCGCATTCTCGATGATCTGCAGGATGCTGTCCAACGCATGCACGTGCTTGCGCGTTCGCCGCGCATCGTGCTGGCCACCGGCACACGTGCCCAAGGCGCCCGTCCGATGGCCTGGCAGGCGCTTTTCGAACGTAGCTTCGGCGGCGAACTGCCCGCCGTAAGCTACCGGGGCGCGCCGGCGTCGGCGTTGACGACCGTGCTGGCCAAGGGCTTCGACAGCGAGCCGACGCTTGCCGCCGGATGGTCGCACCCCCGGTTGCTTGACGCGATGCCGATGGGACCCGTCATTCAGGTGTTCCGGACCGATCGACTTCCCGACGATGTCGGTCGCGCGTTGCTGGGTGTCATCGTCTTTGAAGAGGACGGACTGCAATTGGCCGGCGTTCGCGCGATCGTGCGCGAGTTCGGTCTTTCGTAAGCGCGACCTTCCGCCGCATGTCACTCCTCGGATTGTACGATCGCTCGTTGCTCGGGCGCGCGGCGACGCCGGCGCTCGATAGTCTCAACGCCACCGGCGAGGCGCTCGCGCTGACGTTCGGCGCGCTCGAGGAGCGGAGCAACCGCATGGCGCATGCGCTGCGCGCGCGCGGTGTGCGGGCCGGCGATCGCCTGGCGTTCTATCTCAGCAACCGCGTCGAGATCATCGATCTCTGGCTGGCGTGCGTCAAGACCGGCATCATCGTGGTGCCGGTGAACGTGCTGTATCGTGAACGCGAGATCACGCACATCGTGAATGATGCGGCGCCGATGGCGGTGATCACCACCGCAGCGCAGCAGGATGATCTGCCGTCGGGCGTCACGTCGTGGAGCCTCGAAGCGCTGGTCGCCGACGCGGCGAAGCAGTCGTCGGAGCGCATGGTGGTGCCATGCGCCGCCAACACGCCCGCCGCGCTGGTGTACACCTCGGGGACCACCGGTGCCTCGAAAGGCGCGGTCCTTACGCACGGCAACTTCGCCGCGAACGCGCTGGCGCTCACCAGTAACTGGGAGTTCACGAGCCACGATCGCTATCTCGCTGTGCTGCCGCTCTTTCACGTGCATGGTCTGGGGAATGGTCTGCACGTGTGGCTGCTGAGTGGCTGTCATATGCGACTGGTCGAGCGATTCGAGCATGAGCGCGCGGCCGAGTGGTTCGAGTCGTATCAGCCGACGGTGTTCTTCGGCGTCCCGACCATGTTTGTACGGCTGCTCGACGTCGCGCCCGAACGCGCGGCCGCCATCGGCGCGCGGACGCGGCTGTTCGTGTCCGGCTCAGCGCCGTTGCCGGCGCCGGTCATGGAGGCCTTCCGTGAGCGCTTTGGTCACGTGATTCTCGAGCGCTACGGCATGACCGAGACGCTCATGAACGTGAGTAATCCGTACTACGGTGAGCGTCGTGCCGGCACCGTGGGGTTTCCGATGCCGTTGACCGCGGTGCGCATCGTGAGCGAAGCTGGTGTGGATGTGCCCGACGGCACGAGCGGTGAGCTGTGGGTGCGCGGGCCGAATGTGTGCGACGGCTACTGGCGTCGCCCGGATGCCACGGCCATCGCATTTGCCGATGGTTGGTTTCGCACCGGCGACGTGGGCGTGCGGGCGGCGGATGGGTACATCACGCTGGAAGGACGGCGCAGTGACCTGATCATTTCGGGTGGCTTCAACATTTATCCGCGCGAGATCGAAGAGTTGCTGGCCGAGCAGAGCGGGGTGCGCGAGGCGGCCGTGGTTGGCGTGAAGGACGCGGTGCGCGGTGAAGTCCCGGTGGCGTATCTGGTCTGCGACGCGGCGGTCGATCTGGAGGCGCTCGCGAGCCAAGTCCGCACGCAGCTGGCCTCGTTCAAAGTGCCGCGCGGTTTCGTGCGCGTGGATGCGCTGCCGCGCACGGCGCTGGGCAAAGTGCAGCGGCATCTGCTGCCTCCGTGGCGTAGCCCGTGAGCCCGGCCCTGCTGTCGCTGCTGGCGCTGCTGCTGGTGGTGGCGGCCAGTCTCACGTCACGAGTGAACGTCGGCGTGCTGGCGGTCGCCTTGGCCTGGGGCGTCGCCACCTTCGCCGCCGACTGGAACGTCGAGCAGCTCATGACAGTGTTTCCGTCGTCATTGTTCCTCACCTTGCTTGGCGTGACCCTGCTGTTCGGGATCGCGCAGGCCAATGGCACCATGCAGGCGGTCACGAACCGTGGAGTCCGACTACTGCGCGGACGTTCGGCCTTGTTGCCACCCTTCGTGTTTCTGCTCGCCTGCCTGATCTCCACCAGCGGCCCGGGAGCCATCGCCACCACGGCGCTGCTGGCACCACTGGCGATGGGCATCGCGCAGCGTGCGAAGGCCCCGATGCTGCTGATGGCGCTGATGGTCGGCAATGGGGCGAACGCCGGTAACCTCTCGCCGATCAGTGCCATCGGCGCGATGGTGCATGCGCTGATGGAGAAGGCGGGCTTGGGCGGTCACGATACCGCGGTGTTGCTGATGAACTTCGCGGCGCACGCGATCGTGTCGATCGCGGCGTGGGCGTTGTTCGGCGGGCCGGCCATGCTGCGCGATCGAACCGTCGTGATCGACGAACAGCGTTCGGCGTTTACGCGCACGCACTGGATCACGCTGGCGGTTGGCTTGGTCTGGGTGAGCGCCGTGCTGTTGCTCAAGTTCAACCCCGGCCTCACGGCCTTCGCCGCTGCGGCAGTGCTGGTATTGATTGGTATCGGCGACGACAGCGCCATGCTGAAGCAAGTGCCATGGCCGGTGATCGTCATGGTGTGCGGCGTGAGCGTGCTGATCGGCGTGCTGGAGAAGACCGGTGGGATGGATCTCTTCACCACCTTGCTGTCCAAACTGGCCACGCCCGGCTCCGTGAACGGGGTGATCGCCGGCGTGACCGGGCTGATTTCGACCTACAGTTCCACGTCGGGCGTGGTGTATCCGGCCTTCATTCCCGCCGTGCCGGGACTGGTGGCCAAGCTCGGTGGCGGTAACCCCTTGCAGATCGCCATCAGCATCAATGTGGGGTCCGCGCTGGTCGATGTATCGCCGCTGTCCACGATCGGCGCCCTGTGCATTGCTGCCGTGCCAGCCGGATACGACACGAAGCAGCTGTTCCGACAGCTCCTCTTGTGGGGGTTTGCGATGACGATCGTGGGTGCGCTCTTCTGTCAGTTCGTGGTGCCACTATTCATCCACTGACGATTCGCTGAATCCGTCCGGCTCCTCAAGGTGCTCATTGCATGGCTGCTGCCGATAAACTGACCCGCTGGCTCGATCTCCTCGCCGCGCTCCTGCGCCGCCATCACGGAGCGATCTTCGCCGATCTGCGTCGCGATGTGCCGGGCTACCTCGCCGGCGACGTCGATGCGCAAAGCGTGATGCGCACCTTCGAGCGCGACAAGGACGAGCTCCGTGAATTCGGTGTCGCGATCGAGACGCTGCCGGACAGCGACGGTGGTGATTCGCGCTATCGTCTCCGCTCCGACGCGTTCTATCTCCCGTTTCTCGCGCTGTGCGAATCACGCATCGTCCCGGCACTCGAAGTGCGCACGATCCCGCGACCGCAGGGCATCGGCTATCAGGGGTTGCCGGTGCTGGCGATCACCCCCGATGAGTGTCTCACGCTTCGTCGCGCGGCAGCGCGAGTGCGCGCGCTCGGCAATCCGACACTCGACGCCGATGCGGCCGCCGCCATCCGCAAGCTCGAACAGGATGTCGGGTTGCTGCCGATCGGTGAGCCGCTCACCGCCACGGTGAAGGTGCAGGCGAGCACCTTCGACGTGCTCGGTGGCGCCCTGTCCGCCCGGAAGCGCGTGACCTTCAGCTACGCGAGCATGGGTCGCAACCGGCAGAGCATGCGCACGGTGGAGCCCCATGGTCTCGTGTTCCTCACGGGACACTGGTATCTCGTGGCACACGACGCCGATCAGCAGGCGCTGCGGCAATTCCGGGTGAGCCGCATCTCGAAGCCCAAGTACAACGCGGCCAGGAAGCAGCCCGACTACGTCATCCCGGACGCCTTCGACCTCGAAACGCATGCCGCCTCACGTCAGGCGTGGGAACTCGGCGACGAGGAAGCCGTGTCCGTGGTGGTCGCCTTCCGGGGAAGCTCGGGGCAGGTCCTGCAGGGCATGCAGTTGGGCGAGGAGGGGAGCCTTCCCGCGCAGCGACACTTTCGTGTGCGTCGACGCGATCCATTCCTGCGGTGGTTGCTCACGTTCGGTGGTGACGCGCAAATCGTGTCGCCGTCCGAATGGCACGACCGCTGGCGCGCCCTGCTGCAGGACACGCTGGCGGCACACCGCGCGGCCGGCCGTACGGCCCACGCCAACGACGCCGTCGAGGAGATCGCATGACGCGCGCCGATGAACGACTCCAGCGGCTCTTGATCGTGTTTCCGACGATTGCCGAAGAGCGGCACCTCACGATCGAGCAGCTTGCCGAACGCGTGGGCACCGATGTCAAAACACTGCGTGAGGACTTGCTGTGTCTCGACCGCGACGATACCCCGCCGGGATTCGTGGAAAGCATTCAGCTGTACGTGGGATCGGACAGCGTGTCGATGCGCTCCTCGCATTTCAAGCGACCGATGCGACTCACCCGGCCGGAGGTCGCCTCCCTCGAGCTGGGCCTTGGTATCCTGGAACAGGAACTGGCCGTCGATGAGCGGCATCTCGTCGCGAATGTGCGCGGGCGACTGCGTGACGTCGCGGTGCACCCGGTCGACACCGTCGTCGACAAGCGCAATGCACGCGTGACGCCCAAGGCGGCCAGTGGCCTCGCGATCGAACCGGCGCGCGACAACGAGTGGGACGCGGTGGTCGTGCTGCAGCGCGCAGTCGAGCATCATCATGTGGTGGTCGTCACGTATCAGCGTTCCAACGAGACCGACGCGACGGAGCGTCGGGTGCGTCCGTACGCGATGGTGCGCGCCGACGCGAACATCTATCTCGTGGCGTTCTGCGAGCGGAACGACGCACTCCGCGTGTTCCGTCTCGATCGCGTGCGCATGGCGGTGGACACCAGCGACCGCTTCGAACGTCCCTCCGACTTCACCGTGGAATCGGTGGTGCAGCAGGGGCATGTGTTCGTGCAGGAGGCGCCGGCAGTGGAGTCGCTGGTCGTGCGGTACAGCCCCACGGTGGCACGATGGATCGCCGAGCGCGAAACCGGTGTCATGCAACCCGACGCGTCGTTCATCGTCCACTATCCGTTGGCCGACGAATCCTGGGCGATCCGCCATGTGTTACAGTACGGACCCGACGCAGTCATTCTCGCGCCGGCTCGGGTACGAGACGACATGGAACTGGTGCTGCAGCGCGCGCTCGACGAGCTTCCCGCCTGATGGGAAGACTCAATCGTTGTCGGTGTCGCGTGGGATCACGACCCAGCTGAGCATGGTGCTGAGGATGCTCACCAGCAACGCGCCGACGAACGCGGCCCAGAATCCACTGATGTGGAACGAGACGCCCAGTCGTGTGGCGAGGGCGCTCGTGAGCAGCAGCATCGCGGCATTCAGCACGAGGGTAAACAGGCCCAGCGTAATGAGCTGGATCGGGAACGAGAAAAACGACAGCACCGGTCGCACCAGCGTGTTCACGATACCGAACACAAGGGCGAGACCGACCAGTCCCTGCCAGCTACCGGTGTAGCTGATACTATCGATGAATCGTGCGGCGCACCACAGCGCGACCGCGTTGATGAGGAGCCGCAGAATGAGGGTCATGCTGAAACATGGGTGACGCACCGTCGCCGCCGGAAGTGCGCACCTATCGTGCGTGGGGCGCCGCACGGCGTCTCACCGACGGCGTGCGTGACCCGGCGTTTCGCGAACTCCTCCAGCTGATCGATGGCGGACCCATGCATCAGTGTCCGCCGCCGGTACTGCTCCCCGATGGTGCCGACGCGTTCCGCACCATGATCGCAGCGGTCGATGCCGCGCTGGAGGAGGTGCTGCTGGAGACGTACATCCTGCGGGACGACAAGCTTGGCGAGTCGGTACAACAGGCGTTGGTGCGGGCCGCCGCGCGCGGTGTGCGCACGTACGTGCTGGCCGATGCCGTCGGGTCGATGGGCACGCACGATCGCTTCTGGGACTCGCTCACCGAGCAGGGCGTGGTCGTGCGCCACTTTCATCGGTTCTGGCATCATCCGTTCGAAGCCCTGCGTCGCGATCATCGCAAACTGCTGGTGTGCGATCGCCGCGTGTCTTTCACCGGCGGCATGAATATCGGTGAAGAGTACGGCTCGTCGATCCGTGCCCGTCACGATGTGTGGCGCGATACGTTCGTGCAGGTGGAAGGGTCGGTGGCGCGTGAACTGGCGGCGGTGTTCGCCGAAGGCTGGGATCGTGCGCGCGGTCCGGCGCTGCCCGGCCTCGAGTATGTGAACTGGAGCGACGCTGAAAATGCGTCACCGCAGCGGAGTATCGATGCGGTCGGCACGCGCGCCTTGCAGCGTCGTCTGCAGAGCGCGCTACAGCGCCAGGTGCAGCGACAGCTCGGACGGCAACGGGATCGTCGTCGCGGACGTCGCGTGCGTCGTGTCATCGATGTCGCCGGCCCTGATGATCGCGCGGTCCTTGTGCTCGATCCGCGACCCGGACGTGGACAGCGCGAAATGCTCGGCGTGCTATCGGCGCTGTTGGGCGGTGCGCGCGAGCGACTGTGGATCACCACGCCGTATTTTGCACCACCCACCCGCGCGCTCTCGTTTCTCCTCACGGCGGCTCGCCGCGGCGTCGACGTGCGATTGCTGTTGCCGAGTGAGCGCACCGATATGGCGCTCATTCGCCACGCCGCGCATGGGTCGTATCGAACGTTGCTCGAGGGCGGCGTGCGCATTTTCGAGTATGAACGCGCAACGCTGCACGCGAAGACGATGGTGATCGACGGGCACGCGAGTCTGATCGGTTCGTCGAATCTGGATTTCCGCTCGTTCTGGTTGAATGCCGAATGCAATGTGCTGGTGTTCGACGACGCGTGTGCGCTCTCGCTCGAGCGTAGCTATCAACAGGATCTTGCCGACAGCCGGGAGATCACCATGGATGAATGGCGGCAGCGCACCTGGTCACACCGACTGCTCGATCGCACGGCGCGTGCGTTGCGTTGGGCGCTGTAGCGGCCGAGTTGCGTCGGGTGTGCGGGATTCCCTGACGTGGAGCACAGGACTCCCCGATAGAGCGCGAGTGTGCAACGTGCGACTCTCTTCTTCACCGCCACGACGCCCGTTGGACGACGCCCGTCGCGTCAAGAGGATCCCGCCTATGTCCGTTCTCGCTCACGATCCCGCCATGCACTCGGAGTCTCTGCCGCCCGGCGTCGATGGACCCGTGCTCGTCGCCTGCGACGGTGCACCGGTCTCGAGTGAGGCGCTGTTCAATGCCGGTCGATTGGCCGCCAGGGCGTTTGGTGGTGCGCTGCAGGTGTTTGGCGTCTGTGAGCCGACGCCCGGCGTGGCCGCAGGGATGGACGTACTGCCGGTTCCCGCAGAGCTGGACGAGGCGCGTCGCGTGTCGATGGTCGAGGACGTGCGTCGCGCGATCTCGATCTCCGCTGCTGGTGATCCGTCGTGGCACGTGAGCGTGCAACTGGGTTCTCCGTCCCGCCTGTTGGCCACGGAAGCACTGCGTCGCCATGCGTCGGTGATCGTGATGGGCATCGGGCGCCACAATCCGCTCGATCGGTTGTTCGGCACGGAAACCACACTGGCTACGCTCAGAGAGTCGCGCGTACCGGTGCTCGCCGTGGGTCCGAACTTTCCGACACATCCCACGCATGCCGTGGTCGGCCTCGACTTCAGCGTCGCCAGTGTGCAGGCGGCTCGCCTCGCGGCCCGTCTGGTGGCCCCCAACGGGCGACTCACGCTGGTCCATGTACGCCCGCGCTTCGAGCATCCGTCGGCCGACTGGCAGGCGTGGGATGCCGACTACGGACGCACGCTGCCGCCCCTGTTCGAACAGGTTCGCGCGCAGCTCGATCCGCCCGCCGGGGTGATCGTGGAAACGGTGACCGTGCGCGGCGATCCGGCGGCGTCACTACTGTCTTTTGCGCAGCAGGCGCAGTGCGATCTCATCGCCGTCGGCACGCAGCGCCACAGCTTCCTCGAGCGGTTGGTCGTCGGCTCGGTCGCGACGCGGGTGCTGCGTACAGCGCGGTGCGGCGTGCTCGCGGTGCCGACCGCCTGATCCGCAGCCTGACCTTGGGCGCTAGAACACCCGCACGTTGAAGTAGCGCTTCGGATTCTTCTTCACGTCTGCCACCAGCGAGCGCAGTTCGCGCAGCAGGGAATCACTCTGCATATACAAGGCGGGGTCGTTCACCATCAGACCGAGTGTTCCGCGGCCGGCGTTCACTTTGTCGAACACCGAGTCGGCCTTGGCCACGGCATTCGAGAGTCGTCCCTCGGTGCGATCGAGTCCTTCCACTACCTCGCGCAAGCGCGTGGACGCCGACAGCAACTCCTTGGCGGCCGATTGCGAGTTGGCGACGATCGTCTGCAGCTCCCCGCGACTGGTCGCCGAGTCGACGCGTGACGAAAATGCGTTGAGGTTCGCGGCAGCGGCGTTGATGCTGGTGAGGCCACGCTGCACGTCGCTGCTGATCTGATCGAGGTTCTTCGACTGCGACTGCACCGTCGTGGCCAACTGCGCCGAGAGCCGCGAGAAGTTGCGGATAGACTCGCGCAAATCACGTGCGGCCTGATCATCGAACGCCACCTGTACACGGTCGGCGACCTTCGCGACATCGCCGGCGATACGCCCGGCCACGGTGGTGAGCTGCGCGATGTCGGGAAGCACGGCGCCGGCCAGCGTGTCGCGCGAGGTGCGCGCCTCACTGATCGCCGCCCGCAGGTCGCGGTCGGCCGGTAACGCGGCCGACTCGGTGATCGTGGCTTGCCACTCGCCGAACAGACTGGAGGCGGTCAGCAGGACGACCGGATCGGACGGGAGTGTGATGCCGCGATCGATGCCAAGCTTGAGGACCACCCACCCGCGCTCGCCGAGCGCGATCGACTCGATCTGCCCGGAACGCACGCCGCGGATCACGACCGGATTGCCGAGCGCGACGCCACCCACGTCGCGCGTGCGTACGACGAGATGACGCGTCTTGCCGCTGAGATCGGCCTGCTCGAGCCAGAGCACCGTGCCGATGACCACGATCGTCACCACCAGTACGGTGGCGCCGACCACGAAGTCGCTGACACGCCGGGACGTGGTCATAGAGAGGGCGGGAGAAAGGGCGCGCGCATGGGCGCTACCGAATAGTACGGCCCGTCAGCCAGACGAGCGCCCAGAAGGCATCGAGCACGAGAATCATGACGGCGGAGATCACGACGGCCCGTGTGGCGCTACGTCCGACACCCTGCGCGCCACCCAGCGTGTTCAGTCCCGCACGGCATCCGATAAGCGAAACCGCCGCGCCGAAGCTCGCCGACTTTACCAAGCCGTAGCGCACATCGAAGTCGGTGAAGAAAATGCGCACACCCTTGAGGAACTGCGGCGTGGTGATGTCGAGCAACGCGATCGATGCCACCCATCCCGACAGCAGCCCGAACAGCATCGCCACGGCGACCACCACGGGAAACATCAGCGTCGATGCCAGCACGCGCGGCACCACGAGATGACTCATCGGATCGAAGGTGAGCGTTTCGAGCGCATCGATCTGCTCCGTCACACGCATCGTACCCAACTCGGCCGCGATGTTCGCGCCCACCCGTCCGGCAAGCGCGAGCCCCGTGAGCACCGGGGCAAGTTCGAGCGTGATGGTCTTCTGGACCAGCGTCCCCACAAAGTAGGGCGGCACGAGATCACCGACGGAATAGCTGGCGAGCAACGCCAGCACGATGCCGGTAAACAACGCTATGAAGATACCGATCGGTAGCGACTCGACGCCCAGAGTGCGCGCGTGCGTGCTGAACTCCGGGATCCAATCTTTCGTGTCGTGTATGGCACGGCCGGTTGCCACGACGAAGCGTGCGCCGGCACCGATCTGATCGAAGAACGATCGCGTGCCGCGGCCCACGGCGCTGACGCGCTGATGCGCCGTGTTGGTGGAGGTCGAGGGCGCGGTCACGGCCAACCGATCCAGATGCCCACGCCTGCCGCGGCAGCCAGCGCGAGTAAACCCACCCCCGCGCGCCCGCGGAACCGTGGACCACCGATACTCATGACGAGCGCCAGCTTGAGCGCCGTATTCGACAACACGCCGATCCCGATCGCTGTCGCGGCCACGCGCACGTTCGCCGCATCAGCGCCGTAGCGCGTCATCGACACCGTGAGCGCGTCCACATCGGTAAGACCGAGTAGCGTGGCCGAGAGGAGCACGCCGGTCGTACCGACGGCCTGCTGCACCCACGCGATCGCGAAGAGCACCACCTGGAAGGCCAGCGCCATTTGCAGCGACGAGGCGAGGGCGAGCGGGTTCTGTCCAGCCGCGGGAGCAATGGGAACGGCAGCCGCGCCGGCGACGGCGGCGGGTGTCGGCGACACACGCGTTTCGCGCTCCCGCCACATCACGAAGGCAACCAGCGCGGTACCGACCAGGAATGGCACCACCAACACGGGTACGGCGGCGGCGGCTACCGCTGGTTGCAGCATCCACGAGGTGACCAGCACACGCGGGACCAGGACCGTACACGCCGCAACCACGCCCAGCGCGAGTGGGAGCGCCAGTGCGGGTTCGGCTCGACTCCGCCGGCTGAAGGTGAGCGAAACGGCCGTCGACGACACGAGGCCGCCCAGCAGACCCGTGACCGTGAGCCCGCGTGTTTCACCGATCACGCGTCGCGCGATATAGCCGGCGAAGTTCAGCCCCGAAAAAAGCAGCACCACGATCCAGAGCTGTCTCGGCTGGAACGCGCCGAACGGTCCGTACGCGCCCGACGGCAGCAAGGGCAGGATGACCAGCGCCAGTACGGCAAACTGTAGTGCGGCCCGCAATTCATGCGCGGCGACCTTGTGGAGCGCCTTCTGGAACGTCGATTTCTCGGCCAGCAGTAGCACGCACAGCACGGCCGCCGCACTGGCCAGCATGCGATGGCCAAGGGCGGAGGTGGCCCCCATCGCGACGACCAGAATGGCGGCGACCTCGGTGGTGCCGTCGGTCGTGGTGCCTGGCCGGCGGAGCGTGGCGGCATAGGCCGAAATCGGGAAGAGCACCCCGGCGCCGATGATCACGGCCGCCAACGCTGGCTGGCCATCCCGGAAGAACCAGCCGCCGAAGCCTCCGATCAAACCGAGCAGAGTGAATGTACGGACGCCAGCGAAGCGGCCGTCGGGACCCGTCGTATGTCCCGACCATTCCCGCTCGACGCCCACCGCCAGTCCGACCAGAGCCGAAACCAACAGGTCCAGAGCGAGTGGAAGATCAAGCATAAGAGGCAATGGTAGCACGGATCACGCCGCATGGGAGGGGCAAATCCCCGACCGGCCCAATCCCGATTGACGAAGTGCGCCCCCATGGCTATCCTTTCATCCGGATACACGGATATACTTGATACATGACCTCGCCGCGCCTTGCCATTCACGACCGTATGGTCGAGCTCGCCGACGCCACCCGGTGTCGGCTGCTGTCGGCGTTGGAGCGACAGGCGCTCACGGTGGGCGAACTGGCGTCGGCGTTGCAGTTGCCGCAGAGCACCGTGAGTCGGCATCTCAAGATTCTGGCCGATCAGGATTGGATCGCGTCGCGGGCCGAAGGCGCGAGTCGCTGGTATCGCCGCAATCCGTCACTCCACGCCGACATGCGGGCGTTGTGGGAGATCGTGCGATCGGCGCTGGGCAGTACACCGGCCGCGTTGCAGGATGCCGCGCGCATCGATGCGGTGATCGCCGCCCGTCGTGCCGGCACGCAGGCCTTCTTCGCCACCGCCAGCGCCAAATGGGATGCGTTGCGCAACGATATGTTCGGCGCGCGCGCCGACCTGAGCGCCGCACTCGCGCTGCTCGACGAATCGCAGATCATCGGCGACTTGGGTTGCGGCACCGGCGCATTGGCCGCCGCGCTCGCGCCGCACGTGGCGCACGTGCACGCCATCGATGCATCGCC
>JBBQXC010000074.1:0-21597 GCA_038210005.1 Gemmatimonadales bacterium
CGGCCGCTTGCTGTTTCGGTGTATATTCAACGGCTATGCTGAAGAGCGTCCCTAAAAGAGCGGCCCAGTTGGTGTTGGCCGGTATCGTCCTCTGTGCCTCTGTGGTTGCCCCTCGTGCGGCGGCGGCCCAGGACGTGACCGGCCGCTGTGCGTCCCCCGACTCCATTGCGATCCGTGGCAACACGCGAACGCCCGATGCGCGCATCCGTGCCGAGATGGGTTTGACGCCCGGGACTCCACTCAACTTTCCGTCGATTCAGCGCTCCCTGAAGGGGCTGTACGCGCTGAACCTGTTCGACGACGTCCAGCTGCTCTGCGATCTGGAGAGCGTGCCGGAAAAGGTGCTGACCGTTATTCAGGTACGGGAGCGCGCGATTCTTGGCGATATCAAGGTCGTGGGCCCGAAGAACGTCTCTGAGCGGTCTGTGCGTGACAAGATCGACCTGCTGATCGGCCGCCCGATCGACCCCATGATGCTCGCCAAGGCGCGGGCGCGTATCGACTCGACCTACGAGGCTGCCGGGTACTATCTGGCGCAGGTGCGGATCGACTCGGTGGCGATGGATGACGATCGTATCGGCATCACCTACACTGTCGATGAAGGACGCCGCCTCGCGATTTCCGGCATCGACATCGTGGGCAACGCGTCGGTAAAGGAAAAGCAGGTCGTGTCTGCGATGAAGACCAAGCCCGAAGGATTCTGGTGGTTCCGCAAGGGCGAGTTCGACGAGGACAAGTACGTCGGTGATCTTGGCGAGCGTATCCCGGCGCTGTTTTCGCGACTTGGCCACGTCGACATGCGGATCTCCAAAGACACGCTGATCGTCGATCGGGAGAAAGGGAAAGGCCTGGTGCAGATCGGTATCGAGGAAGGGCCTCGCTACCGCATCGGCAAATTCGAAGTGGCGGGCAATCGTCGCTTCCCGACCGAAGACCTGAAGAAGTTCTATCCGTTCGAAGGCAATGACCCCACGCTGACGCAGCGCGTGAAGGGCTTGATCAAGCGTGAAGCCGCAGCGCCCGAAGGCATCTTCGACCAGCATA
Source organism: Gemmatimonadales bacterium (assembly GCA_038210005.1). GTDB lineage: Bacteria > Gemmatimonadota > Gemmatimonadetes > Gemmatimonadales > Gemmatimonadaceae > Gemmatimonas. The sequence goes on from JBBQXC010000074.1 coordinate 1,045, forward strand.
AGTGGGACGATGCGATCGAGAAGGTGAACGCGGAGTATCGCAACAACGGCTATCTCTACGCGCGCATCAACCCCGTGCTCGAGCGCACACTCGAGGGGCCGGATTCGATTCCGACTGTGAACCTGCGCTGGGAGATCGACGAGAAGAATCCGGCGATCGTGAATCGTATCGAGATTCTCGGAAACGACTTTACCGTCGACGACTGTATTCGCCGTCAGATCTTCCTCGTGCCTGGTGGTGTGTTCAATCAGGCCGCGTTGATCCGCAGCTATCAGAGCATCGGCAACATGAATTTCTTCGAGTCGCCGATGCCGTTTCCGGACTACCGTCCGGTGAACGATCAGGGCGACGTCGACATCGTGTTCCGCGTGAAGGAGAAGCGGACCGGCTCGATCAATTTCGGCGCGTCGATGGGGCAGGGCGGCGTCGGGTTCGGCGGATTCATCGGCCTCGAACAGCCCAACCTTTTCGGCCTGTGTAAGCAGGGGAAGCTGAACTGGCAGTACGGGCGGTTCTTCAACGACTTCACCGCCACGTACACCGACCCTGCGCTGCGTGGCTCCCGCGTGTCCGGCGCGATCAGCGCCTACCGCACGCAGTCCCGCTTCATCGTGGGCAACCTCGGCCAGAACATCCGCACCGGTTCACAGCTGCGGTTCGGTCTGCCGGTACCCTGGTCGTACTTCTCGACGATGGCGGTGTCGTACAACGGCGAGTCGGCCACGTTCACGTCGGGCACGATTCAGAACACCTGTACGAGGAACTGCTTCCGCTCGAATCTGGGCCTCGAATATACCTACGACACACGCGTTGACCTGCCGTTCGCGACGGGCGGATCCATGCGGACGATCACGGCGGACTTCAGCGGCGGTCCGTTGGGTGGAACGGTGAATTTCCAGCGTGTGACGACGGAAATGCGCGCGTACACCCAGTTGGGTCAGCTTGGTGGAACGAACCCGGGTTCGCAGCCTATCAAGTTTACGATGGGGCTCACGGCGCGCGCCGGCAGCCTGTTCGGCAACTCGGGACCGTTCTTCTTTCAGCAGCAGTTTGCGGTCGGCGGCGTGATGTTCGGGCAGCAGTTGCGCGGCTATCCGGAGTTCTCGATCACCCCGATCGGGTTCAACCCGAATACCGACCAGTTCCGCTCTGACCCGGCGTCCTTCGGCAACGCCTTCATGACGATCACGGGTGAGATCGGCGTCCGGTTCAGTCAGATGTTCTATCTCAACGCTTTTACCGACGCCGGCAACAACTGGGCGTCGGCACGGCAGATCAATCCGACACGGCTCTTCCGTTCCGCGGGATTCGGGGTATCTACCGTTACGCCGCTGGGACCGCTTGGCTTGGACATGGCGTACGGCTTTGATCGCACGACCGTGGACCCGGTGACCGGACGACTTCGGCCCGATCCGCGTTGGCAGTTCCATTTTCGACTCGGTCAGCTCTTCTAAACTCAGGATCTCATATGCGTCTTTCCTCGTTCGTCGGCGCTTGCGCCTTGGTGCTTGGCGTTCCCGCCCTGGCTTCCGCTCAGGGACAGAAGTTCGCGTACGTGAACTCTGCCGCAATCCTCCAGTCTGCTCCGGGCCGTTCCGAGGCCGAGGCACAGTTCGACAAAGACATGACGACCATGCGCGCGGCCGTCCAGAAACTGTCCGATTCGCTGAATACGCTGCAGGAAGTGTATGCGAAGGAAGAGGTCTCGTTATCGCCGGCGGCGAAGGAAGCCCGCCTCAAGACGCTTCGCGAGAAGCAGGCGGACTATCAGGAGCGCGTGCAGAAGATGCAGGAGCAGGCGCAGTCGCGTGAAGCCGAATTGATGCAGCCGATCATGGATAACGTGCGCAAGGTGCTCGACGACATCCGCGCTGAGGGCGGATTCGCTTTCATTTTCGACGTGGCGGCGGGCTCGTTGATCGTGTCGGCCGACAAGAATCTCGACGTCACCGATCGCGTGGTGTCCAAGCTGCGTCTCGCGGCACCGCGCGCCGCGCCGTCCGCCGCCAAGCCGGCGGCTGGTCCGACGAGCGCCCCGGCGGGCCTAGGCACCAAGAAGCCGCCCACGGAGTGATCGCCGCCGTGAGCGGCGGTTCCAAGGATCCGCAGGCGGGCGGCGGTGATGGGCAACAGCCCATCACCGCCGCTGCCGTTGCGGCGCAGCTAGGCGGGGTGCTCGTTGGCGACGGCGCGATCGAGGTGCGCGGCATTGCTCCGCTCGATCGCGCCGGTCCCAACGAGTTGAGCTTTCTGTCCCATCTGCGGTATGGGCAGTGGTTCGCCACGTCCCGCGCCGGCGTCGTGCTGATCTCGCCCGCGCTTGCCGATCTCGCGGGGACCCCAGCCACGAGAATCGTGGTGGCCAAGCCGGTCGACGCCATGGTCGCGCTTCTGGCGCGCTTCCACCGCAAGGAGCCGCGCGCTGAAGGCGTACACCCGTCCGCGGTCATTGCGAACAATGTACGTCTTGGCGAGGGCGTCACGATCGACCCCTTCGTCGTGATCGGCGAGGGGGCGGTGATTGGCGAGGGGAGCTGGATCAGCGCTCATGCCGTGATCGGCGCGGGATCCGTGCTTGGCAAGGACGTGCGTATCCATTCCACGGCCGTCGTGTACCCATTTACCGAGCTTGGGGACCGCGTGACCCTGCATGCGGGTGCACGGGTCGGTCGCGAGGGCTTCGGCTTCGTTCCGCAGGCGGACGGCGTGATGCGCATTCCCCATGCCGGTCGTTGCATTCTCGAGCATGACGTCGAGGTGGGTGCGAACAGCTGCATCGACCGCGGCAGTGTGGATGACACGATCATCGGCGCTGGCACGAAGATCGACAACCTCGTACAAATCGCCCACAACGTGCGCGTGGGACGCGGCTGCTTCTTCGCGTCGCAGGCAGGTGTGGCTGGCTCTGTCCGGATCGGCGACGGCGTCCAGATCGGCGGTCAGGTGGGTATCGGTGGACACGTGACGATTGGCCCACGGGCGAATTTGGCCGGCGGCGCCGGGGTGATTGGCAACGTGCCGGCTGGCGAGACGTGGTCCGGATATCCGGCCAGACCGCATCGGGATCATCTGCGCGCGTCGGCAGCGATTGCCCGCCTGGCGAAGATCGTGCGCCCTCTCGAGCAGTTGGTCAACAATCCGGCAACGGTTGATGGCGCCGACCGCGAGCCGGATGAGAGTGTGACATGATCGCGAACGCTGGAAGGACGACGAACGCGGTGACCGGCGCATCGTCCGAGCCGGCGGGGCAACGGCGCACGATCGGTCGTGAGGCCGTGGTCGAAGGCACCGGTCTTCATCTCGGGCTGCCCTGTCGTCTCACCTTCCGGCCAGCGCCGACGGGGACCGGCATCGTGTTCCGGCGGACCGACATCGTCGACGCCGCGCCGATTCCGGCGCGTGTCGATGTCGCGGTGGATGCCGAGCGTCGCACGCAACTCGGAACCGGTCCGGAAGCGCTACATACCGTGGAACATGTGCTGGCCGCCGTGGGTGCCCTCTCGATCGACGACCTCGAGATCGGGATGGACGGACCCGAGCCGCCGATCATGGACGGGAGCGCTGCGCCGTTTCTCGAGGCATTGCGCGGCGCGGGGCTGGTGGCCAATGGCGGCCGCCCCGAGTGGCTGGTGCTGCGGAGATCGATTCGCGTGGAAGATGGTGATTCGGTGTACGAGGCTCGGCCGTGCATGGGGCTGTCCCTCGATATCACGATCGATTTTCCGCATCCGTTGATCGGCACGCAGCGCACGCAGTGCATGGTCACGGCCGAGAGTTTCACGCGCGAGTTGGCGTCCGCGCGAACCTTCGGGTTCACGCATGAAGTGGACGCGCTTCGCTCGAAAGGATTGATTCAGGGAGCATCCACGGCCAACGCCGTGGTGCTCGACGCCGATGGCGTGGTCGATACCACGCTCCGTTGGCCCGATGAATTTTCCCGACACAAGGCGCTCGATTGTGTCGGGGATCTCGTTCTCGCTGGTGCGCGCGTCCGCGCGCACATCGTCGCTCACAAACCGAGTCACCGGGGCACTGTCGCCCTGGTTCGAGCCCTCGTGCAACACGCTGTCCGGGAGCCCGCCGTGTATTCCATCGAAGATATCATGCAGGTGCTGCCGCACCGCTATCCGTTTCTGCTCGTCGATCGCATTCTGGAGATCGAGGAAGGGAAGCGGATAGTGGGGCTGAAGAACGTCACGATCAACGAGCCGTTCTTCCAGGGACACTTTCCGGGGCATCCGATCATGCCCGGTGTCCTCATCATCGAATCGATGGCGCAGGTGGGCGGCATGCTGCTCATGCGCACCATCGCCGACCCGTCGAGCAAGGTCGTGTACTTCCTGTCGCTCGACAACGTGAAATTCCGCCGTCCCGTGAAGCCCGGCGATCAGCTGCGCATCGAGATGGAAGTGCTGCAGATCCGCGGTACGATGTGCAAGATGCGTGGCGTCGCGACCGTCGATGGCCAAGTGGTGACGGAGGCGGACATGGCCGCGATGGTGCGCGATCGATGACTGCGCGTATTCATCCGACGGCACTCGTCGATGCGTCGGCACACCTCGGCGCGGATGTCGAGGTGGGGCCGTGGGCGATCATCGGTCCGCAGTGCACCGTTGGCAGCGGCACGCACATTGCTGCGCGTGCGACACTCGAGCGCAATGTGCGGCTCGGCGAGCGTGTACGGATCGGCATCGGGGCGATTCTTGGCGGCGATCCACAGGACCTCAAATATCGCGGTGAAGAGACGTGGGTCGAGATCGGCGACGACACGTCGGTCCGCGAGTACGCGACGATCAACCGTGGCACTGCACACTCGATCACCACGAGCGTCGGTCGCCACTGCTTCCTGATGAGCTACGTGCATCTGGCGCACGATTGTCATATCGGCGACCACGTGATCATTTCGAACGGCACGCAGCTGGCCGGACACGTCACGGTCGAAGACAAGGTGACGATTTCCGGGCTGTGCGCCGTGCATCAGTTCTCGCGCATCGGCCGGCACGCGTTCATCGGCGGATGCTCACGCGTCGCGCAGGACGTGCCCCCCTTCGTTCGTGCGGTAGGCAATCCGATCAAGCTCTTCGGACTGAACTCCGTCGGACTGCGCCGCGCGGGCGTCGACGAAGAGGTGGTCCGTGAACTCAAGCGGGCGTACCGCTTCTGTTTCCGCTCCGATCTCAACCTCGGTCAGGGTGTCGAGAAGGCGCGCGTCGAACTGTCCATGCTCCCCGACGTGCGGCACTTTCTCGACTTCATCGAAGCGAGCCAGCGAGGCGTTGGCTCGTGAGAACCACGATCATGACGCCGGAGTCGCGCGCGTTCTCGAAGAGTGATGCGCCGCGCGTCGGCGTCGTCGGCGCCGGTGGCTTGGGCGTACACCATGTGCGCATTCTCCGCGATCTGTGCGGCGAGCGGTTTGCCGGCTTCGTCGACGAGAACCCCGGTCGCGCCGCCGAGGTCGCGTCGCAGCACGGTGTCCGCGTGTATCCCACCCTTTCGACGATGCTCGACGAGGTGGACGCGGTGTCCATCGTCGTGCCGACCACCGCTCATCATGCAGTCGCGTCGGCCGCGCTCGATCGCGGGAAGCACGTGTTCGTCGAGAAGCCGTTCACGGTCACGCTCGATGAAGCCGATGATCTGCTGGCTCGTGCGCGTGCGGCGGGTGTGTTGCTGCAGGTCGGCCACGTGGAGCGATTCAATCGCGCCGTGCGCGCGGCCATGCCGTTCGTCGACGGACCGCGCTTCATCGAGAGTGACCGTCTCGCGCCGTTCAACCCACGCGGCTCCGACGTGGCCGTCGTGCTCGATCTCATGATCCACGACCTTGACCTGGTGCACACGCTGGTTGGGCTGCGGGTGGCGGACGTGCAGGCCATGGGCATGCCGGTGCTCACGCCGCAGATCGACATCGCGAACGCACGCCTGACGTTCGCCAACGGTGCCGTGGCCAACATCACGGCGAGCCGCGTGTCACGGGAGCGGTTGCGCAAGTTGCGCATCTTCCAGCGGAGCGGGTACATCTCGCTCGATCTCGCCGCCGGCACCGGAGAGTTCTTCCGTTTGCGCGGGGATTTCGATCCGATGCTGTTGGCGCGTGCGCCGCGTGCACTCGAGGAATTCGTGGAGCGGGTGCCGCTCGAGGCGCCGGATGGCGAGCCACTGGTGCTCGAGCTCTCGCAGTTCCTCGGCGCTATCGCGGGGCGCAATCCCGTTGCCGTCACCGGTGAGGAAGGACGGGAGGCCCTCGAGGCGGCCCTCCGCATCGTGACGGCCATCGAAGCCGCGCAAAAGGTGATGCGTGCCTCCGACGAGTCGGCGCGTGCGTGAGATTCTGTTCGTCGTCGGCGAAGCGTCCGGCGATTTGCATGCGGGGAAGGTGGCTGAGGTGCTACGGGCCACGGCACCGGAATTGGCGATGGTCGGCATCGGGGGCGGACACATGCGGGCCGCCGGCGTGGAGATCATCGAGGACGTCGAGAACCTGGCGGTGATGGGCTTCGCCGAGGTCGTCCGTCACATTCCGAAGCACTACGCGTTGCTGCGCCGACTGCGTGAACGCATTCAGAGTGGACGCGTCGCGCTGGTCGTGTTGCTGGATTATCCCGGCTTCAACCTCAAGGTCGCGGAAGTCGCGAAGAAGGCCGGCGTGCCGGTGCTGTACTACATCACGCCGCAGGTGTGGGCGTGGGGGGCCGGACGTTTGCCGAAACTGGCCCGTGTGGTGACGAAGGCGGCATCGATTCTTCCGTTTGAAGAAGGGCTGCTGCGGCGCCATGGCGTGGACGCGACCTTTGTCGGACATCCGCTGCTCGATCGCGCCCAGTCGTTGCCGACGCACGCCGCGGCGCGTGCGGCGCTGGGACTTCCAGCCGACGGACCGATCCTCGCGGTGTTCCCGGGTTCCCGTCGCGCCGAGTTGGCACGCCATCTGAAGCCGTTCATGGAGACGGCAACGCTGCTGCAGGCTCGCGTTCCCGGCTTGCACGTCGTCGTGAGCGTCGCGCCGACAGTGCAGATCAGTGAAGCCGATTGTCCGTTCCCGCGCGTGCATGGCGCGTCGTTCAACGTGCTGCGTGCGGCCACCGCCGGCCTCTTGAAGAGCGGCACCACGACGCTCGAGGCCGCCGTGGCGGGCTTGCCGCATGTCATCGGCTACCGCACGAGTGCGATCACATATGCCATCGCGCGACGGGTCGTGAAGATCCCGCATATCGGGCTCGTGAACGTGGTTGCGCACCGCGAGGTGTCGCAGGAGTTCGTGCAGGATGCGTTCGAGCCGAGTCGTGTGACCGATGCGCTGATGCCGTTGCTGGACGTGCACAGTGCGGAACGCGCGCGAGCGGAAGCGGGGCTGAGCGAAGTCCGCGGGATGCTGGGCACGCCCGGCGCCTCGGAGCGCGTGGCGACCATGATCCGCGACCTCGTCGCCGTCAGTCCCGCGTGACCTCGGCGGCGGCATTCGACTGGCGCACACGCATCGCCATCGCGCTCGGCACCTGGGTGCTGTACGCGCTCGGTGCGACGTGGCGCGTGAAGGTGCATGGCCGGCAAGCGCTGCTCGATCGCGCGCCGGATGCGCCGCGGGTCGTGCTCACGCTCTGGCATGGACAGATGCTGCCGATCCTCTGGGCGCATCGTCAGCCGACCGGCGTGATGATCAGTGAGCACAAAGATGGTGAGATCATTGCGCGCATCGTCGGCTCATTCGGATTCTTCGGCGTACGCGGCTCGTCGTCACGCGGCGGCACACGCGCGCTGCTCGAAGCAGTGCAAGTGCTCAAGCGGGGCGCCGATATGGCGATTACGCCCGATGGTCCGCGAGGCCCCCGCTACAGCTACGCCGCCGGCGCACTTGTGCTCGCGCATCGGGCGAGCGCGCCCATCGTGTCATTGGTCGCGCATGTCGATCGCAAGTGGCAGTTGCGCAGCTGGGATGGATTCGAGATTCCGAAACCGTTCGCGCGGGTGACGATCGAGTACGGCGAGCCGGTCATGCTGGAGGGTACCGATGTCCGTGCCGTCGCCGCGCGCACCGAGGAGTTCGCCCAGCGGATGCGGGATGCCGTCGTGCGTGTGGAGACGCTGGCGAACGCGCCGACGAGCGCGTGACACGATGAGCATCGGGACCGGCGGGCGCGCGTTCGTGTCGTACGTATGGACGTCGTCATCTTTCGGCGCGCGACTGGTGCGTACGGCCGTTACGCCGCTCAGTTGGCTGTTCGGTGTGATCGTGGCGAGGCGCAATGCGAGGTTCGACGCGCGGGTGCGCACCGGTGCGCTCCCGGTGCCGGCATTGCCCGCACTCTCGGTCGGCAATCTCACCGTGGGTGGCACCGGCAAGACGCCGGTCGCCTCGTGGTTCGTTGCGCGCTTGCGCGCTGGCGGTGCCTCGCCGGCGTTGGTGTTGCGCGGTTACGGTGACGATGAATGGCGCGTGCACGGGCTACTCACACCCGGCGTCCCCGTGATCGTCGCACCGGAACGTGCGGTGGGACTCGTGACGGCTCGAAGCAAACAGTGTGACTGCGCCGTGCTCGATGATGCGTTCCAGCATCGTCAGGTGTCGCGGGTCATCGATGTGGTGCTGGTGAGCGCGGATGCGTGGCAGGAGCCTGTTCGCCTGTTGCCAAGCGGTCCGTATCGGGAGCCGCTCGGAAGTCTCGATCGGGCGTCGGTCGCCGTGATCACCGTCAAGGCGGCGCCGTCTGAGCAAGTGCAGGCGGTGCGGGTGGCCATACGCGCGGCGGCGCCGACTGTTCCCATCGCCCTCGTGCGTCTGGCGCCGGGGACTATTCGGCTCGCCGCGACCATTGGCGGTGGCCAGGCGTCGCCGCGTGGGCTTCAGCACGATCCGACCTGGCTTCGCGGACGAAAGCTGGTTCTCGTCAGCGCCATCGCTGATCCCGAGGCGTTTCGTCGCCAGATGGAGGCGGCAGGAGCCCTGGTCCAGCATCACGCCGTGTATCCGGACCATCACGACTTCGTGGCTGGCGATCTGTCGGACATGGTGGCGCGGGCAGATCCCTCAGTAGAGGTGCTCTGCACCCTCAAAGATGCCGTTAAACTGGTACCGCTTTGGCCTCGCGCCGGGGCCGCTCTTTGGTATGTTTCCCAGACTGTGGTGGTCGAGCAGGGCGCCGAGATACTGGATCAGGCTGTAGCCCGAGTATTGACGGCGCGCAGGGCCACCACTCCCACCGCCGGCTGAGTCCGGCCAAAAATACCTGGCGAAATGGCTATCGACCTCCTCCGCCTGCCGACGGACAGTATTGTCCGCCCGGACAAGGACAGGTTCCTCAACGAAGAGAATCCGTTCGAAGCGATGATGTCCCGCTTCGACCGCGCCGCCGAGCTGCTCGATCTCGAGCCCGGCATCTACAAGATTCTTCGCAATCCTGAAAAGCAGCTGATCGTTTCGGTGCCCGTGCAGCTCGACAACGGGGACGTGGAGGTCTTTACCGGCTACCGCGTGCTCTACAACACGTCGCGTGGTCCGGCGAAGGGTGGTATCCGCTTCGACATGAAGGTCACGCTTGAGGAAGTGAAGGCGCTCGCGGCGTGGATGACGTGGAAGTGCGCCGTCGTGAATCTGCCGTTCGGCGGTGCCAAGGGCGGCGTGGTCTGCGATCCGCTCACGATGAGCGTTGGTGAACTCGAGCGGGTGACGCGTCGCTACACCAAGGGCATCATCTCCTTGTTGGGGCCCGACACCGACGTCCCCGCGCCGGATGTGAATACGAACGAGCGCGTGATGGCGTGGGTGATGGATACCTACTCGATGCATGTCGGTCGCACCGAAAACGCCGTCGTGACGGGGAAACCGATCGAAATGGGTGGCTCGTACGGCCGCCGTGAAGCCACGGGTCGTGGCTGCATGCTGGTGACCCGCGAAGCGCTCGAGCACCTCGGCCTGTCGATGAAAGGGGCGACGGTTGCAGTGCAGGGCTTCGGCAACGTCGGTTCGACGGCGGCCAAGCTCATGGCGGCCGAAGGGTGCAAGATCGTGGGCATCGGCGATCGCGCCGGTTCGTTCTACAACGCGAAGGGTATCGATATCGACGCTGCGATCGCATACGTGCAGAAGCATCGCTCGCTTGAAGGCTTCACGGGCGCCGAGATGATCGACTCCGATGCGTTACTCACGCTCGATGTGGACGTGCTCGTGCCGGCCGCGCTCGAGAACGTCATCACGACGAAGAACGCCGCGCGCATCCGCGCGAAGGTGATCTGCGAGGGTGCCAACGGACCGACCACGGCCGCCGCTGATCCGATTCTCGACGAGAAGGGGATCTTCGTGATTCCCGACATTCTTGCCAACGCGGGTGGCGTGACGGTGTCGTACTTCGAGTGGGTGCAGGATCGCATGGGCTATTTCTGGTCCGAGGCCGACGTGAACGAGCGCTTGGGTGGCATCATGACCCGCAGCTTCCAGGACGTCCTCTCGCTCTCGAAGCAGCATCGGGTGAACATGCGCACGGCGGCGTACATGCTGTCGATCAGCCGTGTGGCCACCGTGCACCGCCTCCGCGGCATCTACGCGTGATCGTTGATGTCGCGCCGGATCCGGAGCAATGCGGATCTCGCTGTTGGTAATCGGCCGGCCCCGCCACGCGGGGCTGGCCGATGCCATTGGGGACTACGAGACGCGAGCGGCGCGCTACTGGCCGCTCGACGTCATCGAAGTCAAAGAGGAATCGGGACGGGGACTGACCCCGGCGCTCGTGATGGATCGCGAGGCCGAGCGCTTGGCCGAGCGAATCCCCTCCGACGCGCAGGTCATCGCCTGCGATCCAGGCGGGGAATCGATGGATTCATCCCGATTCGCGACATGGCTGCAGGATCAACGTGAGCAGGCGCGCAGCGTTGCGTTCGTCATCGGCGGCGCACACGGTCTCGGCGAGGCCGTGCGCGGCCGATCGGCCCGTCGCTTGTCGTTGGCCCCATGGACCTTGCCGCATGAGGTAGCGCGGCTGGTGCTCTCGGAGCAATTGTACCGAGCGGGCACCATCATTCGAGGCGAACCGTACCACAAGTGAGCAGAGGGCGTGACTGTCCGTGAGCCAGTTCCGATGTCGGTAGACGGCGTGATCGTACGCACGGCCCAGCTGGGCGGCAGCACGCTTTCGCAGGCGGTGCAGCGCGGCGATGTCGGTGCGGAGTGGTATTCCCATCGGCCGGCCTCGCCGGAGGCGTGGCGTGCGCATGCCTTGCAGGTGCGAGCCTCGCTGGATGGGTTCGACTGGCTCACGACGCTTGCCCCGGCGTTCGCGGCAACGGGAGCCGCCGCCGACCGGCTCGCGCAGGCGGCGGCGCGCGGGGTGGTCGTGACGACCGGACAACAACCTGGCCTGTTTGGAGGTCCGGCCTACACGTGGACCAAGGCACTCGGTGCGTTGTCGCTGGCCGATGAACTGTCGGCGGCGATCGATATGCCGGTGGCGCCCGTGTTCTGGGCGGCCAGTGACGACGCCGATTGGATGGAGGCTGCCGTTACCCATGTTGCCACGGCTCGCGGCCTCCAGACACTGTCCCTCGTTGGACAACCGACCGAAGGGGTCGCGATGGCCGATGTGCCGCTCGGCGACCTGACCGCCGCGCGTGCGACACTCGCAGCGGCGTGCGGATCGGCCGCTCACTCGGGCGTCCTCGACGCCGTGGACGCAGCGTACGTCCCGCACGCCACCGTCGGAGCCGCGTACGTCCAGCTGCTCCGGGCCCTGCTCGAGCCGCTCGGCATCGCGGTCCTCGATGCGGCGCATCCGGCGTTCCGGGTGGCCTCCGATCGTTTCCTTCGCCATGCGCTCTCCGCAGCAGCCAGTGTCTCCGAGGCGCTTTCGGTACGAACGCAGGCCATCGTGGCTGCCGGCTACGCGCCGCAGGTCGATGTCGTCGACGGTTCGTCATTGGTGTTCCAGACCGGTCTCGTGTCGAAGGCGAATGCGGTGCAGCGCGTTCGGGTGCGTGTTCCGGTGGCGGACGCGGCCACCACTGCGCGCGAAGCGGAGGTCGGGACGCTCGGTGCCAATGTCTTGCTCCGCCCGGTGCTGGAGCGGTCGTTGCTGCCCACGCTCACCTATCTCGCTGGCCCCGGGGAGCTGGCGTATTTCGCACAGGTGGCACCGATCGCCTCGGCGCTCGGTGCACCGGCGCCAGTCGTTTCGCCGCGATGGGCCGGCGAAGTCCTCGATGGTGACGCCTACCGTGCGCTCGATCGGCTCGGACTCGCCGAGGCGATGCTCCGTGATCCACACGCCGCCGAACAGCAGGTCGCGCAGCGACTGCTGGATGATGGGATCAGCGATACCCTCGAGCGGTTGCGTGTCGCGATCGATGCGCAGTTACGCGCGCTGCGCGACAGCGTCGATGGCGCCGGATCTCCCGTCACGCACGACGTCATCGCCGGGTTGTCGCGCGACCTGACACACCGGATCGACAAGTTCGAGCACCGCGTGCTCGGCGGCGTCAAGCGCAACGAGGTCGAAGCGATGCGCGAGCTCGCCTATGTACGCGCGTCGCTCCGTCCGATGGGCAAGTCGCCGGAGCGGGTGCTCAATCTGCTGCCATATCTCGCGCGATTCGGTGTCGGGCTGCTGGCGCGTCTTCGAGAGGCGTCGCTGTCACACGCGCAAGCGCTCGTGCACGGAACGCGCGCCGATTCATGAGTGATGCCGGGGGCGGACGCTCCGCCTTCGTCGTCGGTGCGGGGATCCTGATCAGTCGTGTCGTCGGGCTTCTGCGTCAGACCGCGTTCGCGTACTACTTCGGCGCTGGACCGGCGGCCGACGCGTACGGCGCCGCGGTCAAGATTCCGATGGCCGTGCGGAACTTGCTCGGAGAAGGCACGCTCTCCGCGGCCTTCGTCCCGGTCTACAGTCGGCTGCTGTCGCGCGACGATCCGCGCGCCGCGCGCGCGTTGTCGAATGCAGTACTCGGCCTGCTCCTGGCCGCAACGTCGATACTGACGCTGGTCGGGATCCTGGCGGCGCCGCTGTTGACACGCGTGCTGGCGCCGGGCTTTGATGACACGACACGAGAGCTCACCACGCGACTGACGCGCGTGATGTTTCCGATGACCGGCCTGATGGTATTGAGCGGCTGGTGTCTCGGCATTCAGAACTCGCATCGACGCTTTTTCTGGTCGTACGCGAGTGCCGCGATCTGGTCGCTTGCCCAGATCGCGTTGCTCCTCATCGGCGGACCACGCGCCGCCGACTTGGCCACGCTCTCGTACTGGCTGGCGTGGGCCACGCTCGCGGGCGCGGTCCTGCAGATCGGTGCGCAGGCTCCGGAAGTTCTTCGGCTCGCTGGCCCGCTTCGCCCCACGCTCGATCGGGCGGCCGAGGGGGTGATGCCCATGCTGCGCAACGTGCTACCGGTGATCACCGCACTCGGTGTCGTCCAGATTTCGTCTTTCGTCGATCTGTACATCGCCTCATTTCTGCCCTCGGGCGCCGTCGCCAACATCGGGTACGCCAACACGCTCGCGCTGTTGCCGGTGTCGCTGTTCGGCGTATCCGTCGCGGCTGCCGCGCTGCCGGACCTGTCACGTGACTCCGGTGCCATGGCCATGGATGCGCTGCTGGAAAAGGTGCGCAGTGGTTGGCAGCGCATTCTCTTCTACATCATCCCCAGTGCCGTCGCGTTCATCACGCTCGGCGACTACTGCGTTGGTATTCTGTACCGTGCGGGGCGATTCGGCGTGGCGGAGCAGACGTCGGTGCACTGGGTGCTGGCGGCGTATGCCATCGGTCTCGTGAGCTTCGGGTCGGTGAAGCTGCTCGGATCGGCGTACTACGCCATGCAGGACTATCGTACGCCGCTTCGCGCCTCCATCACGAGCATCGTGGTGTCGGTGATCGTGTCGGTGAGCGTCGCGCTGCCGCTGCGATCACTCTCCATTGCGGCAGCTGGCATCGCTCTCGGATCGGCGGTCGGGTCGTACGTGAACCTGGCGATCCTTGCGCGCGGACTGCAGCGTCGTCTCGGTGCGTTGTACACCGCGACGATGTGGCGTGGTACGCGCCGTATCCTGCTGGCCGCCGTGGTCGCCGCCGTCGTGAGCACGCTCTTGCGATACGTACAGTATCGCTGGTTTTCCACCATGCATCCGCGACTTGCCGGTATTCCTGTGCTCGGCGCCTTCGGTGCGACGTATCTGCTGGCGGCGTGGGCCATGGGTTCGGCTGAGGCGGCGCGTTGGCTTCGCCGACCCGTTCGCCAGGTAGGCGCATGAGCGCGGAGCACGATCAGCGGCTCAGCGACGCGTTGCTGGTGCCAGAGGATGATTGGACCAGCGCCGCGATCGCGCGCGGCATGCCGGTAAGTGTCGCGCAGAAGCTGCCGCATCTTCCGGAATCGCCCGGCGTGTACCTCTGGAAGGATGCCGACGGCAAGGTGCTCTACGTCGGCAAGGCGAAACGTTTGCGCGCCCGCGTGAAGAGCTACTGGGCGCAGGATCACCTGAGCAGTCCGAAAACGCGCGGGTTGATGCGGAAGGTCCGGGATCTCGACACGATCGTGGTCCCAAGCGAAGCGCATGCGTTGATTCTCGAAGCGACGCTGATCAAGGAGTATCATCCACGCTTCAACATCGCGCTACGCGACGACAAGTCGTATCCGTACATCAAGGTCACCGTGCAGGAGCCGTTTCCGCGCGTGATCGTGACGCGCCGGCTGCAGGACGACGGCGCGCGGTACTTCGGTCCGTACACCGACGTCGGCTCGATGCGACGGGCCGTGAACGTCGTCAAGCGGATCTTCACCGTGCGGTCGTGCCACTACAACCTGCCGAAGGAAGCGCCGGAACGGCCGTGCCTCGACTACTTCATCAAACGCTGTCAGGCGCCGTGCGTGGGATATCAGACCATGGCCGACTATCGCGCGATGATCGACGAAGTGGTGTGGTTCCTCGACGGACGCACGAGTGACGTCGTGCGCCACGTGCGCGAACGGATGCTCGACGCGTCGGAGCGCCTCGATTTCGAGCGCGCGGGCGAGCTGCGTGATGCTCTCCGCCATCTGGAGAAGATGGAGGAGCCGACGGTCGTGCTCGAGGTCGAGGGTGGTGACCGCGATGTGGTTGGCTACGCCCGCGACGGGGCAGATGCGTGTGTCGTCATCATGCGTATCCGGGGCGGTAAGTTGCTGGCGCGCGACCACCGTCTCGTTGAGCACGCGGAAGACGAAGAGGATGGCGCGGTGCTTGGCGCCTGTCTGTCCCAATGGTACCGCACGGCCGAAGCGCGCGCCGCCGATCTGCTCGTGCCGTTCGACTTCGAAGATCGCGCGTCACTGGAGGCGTCGCTCGATGGCACCACGATCCGCATCCCGCAGCGCGGTCCGCGTCGCGCGTTAGTGGATCTCGCCGACAAGAACGCGCAACATTTGCTCGAAGAGTTCAAGCTGGCCGCGCTGGAAGCCGATGAGCGCGCCGCCGACCCGGTATACGAGTTGCAGCGGGAGCTGGGCTTGCCGCGCTTGCCGCGTTCACTGATCTGCTTCGACATCTCGCACGCGCAGGGCACTGACGTCGTAGCAAGCGCGGTATGGTTCGAGAACGGACGGCCGAAGCGCGCCGAATACCGCAAGTTCAAGATCGCGCTTGTTGAAGGCAACGACGACTTCAAATCGATGCATGAAGTCGTCACGCGCTACTTCACGCGGCGGGTGACGGAAGAGCTGATGCTACCCGATCTCGCCGTGATCGATGGAGGTAAGGGACAGCTCGGTGCCGCACGCGCCGCGCTCGACGCACTGGGGATCACGTCGATCGGGTTGATCAGCCTCGCCAAGCGCGACGAAGAGATTTTCCTGCCCGGCCGCAGCGATCCCGTGCGACTGCCACGCCGCTCGCCGGCGCTCCGCATGCTGCAGCAGGCGCGCGATGAAGCCCACCGGTTCGCTGTCACGTTTCAGCGACAGAAGCGCGCGGCGCGTACGATTACATCGGAGTTGCTGAAAATTCCCGGCGTCGGCCCGAGCAAACGGCGAGCGCTGCTCACGGCATTCGGCAGCGTGCAGGGCGTTCGCGAGGCGACGGTCGAGCAGATCGCCGCCGTACCGGGCTTCGGCCAGGCCTCGGCGGAGCGGCTGCTCGCGGCGCTGGGCGTTCCCTCCCGTGCGACTCCGTCGGCTGTTCCCACCGATCCGACTTCTGACGTTCCTCTCGACTCGACTCCCGAATGACTGCTTCGTCCTGGACTCTGTGCTGTTCCGCGTGCGATACGGCGGCTGATCGCGATCGTGCTTCCGTCTGCGCGGCGTGCGGGCAGCCCCTGTTCGCGCAGTATGCGCCCGTGCCGAAGGGAACACCACTCCTCGATCGCTGGGATGCGTGGCGCTATGCGCCGTTCATGCCGCTGGAGGTCGGGGAGCTCCCGGTGTCGCTTGGGGAGGGGATGACCCCCATGCTCGAAGCGCCGGCGCTGGCCGCGGCGAC
This sequence comes from Gemmatimonadales bacterium, assembly GCA_038210005.1. GTDB lineage: Bacteria > Gemmatimonadota > Gemmatimonadetes > Gemmatimonadales > Gemmatimonadaceae > Gemmatimonas. Next base: position 17,486 of record JBBQXC010000074.1, read on the forward strand.
CGGCATTCGCCGACTCTGGATCAAAGACGAGTCGCAGAATCCGACCGTCTCGTTCAAGGCGCGAGGAATGAGCGCCGCCGTGACCCGCGCCAAGGCACAGGGGTACCCCGGCCTCGTGGTGCCGACGGCAGGGAATGCGGGTGCCGCCCTCGCGGCCTACGGTGCCGCTGCCGGCATGCCCGTGCGCGTGTTCGCGCCGCGTACGACGCCGCGTCCCATTCTCGACACGATCGAGGCGCTCGGTGCGACGCTCGTTCGTATCGAGGGACACATCGGCGATGCCGGCAAGCTGGCGATCGCGTACGCGGCGGAGACGGGATATTTCAACGTATCGACGCTGCGCGAGCCGTACCGCGTGGAAGGCATGAAAACGATGGGCTTCGAAATGGCCGAACAGCTTGGCTGGCGACTGCCCGATGCGCTGGTCTATCCAACTGGTGGTGGGGAAGGGACGATCGGCATCTGGAAGGCCATCAACGAGCTCATGGCCGGCGGATGGCTGCCCGAACGGGCGAAGCAGCCCCGTTACGTCGTGGCGCAGGCCGCGGGGTGCGCGCCGATAGCGCGAGCCTTCGCCGCCAACGAGGAGCGCGCCACGCCGTGGGTCGATCCCGTCACTTACGCCAGCGGACTCCGGGTACCGTCGCCGCTTGGCGACCGGCTTCTCCTGCGCGTGCTGCGAGAAACCGACGGGATCGCTGGCACGGCCACCGAAGAGGCGATTCGTGAGTGGACGCTCCGGTTGGCAATGGCGACAGGTATCGACGCGGCACCAGAGGGTGGCTGTGCGCTGTCTGTGCTGCGCGATGCGGTCACGGCGGGCACCCTCTCGGCCGACGCTGAGGTCGTCGTGTTCAACACGGGCAGCGGCGCATCGTACCGCGCCTAAACGCGTCGGTCGCCTATATTCGTGCGGCCGTTCAGTTATTCGTGGGACGAATCGCGCCGCTTTCAAGGCGCGGCGAGGTGACGGGTGAACCTGTGCCTCCATCGGGGTATAACGGCGAAGTAGCTATCATGGCACTTACGGGGAGAATAGTGATGAACGCTCGGATCTGGACAGCGGTTGTGAGTGCGACGGTTTTCAGTGCGGGGATGCCAGTGGCATCTGTTGCGCAGGGCGCGTGTGAGATCAACGACAGCAGCCCGTTTCAGGTGAATGGCGCGAAGCAATACGTCCTCGCCGCTTCGGCTGCCAAGCGCGCAGATGAGGTTCCGAAGCACTTGCGGAACGCGATTCGTGTGCTCACCGACGACCCGTCGAAGATCAAGAACGAGGCTGGTCGTCAGTTTCTGCTACTGCGCGCGTATTCGCAGTGGCTTCAGCTCGAGAACGCGAGCTACGTCATGAAGCGGGGCGACGTCGGCTTCACGCAGAATCCAGTCGGCTCTCAGAATCTGCTGCTCGGCCTGGATTCGGCCGCGACGGCTCTCGAGTCGATGATGCCCGAGTGCAAGGAGAAGGTGCGTCCGTATCGTGAGCGGTTCTTCGGTGAGATCCTGAACAAGGCGCTCAGTGCGATGGGCGCGGAGCAGAACGACTCGGCGGCGTATTTCGCGAACCTCTCGTTGCTGGTGGCTGGGTCCGATCCGCGTCCTTGGAACGTGCTGTCGGCCCTGTATCAGAAGGAAAACAAGGGCGACAGTGCGATGATCGCGATGGAGAAGGTGATTTCGCTCGCCGGCTCGGACACGCTGTACGCGAAGATCAAGCAGCAGAGTCGCTACAACTTGGCGGTCTTCCAGTTGACCCGTGCCGAGGCAGAAGCCGCCGGCGAGAAGAAGGACGCGGAGATCAAGGCCGCTCGCGCGCTGCTGGAGGCCTACCTCAAGGACACGCCGGGTGATGCGAACGCCGCGCAGGCGCTTGGTCGGGCCATTCGCCTGTCCGGCGACACAGCCGCAGTCACGGCAATCTTCGCCGACATGCTGAACGCACCCGACAAGTTCACGGCCGACCAGCTCTTCGAAGCGGCGTCGAACGCCTCCGCCACGGCCCACGATGCCGATGCGTCGAAGCTCTTCGAGAACGGACTCAAGAAGAATCCGTACCACCGGGTGGCGCTGCTGAACTACGCCAACGTGCTGTTTACGCTGAAGGACGCCGATCGCATGGCCCCGGTGGTCACACGACTGGTGGATGTCGATCCCAACTTCGATCGGGCCTACCGGCTCATGGCAGGGCTCTGGCAGCTCCGCGCACGCGCGGCATCGGACGCCGCGTCGAAGAAGTCGGCCAACGACTCGGTGTTGTTTTACCTCGACAGGCAGACCAAGACGAATCCACGCGTCGACATTACCCTTGCTCAGAAGTCAGGGAATGCCTACGCCGTTCAGGGTACCGTGAATAACGAGGGCAGCGCGTCGGCCTCCTGGACCATGAAGCTCGACCTTCTTGATGTCGACGGTGCGGTGGTTGCGACGAAGGACGTGGCGATCGGCCCTGTTGACGCGGGTGGAAACACGACCTTTTCGGTAAAACTCGAGGCACCGAAAGCTGTTGCGTATCGCTACGCGCCCCTTAAGTAAGTCCATGCTCTAAATTGACTTCGGGCCTCGCAGTTCGTATATTTTCTCAAGTGGGCGGCAGCGCACCGGTTGCCGCCCCTTGTCATCCGGGGGAAGGCCTTTGGGCTTCTTCCCCCGTTTTCGTCCCCGGGTCATGGTTCGCGTCACACGTGTACAGCCAGGGAGCATTGCCGACGAGATCGGCATCGTTCCCGGCACTGAACTCCTCGCCGTGAACGAACGGCCGTTGGAAGACTTCCTCGATTGGGAGTTCCTGACGGCCGATGAGGCGTTCATCGTGTCAGCGCGTCTGCCGGATGGTTCGGAAGTCGAGTACGACATCGAACGTGAAGGTGGCGAACCGATGGGCGTGGAGCTCGCGCCGCCCACGGTTCGTCGATGCGCCAACCGCTGTGAGTTCTGCTTCATCGAAGGACTACCGAAGGGCCTCCGGAAGGGACTCTACATCCGCGACGACGACTACCGGCTGTCCTTCGCGTACGGCAACTTCGCCACGTTGTCGAATGTGAAGGAGAAGGACATCGCGCGAATCCTCGAGTATCGGCTGTCGCCATTGTACGTGTCCGTGCACGCCACGCCGTGGGAGGCGCGGAAGATCCTCCTCAACAACCCGCGCGTCCCGAATATCGTGGATCAGCTCACGCGGCTTGCCGAGGGCGGTATTCAATTTCACGGGCAGATGGTCATCGTCCCCGGCCTGAACGACGGCGATGTGCTCGAGCAGTCGCTCACCGACCTCTGGAACCTCGGCGACGCCGTGATGTCGGTAGCGCTCGTTCCCGTCGGTGTGACCCAATTCTCGCATCTGTACAACGGCAAGTCGATGGACGCGGTCAACGCGCGCCGCTTGCTGGACACCGTGCATCGGTGGGCTGAGCGTGGCCTCGCCGAACGTGGCGACCGTTGGGTGTTCGGCTCGGACGAGCTGTATCTGCTGTCCGACGAACCACTCCCCGGCATGGAGCACTACGGTGACTTCTCGCAGATCGAGAATGGCGTCGGTGCGGTGACCTCCTTGCGCGCCCGCGTGCGCGACGGACTATCGCAGCTCCCGCGTCTCGACGGGAAAAAGATCGGAATCGTGACGGGTGTTTCCATGACGCCGTTGATGCCCGAGTTGCTCGACCTGCTGCGTGAAGCCACCGGCGCCGAGTTCTCGCTCATTACGATGGAGAACTCGCTGTTCGGTCCGACCACGACCACCGCCGGATTGCTGGTGGGCGCCGACATTCGTAAGGCGCTCGTTGATCGGCATGATCTCGATCTCGCGCTCATTCCCGCCGAGTGCATCAACGACGATGGACTCTTCCTCGACGAAGAGTCGTTCGTGGCGGTGCGAGAATCGCTGCCGATGCCCGTGTTTCCTTCGTACGATTTCATAGACGCGCTGGTCCCGACAGGTGACGCGGCGTTCCAACCAGCCGCATGAGTCTTCCAGTCATAGCCATCGTCGGACGTCCCAATGTCGGGAAGTCCCATCTGTTCAATCGTATCGTCGGCGACTCCTCCGCGATCGTCAGCGAGGAAGCGGGCACGACCCGCGACCGTCATTTCGGCCAAGCCGATTGGGCCGGCCATCATTT
>JBBQXC010000075.1:0-21510 GCA_038210005.1 Gemmatimonadales bacterium
GAGGCGGTTGTTCGTGCACGGCGCGACCTGCGTGAAGAAGTTGCGACCCTCGGCGGCGCTCACTGGCACACCGGCCATCTCGGATTCCCAGCGATTGTACATCTTGATCACGCCGGAATCGTCGACTTGCACGATGCCGAACGGCTGGGCGTCTGCCGTACCGCGGTCGACGGCGGGAATTTGCGAAATGAACTGCGGAGGAACGAACGACATGGGAAAACTCCGAGAAATGATGGTGGGGGATGAAAGCGGGAATTACGCGAACGACTGATCAACGAGCGCATTCACGAGCTCACGGGCTTTCCGCTTGGCATTCGTGATGTCACCGTGCGAGCGCTCCAGCTCCTTGGCGAGATCATTCCGTTCTTCGAGCAGTGACGCGACTTGGGTCTCGAGGCTGCGAACCATCTCGATGGCTTCGCCGTGGCCGAACGGGGCCTGTGCTCGCTCCTCGTACAGCGCTGCGAGTTGCTCCTCGAAGGACTGGAGCGAGGCGATGAGTTCGGTATGGCTGGTGGGCAGGGCGCTCGCAAACGCGCCCTCTTCACGTTCCTGGTACAGCGCGTGCAACTGCGCCGTCAGGTTCGCCACCGTCTCGGCAATGGCGGTGCCGCCGCCTTCGAGGCCGTGCTCCCGGCCTTCGTAGAACTCGGCGAGTTGCGCGTTCAAGCTCTCCACGCTTGCGCGCAAGTCCGCCACGGTGCGGGCGCTCAAGCGCTGCTTGTCCTCATAGAGGGCGGTAAGCACCTCGTCGGAGGCGGCTGGCTGCTGCCAGCCATTCTCCCGCTCCTCGTAGAGACTCACGAGTTGGGCTTCGAGACTGCCCAGCATTTCCCGGAGCGCTTCCAGCGATTCCGGTGCGCTGGCGGAGAGCGCATTTCTGATGTCCAAGGCCATAGGCACCTTCGGACGGGCGTGACGGTACACGCTAGCGCTCGAGAGCGCGGGAAGCGGCACCTGACGTCGGGTCGCCGCATCGCGATCCAGCAAGGTCTTGTTTCGGCCACTCCCGACATTTCGTGATCTTTCGTTTGTAACAAGTAAACATTTCTCACTAGTACTCAAAGTACTAACGTAACCCTAAAAATGAACGATTCGTCACTCAGAGTCGAGTGGAGAACGTCGCGTGAGAGGACGATACTCTCTCTCATGGCGTCGCCCGCTCACCAAACTAGGATCATTCACTCAGTGCGCCGCATTCGCGAGCACGGACCCTTCCCGGTCTTCGGGCCGGGCGAGGCGGTGCAGTTCCAGGTATCGGCTGGGCTCGTCCGGGCGCGGGTGTGCGGTATCGATGTGCAGGCCCGAAAGGACCTCCCGCTAGGCATGCCCTATCGACTCACGGTGTTCCAGGCGCCGCCGCAGTGCGGCTATAGCGCCGGCGCGGAGTGTACGATCCGCGCGGCCTGTCTCCAACGCGATGGCGAGGCGCCCGACGCAGTGGCGGTCGTCGCATTGCCTGCTGCGCCGGTGGTCACGCGGCCGACCTTCCTCGTGGCTTTTATGCGCGAGGGCGGGAACTACACGATCCAGGGGACGCTGCTCGTACAAGGCGCGACGCTCGACTCGGCAAATGCAGCGGCCACGCAGTTCCTCAATGACGAACTTGCGGAGGACGTCCGTGAGGGCAGGGAATTGCCCGCGGCCGTGGTGATGCTGCTGAACGCAGCGGAAGTTCCCACCGCGACGGCAGATGTCGCGGTGGTCTCTTCCGTTACCTGGTAGCCCACACGGGTCAGTCGTCAGCTCGCTACTTGACCATCAGATTGTTCACCACCGTGTAACCCGGTGCCTTCTCTTTCGCGATCGCTTCGGCGCGCGACTTCTGTGCTTCGCTCTTCACGCTGCCATTCAGCGTGACGGTCTTCGAGTCCTTGTTCGTGTCCACATTCACTTCGCTCGCATCCACGGTCGCGTCGGCCATCAACGCCGTCTTCACGTCGGCGGTCTCGGCGGCCGCGTCCATCGACGCACCCGCACTGGCGGCGGCCTCGCTCGTCGCTTCCGCGGCGTTCTTCGTGTCTTCCTTGGCGCCGTCGGCCGTGTTGCCACAGGCGGTTGCGATTCCGATCGTGCTGGCGAGCAGGAGGAGCGTGATGCGTGACATAGTGACTCCGGTTGGCTGATGATGCAAATGCACTCGTTCGGTTGCGCTCAATGACAAGTGCAATAGCTATGCCCTCACGGGAGCCAATGCTGAGCTAGTCAATACGGACCTCGTGCTCAACCGGCAATCATCGTCAGCACCGCACCCGGCGACATCTCGCGACCCGCCGCCACCAACGCCTCCAACAGTTCCTTCCCGATGGTCGCGCGCGCCGCCTCCACCTGGCCGCCCATCTCTGGTCCCATGGGATGCTCCACTACCACCCCGGTGCGTTCTGACATGGCGTCCGCCGCCGCCGCGATCGTGACGGCGCGTTCGGCCCGACCCTCAGCCGCTTCCGCGGCCGCCAGCCCCGTGAGTGCGAGACCGATACCGCGTGGGCTGCCCACCTCGTCGTACACGCGCAACGAACGACGGAACGCCTCGCGCGCCACGGGGATTCGCTGCGCGGACAGTGCCGTCCACCCGATTTCACTGTGCACCCGCGCGAGTTCCGGTCGGTCGCCGACCCGTTTGAACGACATCAGCGCTTGCCCGTACAATTCGAGCGCGCGACCAAACTCACCTTTCGCGGCGGTCATCTGCGCGAGGAAGCTGAGCGCGAGGCCGCCCCCTTCATAATCGCCGATTCGCGTCTGGATCTTGCGAGCCTGCGTAACCAGGGCGAAGCCGGCGTCGGCCGAGCCGATCAAGAACTGCTGCAGTCCCTTCATGGACATCGACAGCGCCAGCAGAAAGTCGAGGTCACGCTTTTCGCTGTAGGCCATCGCCTCGTCGAGCGCGACGCCCGACTCCTCCAGGCGGCCCACGCTCATGTGTCCGTATCCAACGTAGGCACAGGCTTCCGCCATCAACGCGTCGTCGGCGAGTGTACGCGCGTCGGCCAAGCCGCGCGCCCATTCATCGAACGCGCGCTCTGTCTCGCCGATGTTGATCGAGACCATACCTCTCGCCAGCAGCGCCACCGCCCGCCCTCTGGTCGGTGGGCGCTCCAACGCCAGCGGCAACACTCCATCGATCGCATCGCGCGCAGTAAAATGCAGGCCACTGATATGCCAGAACCAGTTGAGCGCGCCACACAGCGCCAGTCCACGCTCCGCGGCGTCAGTATCGGCATCCGCATCCACGTCGCTGGATGCGCGCGACGCTGCGTTCGTGTTCCCCGCACGTGCCTGCTCGGTAAACCACCGGATCGCCGCGTGCATGTTCGCGTGGTCGCCACGTGCCCGCTGCATCGCATCGAGCTGTCTGTCGCCCATGATCCCGGCATTTATCGATTCGGCAAACGTGAGGAACACGCGGGCATGCGCACGCTGGACGTCCACCACCTCGCCGCTCGCCACGAGCGCTTCGGTGGCGAAGGAGCGGATGGTCTCCAGCAGGAAGTAGCGAGCTCCCGCTTCCACCACGCGCACGAGCCCCTTTTCGACCAACGAGCTCAATTCGTCGAGCGCGTGGACCCGCTCGCCCTTCGAGTAGCACACGGCCTCCAGCTCCTCGAGCGCCCATCCTTCGGCGAACACGGACAGACGTCGGAGCAGTCGCTGTTCGGCGGCGTCGAGTAGCGAATAGCTCCAGTCGATCGTCGCGCGGAGCGTGCGCTGACGCTCGGGAAGATCACGATCGCCTGATGTCAGCAGATCGAGCGCATCATCCAGACGTTTCAGCAGCGCCGCCGGCTCGAGAATGCGAATACGCGCCGCGGCCAGCTCCAGCGCGAGGGGCAATCCGTCCAGACGAATACAGATCGAGGCCACGGCCGCACCATTGGCGCTGGTGATCGCGAAGGTGGGCTGCACCTTTGCGGCGCGCTGCGCGAACAACGCCACCGCGGGCGATTGCAGCAGTGCCTCGACGGCCGTGGTATGCGCATCGGGCAGCGCCAGCGGCGGCAGTACCAGTTCGCTCTCGGCGCCAATCTTGAGCGGCGCGCGACTGGTCGTGATCACACACATCTTGGCGCAACGCGATACCAGCTCCGCGATCTCGCCGGCGGCGTCGAGCACTTGCTCGAGATTGTCGAGCAGCAACAGTATGCGACCGGCTCCGATCACGGTCGCGACGGCATCGACCGCCGACCGCCCGTGTGCCTCGGCGATGCCGAGCGCGGTGGCGATCGTGGGCATCACCTCACTCGCCGCCGTCACCGACGCGATCGATACGTAGGCCGACCCGTCGGGATAGTCGTCCTGCAGCCGCGTGAACAGCTCGATGGCGAAGCGCGTCTTGCCGGCGCCGCCGGCGCCGGTCACGGTGAGCACGCGTGCGCCGGCGCGGAGGCGCTCCGTAGCCTGCGCAAGGGCCGTGTCGCGGCCCAACAGTGCATTGGCCGGCGTCGGTGCCGATCGGGAAATCTGACGCGTCGCGGGCGGCGCGCTCGCGGTGGGATGACTGCCGCTCGCGCGCGCGAGTGCGCGCCGCCACTCTTCGACCGATGCATGGCGATCGGCCGGTGATTTGGCCAATGAGCGTTCGACCGCGTCGATCACGGGACGCGACACGGCAGCGCGCAGCGTGCCGAGTTCGGGGACCGGCTCGATGGCATGACGCATCATCACGGCGATCGCCGTGGGGCCGGTGAACGGCGGCGTACCGGCCAGCATCTCATACACCATGCACCCCAGCGCGTAGAGGTCGCTGCGCGCGTCGATCACGTCGCCGCTGGCCTGCTCGGGGCTCATGTAGGTGGGCGTGCCGACCGCCATGCCGGCCACGGTGAGCTTGTCATCGCCCGCTGCGCCGACGGCCTGCGCGATGCCGAAGTCGGCCACGATCGCGTGGCCATTTTCGATGAGAATGTTCTCCGGTTTGATGTCGCGATGAATGACACCGCGTCCGTGCGCGTAACTCAACGCGTTCGCAATCTCGTCGGCAAACCGGAGCGCGTCTTCGATGGGAAGCTGGCCGTCGCGCGCCAGCCGGTCGCGCAAGCTCTCGCCTTCCACGAAGGGCATCACGTAGAACAGAAATCCCGCGCCCTCCCCCGAGTCGTACAGCGGCAGAATGTTAGGATGTCGCAGCCCTGCCGTGGTGGTGATTTCCCGAAGGAAGCGGTCGTGCCCCAAGGCGGCCGAGAGTTCGGGGCGCAGCACCTTCACCGCGACCGGTCGCTGGTGTCGGAGGTCCACGGCCAGATAGACCGTGGCCATTCCGCCGGCGCCAATCTCGCGTTCCAGGAGATATCGGTCGGAAAGTGCTGACGACAAGCGCGGATCGATCATGCGGGGATACTGCGGGACAAGGTCCCCCCGCGCAATCATGATTACCTTTCCTCAGAACGGATTTGGCGCCCGGGTATCCGCCCGAGCTCCACATCGACATCGGAGCCGCACATGAAAAAGAAGCACAACACGGCTGTCCCCGACTTTTCCCGTAAGCGGCCGGTTCCCGGTACGCCGTCCACCGCTGCCGGTGAGAAGTCCACCCAGCCCAGCCCGCGTCAGCCGCAGAAGCCGCCCACGACGGCCAAGAATGGCGGTCGTCGCGGCACCTGATTGAACGGGTCCTACAGCGCCGCGCCGCACCGCCGGCAGAAGTGCGCGTCCGTCTCATGTTGGTCGAGGCCGCACGAGGCACACTCCTGGGTGCTGACCGACACCGGAGTCGCAGGAGCCGACCGTCGCCCGGAAGTGAGTTCGGCGGTGACGATACCGGTGGGTACGGCGATGACGCCGTAGCCCATGATCATCACCAATGACGCCAGTGTCTGGCCGAGTGGTGTTTTCGGTGAGATGTCGCCGTAACCCACCGTGGTCAGCGTTACCACCGCCCAATACATGCTGCGCGGAATGCTCGTGAATCCATTGGCCGGACCCTCGACCACGTACATCACGGTCCCGAACACCACCACCATCGCGGCCACGGCGAACAGAAATACGGTGATCTTTTGGCTGCTGGCGCGCAGCGCACCGCCGAGCACCCGCGCTTCCGACAGATAGCGCGTGAGCTTGAGTACGCGGAAAATTCGCATCAGCCGTAGCACGCGCACCACCAGCAGCACCTGCGCACCGGGCACCACCAGACTGACCCACGTGGGGAGGATCGCGACGAGGTCGATCACGCCGTAGAAGCTCCCCGCATAGACAATCGGATACCGCACCGCGAGCAGGCGCAGCACATACTCGATCGTGAATAGCAGCGTCAGCGCCCACTCGGCCACGCGCATGGCGCGATACGTACCAGGGGACAGCCCGCTCACCGTTTCTGCACTTACCAACAACACACTGAGCGCGATAAGCGCAATCAACACCAGATCGAAGGCGCGACCGGCGGGCGTGTCGACCTCGAACACGACGGTGTGCAGCCGAGTTCGCCAGCCGCTACCCGTGGCACGCTGTTCTGGTGTGGTCAGTGGTGCGTGAGACGGTGGATTGGAGTCGGGCATACGTCGAATGATACGACTTCTCATGTTCTGGTGCTTTTGTAGTGCTCGGGCAGTGTACGTTCCGCGTACCGCCGGAGATCACCAGTGCAGGGGCTGATTGCATTGTGCAAACCAGTCGGAGGTCAAGGCGATTCTGGCGACATCGCGCGATGCCGCGCAACGCGGAGGTCTCAGAGCACGATGAGGTCATCGCCGCCCTCGATAGGGATGCGTTGGACGAGGGCGCCGGCTTACTCGTGCCGCGTCTTTCCACGGCCAGCCAGCGTCTGCGTGCATTGGCGGCCTTGAGCGGCTCACTGACCGACGCCCTGTCGCCCGATGACGCCGCCAGTATCGTAGAGCGCGAGGCGTTGGTCGCTCTCGACGCCAGCAGTGCGGTGGTTGTCACACGTGGCGCGTTCCCACCCACCGTCAACGAGCCGCTCGACAGGAAAGCGCCGCCCGCCCGACTCCATGTGGTACACGCGATCGGATTGTCGGAGGCCGTGTTGGCAATGGTCCGCGGTGCCGTGATCCAATCATCGATGCCGCTCGCCGTCGTCGCGCGCCTTGGCGAAGCCCTCTTCATGCCCTCGCCGGACGCGCTCCGCGAGCATGGAGCCTGGGGCGAAGCCATGATTGCCGTCGGCGCTCGGTCGGCGGCCATCGTCCCGGTGTGGGCCAACGGCGAACTGCGTGGTGTCCGCGGCCTCGGATGCGCGACCGCACAGACCTTCGGCGAGGACGACCGCGCCTTCGTGAGTACGCTGGGTATCATGTGCGCGCAGGCGCTGATGCGGGCGCATCTGCGCGACGCCGAGCGGGCCGCGCGCGAGGAGGCGCAGGCCGCGCGTGAGGTCGCGGAACGCGCCAACGCTTCGAAGGCGCTCTTTCTCCGCACGATCAGCCACGAGCTCCGTACGCCCATCAATGAGGCGATGAACTACGCCGAACTGCTCACGCACGATCTCGAGACGTCCGCCAGTCCGCAGCAGCGCCTGCAGTTCCAGCGGATGCAGGCATCGAACGCGACTCTGTTGGGGCTGGTCGATGAGCTGCTCAGCTTCTCGCGGCTGGAGGCGAGGCACGTCGAACTCCGGCCCGTGGTCGTCAATCTCGCAACGGTCATCGACGAGAGTCTGGTGCTGGTGCAGCCCATCGCTGATGCGCGCGGTGTCACGATGCAGGTGAATGGCACCGTGCCGCATGTCGAGCTCTACACCGATCCGTTGAAGCTGCGTCAGGTGCTCGTGAACCTCATCGCGAACGCGCTGAAGTACACGGCGACGAAAGGCACGGTGTCGCTGACGGTACGTCTCGAAGGCATCGGTCATGACGTGTCGATGGACATCGAGGTGACCGACACCGGACGCGGCATCTCGCCTGCCGACCAGCCACACATCTTCGAGCCGTTCTGGCAGGCGCATCCTCACGAAGCGCCGCAGGACGGGAGTACCGGACTTGGACTGTCGGTGGCGCGACAACTGGCCCGACTGCTGGGCGGCGATGTGAGCCTCGAGCGCAGCGAGCTGGGCGTGGGGAGCAGCTTCGTCGTCACGCTGCCGGTGCGCCACACGGGTGCCGCTGTATCCCCCGGACGACGGTCATGCGCGCCACTTCGTGCCCGATCACGGCTCGGCAGCTCGGGGGCCGGGTAAATCTCGTCCCTGGTTCGGACTATCGGTCCTAAATACGAGCGGTTATCGTCTCGCCACAGATCTGCTCGCGCAAGTTCACAAGGAGACGCTGCTTTTCGTGGCACCTGAAAACGCTCCATCCGATCACGGCGGGAATCCGCCCGCTCTCGAGCAATTGGCTCTGGTGGAGCGGGAGGCACGGTTCCGCACGCTCGCGGAATCGTCGCCGGCCGGCGTGTTTCTCGCAGATGTGCAGGGCACTCCGACCTACGCCAACCAGCGGCTGCTCGACTGGTTCGCACTTCGTTTCGATGAGATCGCGGCGGGCGCGTGGATCGATCGCGTGCATCCGTCGGATGCAGCGCGGGTCGAGGCCAGCATGAAGCGAAACATCGGGACGTCGAACAGTTTCGACGACGAGTACCGCATCGTGGTCGATGGCCGCATCCGGTGGATTCGGGTACAGACGCAGCCGGTCATGTGTCCCGACGGCGTGGCGGTCGTCGGGCAGGTCGGCTCTGTACTCGACACCACGTCCGAACGGTTGGCCGCCCACGAGCGGGATCGCCTGCAAGCGCAGCTGCAGCAGGCGCGGAAACTCGAGTCGCTCGGGCTGCTCGCCGGAGGAGTGGCGCATGAATTCAACAACTTGCTTGTCGGCATACTGGGCAACGCCTCGCTCGCCCGCGCTGTGATTCCATTCGACGATCGCGGGCAAGAAGTCCTCGCTGATATCGAGCGCGCCGCGCAGCGCGCGTCTGAGCTGACGCAGCAGTTGCTGGCGTACGCTGGTCGCGCCCGCGTGGAGCGGCGCGCGCTGAACGTCAACGACCTCGTCGCCGACGTGCCCGGGATACTCGGCGCCCGTATTCCGCCCGCCGTGTCGCTTTCGATTGAGCTGCCGCCGGCGGGAACGATCGTCGACGGCGATGAACTTCAGCTGCGCCAAGTCCTTCTCAGTCTCGTGACGAACGCCGTCGAGTCGATCGGCGACGCACGAGGATGTGTCGAGCTCTCCGTGTCCGTCGACACTTTCGACGATGCGGCGCTGGCCGACTGCCTGCTCGGCACCGCACGTCAACCGGGCCCCTTCGCCGTCATCGGTGTGCGCGATACCGGTGTTGGTATGGGCGCTGATATTCAGGAGCGCATGTTCGACCCGTTCTTCTCTACGAAGGCGCCCGGAGGCGGTCTGGGGCTGGCGGCCACGCTCGGCATCATCAATGGGCACGACGGGGCCATTCACGTATCCTCGAAGAAGAGTCAGGGGACCACTGTTCGCATACTGCTCCCGATTGTCCGTGGGCGCTTGCCGCATCAGGGCACCCCGGCCATCGACGCGTTCGCGCGTTCGGAGTCAGGCGCGATTCTCCTCGTCGACGACGACATTGGGGCCCGCACGGCGGCCCGCCGCATTCTCACGCGCGTGGGCTATACAGTGGTCGAGGCGGGGAACGGACGGGAAGCCCTCGAGCACTTCGATCGGATGCCCGAGCCGCCCCGCGGCGTCGTCCTTGATGTCTCGATGCCGATCATGGGTGGCGCGGAGTGTCTGCTCGGACTTCGCGCACGGGGCAGCACGGCACCGGTGCTCATGATCAGTGGCTATGACGCCGAGGATGTGGCCAGCGCGCATGTGCGACGCGGCGAGGCCCGGTTCCTTCGGAAGCCGTATGGTGCGCGCGAACTGCTCGATGCCCTGCGTGATACCCTCGCGCCCTCGTAGCGGGCGTTGCGCACGGCGAGCGCGACCGCATCAAAGACCTGATGTTCCCCGGCCCTGCAACCAATCGGCGGCACCGGGTATTTTACAGCATGACTGTTGCTACACTGACGGATGGTGCGTTTCCCGCGGAGGTGCTCGCCCACCCGGGACTCGTCGTGGTGGATATCTGGGCCGAATGGTGCACGCCCTGCCGGGCGCTGGTCCCGATTTTCGAGACACTCGCTGACCGCTACGGTGGGCGGATTCGTGTGGCGAAGCTCGATGCCGATGCGAATGTCGAGACCGTGACCCGCTTCGATGTTCGAGCGCTCCCGACCGTGCTGATCTTTCAGGGCGGCGTGCTGGTGGAACGGCTCACTGGAGCCCGCGCGCTCGGTACGTATGTCGACGCCATCGAGGCGCATCTGGCCCGTGGTGACGCTGACGTGATCGCCGTGCCAGCGATGGAGCGCACCATACCCGCGCCTCCGCCCGCCGCCGCCGAGAGCGATGCGATCCGGGAAGCGCGCGAGCTGCTCGCTCACGGTGAGGCCCTGCTGGTGTTCAAACACAGCAACAGCTGTCCGGTGTCGTTTATGGCCAAGCGGCACTACGATCAGTTTCTGGCCGCGAACCCAGACGTGCGAACGCGGCTCGTGATCGTGCAGCGGGAACGCGAGCTGTCGAGTGCACTGGAAACGGTCAGTCGGCTGCGCCATGAATCGCCGCAGGCGCTCATCGTTCGCGAAGGACGCGTCCTGTGGGATGCGTCGCACGGCGGCATCACCAAGCCGCGACTTGAACAGGCCTTCGCAACCCTGCGGCCGCCGGCCTGACGCGACAGGGGCGTCGCGAAGCGGGTTCTGCAGCCAGTCGGCTGCATTGCCGAGCAGGGCGGTGTGTCCCTACACTGCGGTTGCGCGATTCTTGCACGGACGTACATCCCTGATGATCGAGTGAACGGTTTCCTGGAATTCGCCATCATGATGGGAGTGGGATCCATGCCTCGGAGCAGTTTTAGGTGATCACGAACGGAGAAGGCCAGGCGGCGCGTATCGTCGCCGCCGTCGGCGATGTGACGCAGCATGAGCGCTCCGAGCACGACATCCAGCGGTACTCCGAACGACTGCGGAAACTGTCCGACATCATCGTCGCCTTCAATGTCGCCGGGAACGTCGGCGATGTCGTGCACGGGCTCGGCGAGGAACTGTTGCAGCTTTGTTCCGCCGACCGGGTCGACGTTGACGTGCTGCGCGGAGAACGCCGCACCGAGCACCACGCGACGCGCAACGAATCGCGCGATGACGCGGTCGACGTCGCAGTGGTGCACGAGGCCGTGGACGCGCCCGACGCCGCCGAGAAAGGCGCGCCTGCGCCGCTGCGTATCATTCTCGCGCGGCGTGATAGCAGCAAGCTCGGTGATCTGGTCCTGTCGCGGTTGGCGTCCCCGTTCACCGGCGACGAAGTCTCGATTGCAGTGCAGGTGGCACAGGTCGCTGCCGTCACGATCGAGAATCTCGATCTCATCGACGCGCTGCGGGAGTCCGATCAGCGCAAAGACCGTTTTCTCGCGACGTTGGCGCACGAGTTGCGCAATCCACTCACGCCCATCGTGAATGCGGTGGCGATGCTCGATCGCGTGTCCGGGTCGCACAGCGGCATCGCGCGCGCAAAGGACACCATCGATCGCCAATCGACGCAGTTGGTGCGTTTGATCGACGACCTCATGGATGTCAGTCGCGTGACGCAGGACCGCCTCGAGTTGCGCCGCGAAGTGGTACTGCTTCGCGATGTGTTCGAACTCGCGATCGAATCCGTACGTCCTGTGCTCATCGAACGGAATCTGCATCTCACCGTCAACATGCCCGACGATGCGATCGGACTGTACGTTGATCCGGTCAGACTGGCCCAAGCGCTCACGAACATTCTCAGCAACGCCGTCAAGTACACCGACCCGAACGGCCTGATCAAAGTGGACGTGCACAACACCGCCGACGCCGTGCGCATCGAGGTGTCGGACACGGGCATCGGCATTCCGGCTGATCAGCTCGAGCACGTGTTCGAGATGTTCGCGCGAGTATACGATCATGGGAGCCGCATGCCGGCGGGCCTCGGGATCGGACTCGCCCTCGCGCGCCGTCTGGTCGAGTTGCACGGTGGGTCCATGACCGCCCACAGTGCCGGGGTGGGGCAGGGAAGCACGTTCCGCCTCACGCTGCCGCGCGTCGTGAGTTCCGACCCGAACCATGCTCAGGTCATGCAAGTGACTGCCGACCGATCCAGCGCATCCGCCGCGATTCCCGCACTCCCGATACCCATGTCCACGCCCCGGTTCGTGCCACTCGTCGCTGGACGACGTGTGCTGGTGGTTGACGATAACGTCGACGCGGCGGACAGCCTGGCGTTGCTGCTCGAGCGCGAGGGACATCAGGTGTCGGTCGCGTACGACGGAGAGCACGCGGTGCGGGTCTACGTCGAACAGCATCCCGAAGCGGTCGTCATGGATATCGGCTTGCCGCTGTTGGACGGGTATGAAGCCGCGCGCGCGATGCGGTTGGCCCAAGGCGCGCATCCGCTGCTGCTCATCGCCTTGACCGGATGGGGGCAGGGGGAAGACCGTCGGCGATCGCAGGAGGCGGGGTTCGATCATCATCTCGTCAAGCCGATCTCACCCCAAACCATTCACGCGCTGCTGGTCGAGCATACCCGCCTCGCGCCACCAGCCCCGACGCGCTAGACATTAGGGACGCTGTTCCATCGCTCCCCGGTCCCTCTGCCGATGTCTCAGGTTCTTGTCGCTCGCTCCCGCTGCCGCTGCCGCGCTGGTCGTGCCGTCGCGGTCGCCATCGTGTCGCTTCTGGCGTTCGTGCCGGTCCTGCACGCGCAGGTCGCCACTCGGAAATCTGCCACGGCGTCCGCCACGGCGCCCGCCGCCACGATGCCGCCGCGCGCGATCCGGCGCGATGTGCCGATCACGAACAGCATCCGTCGCGCCTACGTGGCGGGGACGCGTGATTCCACGGGCCGACCGGGGCGCAACTACTGGCAGCTGCGTACCGATTACGCGATCGACGTCTCGCTCGATCCGGCCACGTCGCGACTGACCGGCAAGGCGCGCATCACGGTACACAACAGCAGCCCCGATCAGCTGCGCGACATCGGCCTCCGTCTCGATCCCAACCACTTCCTCGGCAACGCACCGCACGCCGCACCGTGGGTTCCGGCTGAAGTGACCGACGGGATGGTCATCTCGCGTATGACGATCGACGGGAAGCCGGTCAATCTCGCGTCCAACGCAGCCCCCGCCGGAGATGGCGGTTCGGGATCACGTGCCATCGTCGCGGCGCAGCAGAACGCCGCCAACGCCCCCACCGGTGAAGCGGTACTGCGCAATGGACGCTCCACCTCGGCCAGTGTCCGGCTCGGCACGCCGATCGCCGCCGGTGCGAACGCCGTGCTCGAGATCGAATGGTCGCATAAGCTGCCAGGTGGTCCCGGCACAGGTCACCGCATGGTGCAGCGATGGGCAGACACGCTGTATCAGCCCACGCAGTGGTTTCCGCGGGTCGCGGTGTACGACGACCTGCGCGGCTGGGACAACGAGCTCTATGTCGGACCGTCGGAGTTCTACAACAATTTCGGCACCTTCGACGTGAACGTCGACGTGCCCGCCGGTTGGATCGTGAGTGGCACCGGCGTGTTGCAGAATCCCGCGCAGGTGCTCACCGCCGCTGCGCGCGAGCGGCTCGCGAAGGTCACCCAATCCGACGCCGTCACCACGATCGTCGGTTCCGATGAAATCGGTCCGGGTCAGGCCACCGCAATGGGGAACGCCAATGGCCGGTTGGTGTGGCGCTTTCACGCCGATACGGTGAACGACTTCGCGTGGGCAACCGCCAAGAAATATGTGTGGCAGGCCACGCGGGCGACGATTCCCGGCAAGGGCGCGATCCCGGTGCATCTGCTGTTCTTGCCGGGACGCGCCAATCTGTTTGCGAAGGCCGGTGAAATCAGCCGCCACGCACTCGAGTTCTACTCCAAGCTTTGGTTCCCGTATCAGTTCCCGCAGCTCACGCTGCAGGATGGTCCCAGCTCAGGAATGGAGTACCCGATGGTGATCAACTCCAATCAGGGGGCCGCTGACCACGAAGCGGGACACCAGTGGTGGCCCATGGTGGTCAGCAACAACGAGACGTGGTACGGCTGGATGGATGAGGGCTTCAATCAGTACATGAACATCCTCTCCGATGCCGACGCGGCCTCGAAGGCGCCCGTGTTCGATGGACTCGGCCAGAGCTACGGGCTCACCAGCGGCGCCGAAGCGGAACCGCCGATGATGTGGAACGCGAATTACGCGGGGCCAGGCTATTACGGATTCACCACGTATCAGAAGACGCCGCTCATGCTTTCGGCGCTCGGTGGTATCGTCGGCGATACTGCCGTGCAGCGCGCGCATCGCGAATGGGCGCAGGCGTGGATGTTCAAACATCCGTCGCCGTGGGACTACATGTTCTTCATGAATACGGCCCTGGGGCGTGATCTCGGTTGGTTCTGGAACAGCTGGCTCTTTACGACCGAAAGCGTCGATGCCCGCCTCGCCAGCGTGAAGACCCAGGGCATCCGGACCACCGTGACCGTCGCGCAGGACGGTAACATGCCGTCGCCGATCATACTCGAAGTGAAGTTTGCCGCGCAGGGCCCGGCGATCCGTCGCATGAAGAATTCCGTGGTGACCGACAGCACCACTGCACTGGTTACCTGGCCGGTGGACGTGTGGTTCGGCGGTAACCGGAGCTTCACGGCTGATCTGGTATTCGGTGGGCGAAAGATCGAACGGATCACACTCGATCCGTCGCGCCGCTTCCCCGACCGCAATGCGGCGGACAACCAGTGGTTGGCCGTAGCGCCAACCGTGACGCCGGCGAGATAGCACACGCCCGAGCACGGGCAACGGCCAACAGCAACGGCAACAGCAACGGCAACAGCAACGGCAACAGCAACGGCTGGAACACGGAAACGGCGGATTACACGGAACAACACCGATAAGATGAACCGCGCTGTTTCGTTTATCAGTGCTTTTCCCGTGTAATCCGTGGTCTCCGTGTTCCGGCTGTTGCTGTTTGCTGTTCCTGATTTGCTTTTGCTTTTGTTTTTACGGTAACAGACAGAACGCTCGCGTTGCTCTACTTTTGCGAAGTGTTGTAGCGGAGAGAAGTTGGATCGTATTTTTTGAGGGCCCAGGGGAGTATCACAGACTCAAGTATCTCAGCACTTGACTTACGTCGGTGTGCGTTGCTAACATGGAACGACAACCGACTTCGTGGTCATTTGCCGCCTATTGCCGCCACGTAAAAAAACGAGCTAAAACGCGACTGCCCGGGCGAACCACTAGCCCGGGCTCTGTCGTTTGGGACGGCGCCATCGTTTCCGGAGCTGCTCATGTCCCCGCGCCCGATTGCTATCTACCACGAGCACCCCGACTGGTTTCGCCCGCTCTTCGCGGAGCTGGATCGTCGCGGTATTGCGTACGAGCGGCTCGACGCCGCCGCCCACGAGTTCGAGCCCGCCAACACCGCTACGCCGTATTCGCTCGTGTTCAACCGGGCGAGCCCGTCGGCGTATCTGCGCGGTCACGCCCAGACCACGTTCTACACGCTGCATTGGCTGCGTCATCTCGAGCGACTTGGCGTGCCCGTAGTGAATGGCGCGGAGGCCTACGCGCTCGAGCTCTCCAAGGCCACGCAGCTCGACCTGCTGCGAGAACTTGGACTCCCGTATCCGCGTTCGCGCGTGATCAACGATCCCTCGCGCGCCGTCGCGGCCGCACGAGGGTTCCGTTATCCGGTGCTGGTGAAGGCGAATGTCGGAGGCAGTGGTGCCGGCATCGTGAAGTACGATTCGGAGGCGGCGTTGACCGCCGCCGTCGCCGCCGGTGTGGTCGACCTTGGTGTGGACGGCACGGCGCTCGTGCAGGAAGCGGCGCCGCTGCGCGATGGCCACATCACGCGCGTGGAAACACTAAATGGCAAGTATCTCTACGCCATCAACGTGTATCCGGCCGCTGGTTCGTTCGATCTGTGCCCAGCGGATGCCTGTCTGACTACGAACGGCGTGGAGCTCGTGCGCGGTGCGTGCGCGATCGATGCGCCCAAGTCGGGCATGCGCGTGGAGCGCGCCGATCCGCCGGCACACATCATTGCCGAAGTGGAGCGCATCGCACAGGCCGCCAGGATCGATGTCGGCGGTATCGAGTATCTCGTGGACGACCGCGACGGACGGCACTATTTCTACGATGTCAACGCGCTGTCCAACTTCGTAGCGGACGCCGTCAACGTGGTCGGCTTCGATCCATTCGAACGGTTGGTCGACTATCTGGCGGAGCGCGCTGGCGTGCTGGCCACGGTGGAGGCCTGATGCGGTTCGGTTACTGGCTCCCGGTGTTCGGCGGATGGTTGCGCAACGTACCCGACGAGGGGATGGAGGCGAGCTGGCCGTATGTGCAGCGACTCGCGCGGCGCAGTGAGGAGATCGGCTACGATCTCACGCTGATCGCGGAGTTGTTTCTCAACGACATCAAGGCCATCGACGCGCCGGCGCTCGATGCGTGGTCCACGGCCGCCGCGCTGGCGGCCGTCACGACGCGCCTCGAGCTCATGGTGGCCGTGCGGCCCACGTATCATCATCCGGCTACACTCGCCAAGCAGGCGGCCAACATCGATCGGATCAGCAACGGCCGTCTCTCGCTGAATGTGGTGTCGAGCTGGTGGAAGGATGAAGCGCGTCGCTACGGCAGTCAGTTCGACGTGCACGACGACCGCTACGCGCGCACCGCCGAGTGGCTCGATGTGCTGCACGGCGCCTGGTCGCAGCCGTCGTTCAGCTATCATGGCACGTATTACCAGGTCGATGAGCTTATCGTGCAGCCGAAGCCGATCGGCAGTCGTGGTCGTCCGCGTCCGGTGCTGTATGCCGGCGGCGAGTCCGACGCGGCGAAGTCACTGATCACGCGCGCATGCGACGCGTACGTCATGCACGGTGATCCGCCCGATCGCGTAGCGCTCAAGGTGGCAGACATGCAGCACCGTCGGGAAGCGGCTGGTCTGTCGCCCATGCAATACGGCATGGCCGCCTACGCGATCGTACGTGACACCGAGGCCGAAGCAAAGCAAGAGCTGGAGCGTATCACGAACGTGCAGCCCGGCTCGCCGGGATTCAGTAACTATCAGGACTGGATCGCCAACACGCAGCTCGATCAACACCTGTCGTTGCAGGACTACTCGGTGTCGAACCGCGGACTCCGCGCGGGCCTCGTAGGCACACCGGAACAGGTGGCCGATCGCGTCCGCGAATTCGAGACGGCGGGAGTGGGTCTGTTGTTGCTGCAGTGCAGCCCGCAGCTGGAGGAAATGGAGCGGTTCGCCGAGCAAGTGATGCCGCTCGTGCGCGATCGACGCGTGCTGGCGGCGTAGCAACGACAACGGCAACGGCCAAAAGCAACAGCAACTGCAGCAGCCAGAACACGGAGAGCACGGATTGGACGGTAACAACACGGATAAGATGAACCGCGCCGTTTCGCTTATCCGTGTTGTTACCGTCCAATCCGTGCGATCCGTGTTCCGCCTTTTCGCTTTTCAATTTTACTCTGAGCTCTTAGCTCTGAGCTCTTAGCTCTTAGCTCTTAGCTCTTTCACCTGTCGCCCAGCGGCGAAACCGGTACTTTGTGGCCATGACCCGACCCTCCTCGATCGTCGCCACACTGATCGTCGCCGCTGTCTCGGCCACCTCGGTCACGACCGCCGCCGCACAGCCGGCTCGTCGCCCTTTTCGCCTCGAAGAAACGACCGTCGCCCAAATTCATGCAGCGTTCAAGGCGAAAACGCTCACCTGTCGCGCGCTCACGAAGGCGTATCTCGATCGTATCGACGCGCTCGACAAGCGGGGCCCGGCGATCAATGCGATCATCCTCGTGAATCCGCGGGCGCTGGCTGTGGCCGACTCGCTCGACAAGCGATACGCCACCGGTGGTCCCACGGGGCCGCTGCACTGCATTCCGATGATCGTCAAGGACAACTTCGAAACGGTCGGTCTGCAGACGACGGGCGGATCGCTGGCGCTCGAGGGATGGAAGCCGCTGCAGGATGCCACGATGGTTCGGCAGATCAAGAACGCCGGCGCCATTGTGCTGGCGAAGGCGAATCTCGCCGAGTGGGCGTTCACGCCGTACGAAACTGTGAGTTCCATCCTGCCGGGCTATACGCACAATCCGTATGCGCTCGATCGCGTAACGGCCGGCTCCAGCGGAGGCACCGCTGCCGCCGTGGCGGCCAGCTTCGGCGCCGTCGGACTCGGCACTGATACCGGCAACTCCATTCGCGGCCCATCGGCGCATCAGGCGCTGGTCGGCATTCGCTCCACGATGGGGCTCACGTCGCGAGCCGGGGTGATCCCGCTCAACGCGTCCGCCGATGTCGCCGGGCCGATGGCGCGAACGGTGGCCGACGCCGTCGCGGTGTTCGACGTGGTCGTGGGAAGTGATCCCGCCGATTCCGTGACCGCCCCTGCTGACGCCAAGCGCAGTGCGAAATACGCCAGCTTCCTAGTGCGCGGTGCGCTCGAGGGTGCGCGCATCGGCATTCTGCGGCAAGCCTACGAGCGTCCAACCCTCGATCCCGAAGTGCAGCGCGTATTCGAACGCGCCGTGGCCGACATGCGCGCACAAGGCGCCATTATCGTCGAGGCGCGCATCGACTCGCTCGACGCCATTCAGCGTCGCCAGCAGGGCGGCTGCGATCGATTCAAGACCGATCTCGAGCGCTATTTCGCTGCGCGTGGATCAAACGCGCCGGTGAAGACCATCGACGAAGTGCTCCGTAGTCGGAAGTACCATCCCACGGTCGAACAGCGCCTGCGCGACGCCTCGCAAATAACCGAACTGCCCGAGTCCAGCGTCGGCTGTCAGAGCCGCGAGCGGGTGCGGACCGCGCTGCGCCAGGCCGTGGTACAGATGATGGATTCGCTCCAGATCGATGCGGCGATCTATCCCACCTGGAGTAACGTGCCGCGTCTGATCGGCGACCTGAACACGCCGCACGGCGACAACAGTCAGCTCTTCTCGCCGAGCACCGGCTTCCCGTCGATCACCGTGCCGATGGGCTACACGCGCGACAACCGACTGCCCGCCGGCGTGAGTTTCCTTGGGCGCCCCTGGAGCGAAGGACGGCTTATTGAGTTGGTGTACGACTACGAGCAGACCACCAAGCACCGCCGCGCGCCCGTGCTGCCGTCGCGCTGATTGACAAGGAAAAGCAAACAGCCGGAACGTAGCTCTTAGCTCTTAGCTCTTAGCTCTTAGCTCTTAGCTCTTAGCTCTTAGCTCTTAGCTCTTAGCTCTTAGCTCTTAGCTGCTGTAGTACGACGCATTCTCGTCCACGTAGCCCTTGGTGAGGTCGCAGCCGTAGGCCACCGCGTCACCGTGGCCGACACCCAGCGACACCGACAGGTCGACCACTTCGCGTGAGAGCGTCTCGCGCACCACGGCGTCGTCGAAAGCCAACCGCTCGCCGTTGCCGACCACTTGGAAGCCGTTGATCCAGGCATCCGTGGTTTCGGGGCGGATCGTACAATCGAAGCACTTGCCGACCGCCATCAGCAGACGGCCGACGTTCGGATCCGCACCGTGGACCATCGTCTTCACGAGTGGGGAGTTCACGATCGACTTCGCCACGACGTGCGCTTCCGCGTCGTTCAGCGCACCTCGCACCGTGACACGCACCAGATGCTCGGCGCCCTCGCCGTCGCGCGCCAGGATCTCCGTCATCCGGCGGCAGCCCGCTGTGAGCACCGCGAGAAAGCTCGCTTCATCAACGGTGCCGGCCAGACCGTTGGCCAGGATCGCGCAGGTGTCCGACGTGCTCGTATCGGTGTCTACTGAGAGCATGTTGAACGTCGGCGCCACCGCCGCGCGGAGCAGCCGGTCGAGTGATGACGCATCGAACGCCGCGTCGGTGAAGATGTACGAGAGCATCGTGGCCATGTTCGGCTCGATCATCCCCGATCCCTTCGCCACCCACGTGATCGTCGCATTGCCGGCCGACGCCGACAGCGCCTTCGGATGCGTGTCGGTCGTCATGATGCCCTCGGCACCGACCAACGGATCCGCCTGCAGATCGGCCGACATGCCGACCACGCCCGACTCGATCTTCTCGATCGGCAGCGGCACGCCGATCACGCCGGTCGAGCTCACCAGCACGCGATCAGCGCTCGTGCCCAGCTCAGCGGCCGCCGCTGTGGCCATGCGACGCGCATGCTCGACGCCACGCAGGCCGGTCGCGACATTGCTGACCTTGCTGTTGGCAATGATCGCGCGCAACACGCCCCCCTTGATCGTTTCGCGACCGAGAATGATCGGCGCGCCGGGGAAGTGATTGCGGGTGAAGACGGCTGCCGCCGCGGCGTCGACCTCGCTCGCGAACAGCGTCAGATCGCGCGCCGACGGCTTGAGGCCGACATTGCGGCTGGCGCAGCGAAAGCCGCGCGGAAACACCGGCGTCGCATGAAAAGTGGGAGCAGAAGACATGCGGAAAGCTACTATCATTTCAGGGTACGACGTAGCCAGCATCTCGGGACCCGCCGTTTCCCCAAGCTCCTTGTCCGATGTTCTCTCGCTCGTGCCGCATGCCGCTGGTGCGCAGGTCGTGCCCGCCGATGCCCGCCCGCGCGCCGTTGCCGACACGTCGGTGTTTGCGCCACTCGTGCTGCGCACGCCGAACGAGTATCGGAATGGCAGTGGCGCACCAGGCCTTACGTACTGGCAGAACCGCGCCGACTACACGTTGGCCGCTACGCCCGACACGCTGCGTTTCATGTGGCTGCAGGTCGAGCAGAACGCGTTCCGCAGCAACTCGCTCAACTCATACATCTTTCCCGAAGCGTCCCGCTTCGGCGCGCGCGGCTTCGAGGGCGGCCACACGTTTTCTCGGCTCGAGCAATTCGTCGCGTCGGACAAAGGCGGGGCACCGCAGCGGACGCCGCTCACTCGTCGGATGAACGAAACGATGATGAAGGTCGAGTTCGCCGAACCGTTGGCGCCGGGCCGTACGGCGGTACTGGATATGGCGTAGAGTTTCCCGGTGCCGGAGCACGGCGCCGATCGCATGGGTCGCGCTGGCGCTCTGTACGAGATCGCGCAGTGGTTCCCTCGCGCAGCGGTGTACGAAGACGTCCGCGGGTGGAACATCGAGCCGTACCTTGGGCAAGGCGAGTTTTATCTCGACTACGGTGACTACGCGTTGGCGATCACCGTGCCGGCCGGGTACGTCGTGGCCGCCACCTGTGCGCTGCAGAATCCGCGCGACGGGCTCACGACAATGCAGATCGCGCGTGATGCGATTACCGCCACGTCGGACACGGTGGTCCGCCTGATCACCGCCCACGAACTGGCCAACGCCGTCGCCCGACTTCCAGTGGGATGCCACGAGCTGGAAGGGGATCATGGCCTACGCCTACTATCGCCCGTCGGCGGCGGTGAACTGGCACGCCGCCGCCGACCAATCACGCATGTCGATCATCGAGTACACGGCGCGCTGGTTCACGTATCCGTGGCCGCACATCTCGGCGGTGGAAGGACCGATCAGAGGCATGGAGTATCAGATGATCGCAAAGGAGAACATCAGCAATGACGTCTACGATCTGTACAACG
>JBBQXC010000076.1:0-21464 GCA_038210005.1 Gemmatimonadales bacterium
CAACAACTTGGCGTATCCATCGGGTTTCACCGCGACCTGCATCATCCTCGATTCAGGACAGTGGTCTCGCCGAAAGTGGACAGAGGCCATCCGGCGTTAGCGAAAGATGTCAAAACTGCCCAGCAGCCACCACAACAGCGCGAAGATCACGATGGTGGTGAAGCAACCGCCTCCCAGCTTGCTGGCACCCCAGCCAGCGGCTGCACCACGCAGCAGTTTGCTCATCGGCGTTCCTCCACTATCTCGCTGTCACCGATGATCGCGTCGACATTCACCGACAGTGCGATCTCCGTGAGCAACAGATCGGTGGCCTGCTCTTCGTCGAGCGTCTTCTGCAGCAATTCTGCTTGCTTCGGAAAGCCGAGCAGCTGCGCATACGTTCGTGAGGTGCCATAGCCCGCCATCTCATAGTGCTCAACGTGCTGGGCGCTCGAGATCAGTCCGGCATCGAGCACATCAGGGTCGGCATCTTCCTTGAGGAGGTCGGCCCCCTCGGCGACAAGACCCTCCATGCCCTTGCAGTGCTTTCCCTTGGGGCTCATCTCGAGCTCGGTAAAGATCTGCTCCAGGCGTGCGACGTGCTCCTCTGTTTGCGCGAGGTGCGTGGCGAACGCGTCTTTGACCTTGGGGTTCGTGGCACCCTTGTGCAGCTTCGGCAGCGCCTTGAGAATTTGATGTTCGGCACTGTAGAGGTCTCGAAGTCCTTCGATGTACAGTTCGTGCAGCGATGCGAGTTCCATGATACGATGCCTCGGCGAGATGAGCGGTTGAGATACTCCACATCGATCACGCATAGCGAAGCGCATGAATCGGGAGTGCGTCTCAATGGTGCATCATCCGTGCCTGAGGCTCGGCGAATGTGATCCATCTGGCGTCTCGTCTATCGGCGTCGTAGTGGTACAGTCCGAATGGTCGCGCCATTCGCGCCATGGAAGATCCGACCGCCAGCGCCGGTGATCAATCCGACACCCTTCGCGATACTGAGCGACGTATAGAACGGAAATACGTCGGCCTCTGAGGCGAACCGAGCCAATCGAATCCACCCGGTACCGTCGTAGTGAAACAGCGCACCCGTGGAACTGAGCAGATACACATCACTCGCGCCGGTCGCGGCCACCGCACGAAGCGGGAGCTCCGCCGCGCTTGCGGTCGGTCCGGTGACCACCGTCCACTGCGTGCCGTTGTATCGGAGCACGGCGTTGGTACTACTCACGGCGTACGCAAGCGTGGGCGATACGACCTCGACCGCGATGAGGTTGGACTGTCCCGCCGGCAGCGTCATTGCCTCCCACGCACTACCCGTCCATCGGAATGCACGCGCACTGTTCGCGCCACTCGCACCGCCCACGGCAATGGCGAAGCTGGCGGTGGTGCCGTCGATGGCGATGGGATTGAAGGATGGCGGCGGGGCAATCGTTTGCCAGCTGGTCCCGTTGAATTGCGACGCCGTCGTTGCGCCCACACTCAAAGCAAAGCTGGACGAGGCCGCCCAGATGACCTTGGGCACGTACGACAAGGCATCGAACGCCCAGCTCGCGCCTGATTTGCGCCACACTCCGGTCGGGAGGCTCGAACCAGAGGCCAACACTAGCCCATCGTCGCTTGCCGACAGCTGGTCGAAGAATGCCGTGCCGCTCGAAATGGATAAATCGACCTGCCATCGGACGCCGTTCCAGCGCTGGACGACGCCGTTTCCGCCGACCGCGTACGCGAGGTCGCTGCGAACGATCGCCGACTTGAAGAGCCATGGCGACGCGGTCTCCCAAACCCACGCACTCCCGGTGTAGCGACCGATCGCAGCGTTCGCGCCGACCGCACGGAGCACATTGTCGGCGCCGCAAGTGACCTGCGTGGTATACGAGCCGACCACCGCGACGCCGTATGATGCGATCTCCGACCACGCGGTACCGTCGAGCCGAAAGACGCGACCGTCCATCGTGGTGCCGGTGTACAGTTGGCCGTTGCACACGCGCAGCTTGGAGAGAAACAAGCCGTCGGCATTCGGGCGTGGTGTGGGCGGGGCGATCGACGTCCACGTCGCACCCGTGAGTCGCGCGCTTGCCGCGGCGCCGGTCACGACGACCAAGTCAGCACCGAGCAGGGCGACACTTTGCGGATTCCCCGATGCGGTCGGGGGCGCCGTCACCGACGACCACGACGCGCCGTCCCATCGCTGGACGCCGGTACCACCGAGTCCCACCGCCACGATATTGGTCGGCGATGCGGCGGTGACGTCGATGACGGTGGTCAAAGCGGGGGGATCGGGCAGTCGCGTCCAACTGCTTCCTTGGTACAAGAGGATCGCGCGAGAGTTGAAACAGTTGGAGGTGGCGCTGGCGAGCGCGATGCTCGCACTGACGCCGGCTGATGAGATTGTACGAATGCATCCCACGGCGGGAATGCTCATTTCCACGAAGCCGGCAGCAGCCATAGCAAACGCGAGATAGCGTGCCATGCGGCCCGTGGTGCTCCCGATGAACACCTCGCCACCCGCGCCCCCAAGCGCCGAGACGTTGTCGAAGGGCGAAAGCCGCTGGAAGTTCCAAACGACCCCATCCCACGTGAGCACGCGCCGCTCCGTCTCGACGTCCGTGCTGATGGCGAAGGCGAGGCCGCTGTTCACGGACCACGCCTGATCCACGTCGAAGACCAGGTCGGTGGTCAGAGGTGTGAGCGTACGCTGCTGCCACGCGTTCACGATCGGCGGTGTAAGGACGGTGAGGGTGGCTTGCCCGCGTATGGCGGGAACGAGCACGCTGGTGGCGGTGATCGTGGTCGTGCCCGTGGAGAGCGTGGACACGAGCCCGCTGGCGCTCACCGTCGCGACCTCCGCGTTCGACGAAGTCCACGTGACCGCCGTGCTCGCGCCGGCATCGGCGTCGACCGTGAGGGCGAACTGCTGCACGTCGCCCGCGGTCACGGCTGCCGCGGCCGGTGTCATCGTGATGGACCGTACGGTGGGCGCCGTAACGGTGAGCGTGGTGATCCCGCTGACCGTCGGATTGGCGCTGCTGGTCGCGCGAATGGTCGTGGTTCCCGACGCGACCGCTGTGACGAGTCCAGAGCTCGAAACAGTTGCCACGCCCAGGCTGCTCGAGCTCCACACCACAAGCGTCGGCGTGCCGGCATCGGTGTCAACGGTGGCGGTCATCTGGCGGGTACTACCGATGACGACCGACGGATTCGACGGGGCCACTGTCACCGTGCGCACCAGCGGATACGCGACGGTCACGGCGATCGTGGCGCTGATCGTCGGGAATGCCGTGGACGCTACGGTGATGGTGCTGCTCCCCGGTGCCACGCCGCTCACGACGCCGCTCGCGTCGACCGTGGCAATCGTGAGCGCGCTACTGCTCCAGCTGAGCGCGCTCGATGCCCCCGCGTCGGCGTTGAGAGCAGCCGTAAGCGACGTGGTTCCCCCCACCAACACGCCGGCGGTCGTGCGCGACGGCAGGATGCCGCGAACAATCGGGACCACCGTGACTGTGGTGCTTCCGCTGACCCCGCCGACGCTGCCGACGATCGTCGTCGTTCCGGCGGCGACGGCCGTGATGGTGGCGCTACTGCCGCTGCCTGCCACGGTCGCAATCGTCGGCCCATCGGATCGCCAGGTAATCGTACCGCTGGCGCCGGCGGGAGCGATCGCGGCGCTGACACTGGCTGTCGCGCCGACCCCTTGGAGCGAGACAGTACTCGGACTGACCGTGACGCTGCCCACGGCGGGCGGGCCAACGGTATCGGCGCCTCCACCGGAGCACGCGGCGAGAATCGAGGCGACGGCGAGCGAGGCAGCGACGAGCATCGTCGTGCGGGGGCGGAGGCGGAAAGAGGTCGGCATACCCTTCACGCGTAAACGACGCCGCATGTCCCTCACGGCGGCGCTAAAACAACGAGGGCTAACCCACCCGCATCGCCGCTACAGCTTCTGTACGCGGAAGTTCATGGTGCCCGTGTAGTTCGCCAACGTCAGTTGCAGCGTCCAGTTGCCGGCAACGCCGCCGGGCACCGTCGGCTCGTTGAGGCTTGGCGACAGAGCCTTCGAATACACCGTAGTGCCCGACGCGTCCTTGATCACGAACAGCGTTGTTCCCGACTGTGTCGTGGTCGAGTGATTGATCGTGGCGCGTGTGCCGGAGTTCGCCCACGTGTACGATTGCGTCGCGGTCACATTCGCGACGCCCGTCGCCTGCAGCGCAAAATTGTCGGCAACGTTGTTCACCTCGGGCTGGTACGGCGCCAATGGATTCTCGCTGCACGCCGCGATCGAGACTACCGATGCGCTCGCCAGCATGATGAGACGAGCGAGACTGCTCCTGCGTTGTGCGCGCATAGTGGTGCCATGGTTAAAGACGCGGGCTGCGCGGCCAAACAGAACGCGCCCGTCGAACATCAACCTATGGATCGCCGATCTACATGAGCGGGAAACAGCGTGATCGGCATCACCGGACGTACAGCGGTCGCTACCGTGCCACCATCGCGCCCGACACGCGAAACGTTCGCCGATAGGCCAGCGGGCTGGTGTCGAGCGTCTTCCTGAAATGGGTGCGCATGGCAATGGCCGACCCGAAGCCGCACTGGAGTGCCACGCGCTCCACCGACAGGTCGCTCGTCTCCGGCAATCGTTGCGCCGCAAGCAATCGCTGCCGCAATAACCACTGCAATGGCGGGACGCCGACCTCCTGCACGAAATGCCGCACAAAGGTGCGCAGCGGCAAGGCGGCCCGGGCGGCCATCACCGGCACGGTCACCGAGGGGTCCGCCAGACGTCCGAGCATCCAGGCGCGCACCGGCTCGAGCGCATGGCCGCTCTCATCGCTGACGGGTTGCGCAATGAACTGCGCTTGTCCGCCGGTGCGGTGCGGCGCGATCTTGAGCCGTCGTGCGATCGTGTTGGCCAGCGCAGGCCCGAAGTCACGGCGCACGACATACAGGCGCAGGTCTAGACCGGCGGCGACACCGGCCGAGCTGAGAATGTCGCCAGCATCGACATACAGCACATCCGCGTCGATCTCCACCATCGGATACCGCGCTTTGAATTCCGGTACATCGATCCAGTGTGTGGTCGCTCGTCGCCCATCGAGCAAACCGGCTTCGGCCAGCACAAACGCGCCGGTGCAGATCGAAATCAACCGCACGCCTCGCGCGTGGGCCGCGCGCGTAGCACCGCGGGCGAGATGGGGAGCGCAGCCTGCCCCGCCGCGCACTGACGCGTTCATCATGACGTCTGAGCAGTTATCCCGCGATCTGGCCAAGCGACCATCCGACATCGTGCTGTTGCACGTGGCGAATGGCAACGACTACGAAAAGGCGCACATACCCGGCGCCAGAAAGTTCACGTACCGTGCGCTGGTCGGGACCCGTGACAGCGTGCAGCTGGAGCTGCCCGAGCCCGATGTGCTGCGCGCGACTTTCGAAGCACTCGGTGTGAGTGATTCGTCGGTGGTCGTCGTGTACGCGCACGAGGGGCCGATGGCGACACGGGCGCTGCTGTCGCTGGCGTCGCTCGGCCACGCGCGGTATGCCCTGCTTGATGGGGGACTCACGGGATGGCAGGCACGCGGCGGACATGTCGAGCGAACGACGCCAGCCACATTCACGCCCGGCCGCATGACGGCGCGGCCCCGCGCGGAAGTCACGGTGACGGCAGAGTGGATCACACCGCGAGTAGGACGACCCGGCGTTTCCCTGATCGACACACGCACCACCGGTGAATGCGACGGTACGGGCAATCGCAGCGGAATGCCCAGCGCCGGACACTTGGAAGGCGCCCGTCAGCTCGAATGGCAGAAGTCATTCTCCGACGACCTGACCACGCTCAAATCGCGTGCCGAGCTCGAGCAACTCTATGCGTCGCGGGTCACGTCAGGAGATATTGTGGTGACCTACTGCTGGGTGGGCGACGGGGCAAGTCTTCGGTGGCGAGATCGGCGAGATGCTACGCCAAACGCTTCGACCCATGACCACACCGAACTCGGCCATGACGACGCGCACAGTGTCTGCCGGAGAAAACGTGCCGTGCACGCGCATCCGAACGATTCGCTCGTGCAACGCGAGTACTCCGCTCGAGTATGGTCTCGCGCACGCACTATCGCCGGAGGCCGGAGAACACGTGACAGCTCCGTCCGAGGCGCACGGTGTCTTCGAAGCCTACGAATCGATGGCCGAGTTCACGCGAGCCGCGCCGAACAGGAAGGGCGCCCACAAAGGCGGCAGCAGCCAGATGCCCTGCAGCGCGCTGAGGGCCATAGCCGCCACAGTGCGGAAGGGCTGCACCACGAACGCAAACGCAGCACACGTGCTCGAAGACGAGCATGCGTGCTGCGTTTGCAACCACTGCCGCTCTACTTCTTCGGCGGCATCAGTACCGTGTTGATCACATGAATCACACCGTTCGACGCCTGCACGTCAGCGGCGGTAACCGTGCTGACTCCATTCAAAACCACCTTGCCGTCGACCATCGCGATCTTTACGTCGGCACCTTCCAGCGTCTTGGCTTCCGTCATCGTCGAGACCTGTGACGATGGGACGTTGCCGGAGATCACGTGATACGTGAGCACCTTCGTAAGCTTCTCCTTGTCCGCGAGCAGCGCCTGCAAATCCGCAGCCGGAATCTTGGCGAACGCTTCGTCGGTTGGCGCCAGCACGGTGAACGGACCAGCACCCTTCAGCGTCTCGACGAGGCCGGCTGCAGTGAGTGCCTGCGCCAGTGTGTTGAAGGTGCCTGCTGCTGCCGCCGTCTCGATGATGTCCTTCGGAGCTTCGGCTGCCGCAGGTGCTGACATACTCGGCGCCATTGCGGCGGCGTTGGCGGAATCGGCAGCCATTGCGGCGTCATCCTTGTTGTTGCCGGCACAGGCGCTGAGTACGAGTAGTGCGCCTGCAGTCAGAGTGCGATGAATCATGTGTTCTCCTGTTGGGTGTGACGTGACGACGTTTCTTCGGCAAGCACCACACCACGCCTCGAAGGTCCGGCACAGTGGGTTCGCTCTCACCAACCTACGTAACCATCTTCGTTTAGGCGAATGTTCCATGGCAGACAATAGTCGATGGCTTCTACTGACCGGCGACGCAGTGTCGAGTTCGCTCGCGGGGCGATTCGACGCCTACGGATCAGACCGCCGGCGAAGAGCAAACGGCGAAGGACGAGCGGCAGGAATGGCCACCATCAGGCCAGCGACAGCCAGACTTCATTCCGCCGCAGGAACGGCAGCACATACGGCGCATTGTACCGCGCGAGGATCGGTGCACCGTGCGCCGTCAGACCGGCTGCCGCGAGCGAGGCACGCAGTGCAGCCACATGTTCGGCGGAGTTCTCCTCCGTCCAACGGCCGGAGTAGCGACGCACCGCCACGCGCTGCGCCGGAATCTCGCGCAGTTTCACGCGCGAGTCGTTCGGCACCGGCAGGGTGGCGACCGTGTAGCCGGCCGGCATCACGAACCGCACGCGGAATCCGCCAGCGTCGGGTGATTGCGTCACCGGCACCGTCATCGGCAGCGTCACGGGCGACCGTGTGACCGGCGCCGTCATCGCCAATTTCTGCGAGCCACCGTTGCCGCCGAAGATGTACGCGGCCAAGAGGCGGAATCCCTCGCTGCTAGCTGACTCAGCAGGACCCGACACGATCACTTCCGCCACGAAATACGGCTCATACACCCGGATATCGTAGCGCTCGGTATGAAGCTCGAGCCGGTACGTCGGCTCTCCCGCTTCACGGCGCGCTGGCTTCGTGCTGGTCTGGCTCATGGTGACAACCTTGGTGTCGGGGCGTGGAACGCAGATCGACCGTGCAAGCTTCGGACCGACTGCGTCTGCGAAACACGCGAAGTGGCGCGCTATTTGCCGCACTCATGCCGCAGAGTCATGCCGTGAAGGGCTGGCTTCCAGCCAATGGGCGCAACCTCCGGAGAATCCTCATGAAGGGCTTCATACGCAACATCGAAGAAATCGCCATCGACAACACCCACTTCCGCAGGGTGCTCTACACCGCGGCCAATTGCCAGCTCGTGGTCATGTCGCTGGAGGTGGACGCGGACATCGGCGAAGAGGTGCACAAGCTCGACCAGTTCTTTCGTGTGGAACAGGGCACCGGCGCGGCGGTGCTGGATGGCGTTCGTACGGAGATCAGCGCGGGATTCGCGATCCTTGTCCCGGCTGGCACGAAGCACAACATCATCAACACCGGCGACGCGCCGATGAAGCTCTACACGCTGTATGCGCCACCCAATCATCGCGACGGCGTCGTGCATCACACGCGTGCCGAGGCGGAAGCTGATACGGAACACTTCGACGGCATGACCACGGAATAGTTGCGATCAGCCGCTACCGCAGCGCGATCACGAACGCGGCGAGGAGCACACCGGTCGGGGCCGGAAGACGGCAGCTTGCCCTGTCGATGGCGGCTTGCTGCATGAGACGCTGGTGATCGTCGTCTCGTGCGGCAGGCACCGGTCGTTCAGGGGGTCACTGGTGTGTCGTCGGCGTCGCCATCGTCACCATCGGAATCGTCATCAACGAGTGTCAGATGCTGGCTTGTCGGTGCGGCGAGCAGTTCGCGCGCGCGCTCGAACTCCGGCGTTGGAACTTGCAACGCGATCCCGCCCACCACCACACCCTGGTAGGCGAGTCCGAAGATACCTGGTGCATTGCTGCGCACGAGGACAGGAATGTCCGCGTCTTCGAGAATGCCTTGGGCGATGTCAGCCTCGAGTCCGGTGGAAAACGTGGCGACTTCAATCCACTCGGCACGCACTGACATATCGTCTGCTGCAGTCATAGAGAATCCGGAATGAGTGAGCCGCGCCCCTGGCGCGTCTCGAACGCTAACAGCTTCTGCTCAGCTATCGCCAGATTCTTCGCGTTCGCCGGCAACTTGGCCCGCGCCAGCGACACCGCGGCCCGCGCCGAATCCAGAACGGTGGGCAGTGTTGTTGAAACGCACCGCCAGAGGTTGGTGTCGTCCCGTATCGCCACTGGCCCGGGGAATTGTTGGGCTGACTGAATGAATTGGACGCGTTGTACGTCTGTGCCGACAGACTCGACTTGACGCATTCGGCAAACCACAAGGTTCTCGTGGTGACCCGACGCGCGACTCCACGAAAATGCCACGATCAGTCGCGCGGACTTCGCACCACCACTTGACCACGATCAGTCGCCAAGACCGTCGTCCGATCGGTCGCTTTCCCGCTGCCGCAGAGACATGGTTGCGGTCGGGTCGTTCGTGCCGCGTCTCTCTCCGTCTCCTGAACATCCGCCGATTGGAGGCATGAGTCATGTTCGCCGTACTTCGACGCCTTGCAACGCTCGCGCTGGTGTGCGCACCGCTTGCCGCCCCGGCGCAATCGCCGGCGAGCGCAGCCCAACCGCGCCAGGGCGGCATTTCGGCACAGGCGCAGAACCCGGCGCCGAAAGCGAACCTCATACGTGTCGTCGTGAACGGGGAGTTGTGTGGGCTGTATGTGAATCAGCGAACGTTCAGCAAGCGACTACTCGCTGAACAACTGGACAGCGGCAAGGGCACGCGCTGAAAATCACACGACAACTCGTTCGGCGGTGGCTTCAACTACCTTGGCGACGACATCGCGGCGTATCGTCGCTGCGAGGTTCTGCACTTGCTCGCACTCGACGTGGTCCTGGTGAACGGCGACGGCTACTGGAACGATGGCAGTGACTTCAACGTGCTCCTGGATCGCACGGGACGATTCCAGGCGCTGCCGCATGATGCCAACGAAGCCTTTCGCGCACGAGGGAACGGCGCGGTCCCCGATCCGCTGGTGGCGCTCGCCGACACCAACAAGGCACTGCGTAGCCGGTTGCTTCAGGTGCCGGCGCTCAGGCAACGATACCTGCGCTGCGTCGGCGAGATCGCGGAACAATGGTTGGACTGGGACACGCTGGGTCCGCGGGTCGAACGCTACGTGAACCGGATCGCGGCCGATGTCGACCGCGATACGCACAAGCTCTCCACGAGTGCGTTGTTTCGATCGGGGGTCGCGGGCGCCGACGGGGCCGCACCTGATGCACGGACCCTGAAAAAATTCGCGCAACTGCGCCGTGCGGCGTTGCTCAACCACCCGGACGTGAAGGCCGCGTTTGGGGCGCTAGGACGCTAGCGCCCGATGACCGGGCATCGTCGGCCCCGAGTACCCGGACTAGAAGAACATGAAGTTGAATCGACCGCCACTCGAGCCAAGGCTACTGAAGCGCTGGTTCACGATGGTGTTGTAAATCGATCCGAAGGTGTAACGAATGCCGATGTTGGTAGTAATGCGAAATCCGGTCTGCAGCGCCTGCCGTTGCAACAGAATTTCTTCTTCGGTGTTGCCAGCGCGAGGGAGATAGATCTGATCGTTCACGCGGGCGGCGGAGCCACCGATGTTGAGCGAGAAGCCGCGACCGATGCGCAGATCGACGTTTCCGCTCAGCGTGAGCGCGTGCCGGCTGACATCGTGCAGGTAGTTTAACCAGTCTAGCGACACGTTGGAGGACCTTCACGACTGACGGGCGACCAATGAGGCGGTGGCCTGTTGGCTGAATCGCGTTTCCGAATCGCGATTGAGCACCGTCGTGCGCTGGTAGTTGTAGTAGTTGGGTCCCGCGTTGTAGAGAAACGTCAGTTGACGACGCGTCTGCTCGGTCCACGGAAACACGTTGTATTCGACGGCCGGCTGCAATCGCAGCGCGACGTCCTGGTTGAGAAAGTCCGAATAGCCGGCGCCGGCCTTGACGCCCACAGACCAATGCGAATTCAACGACCGGACAACCAGTGTGTTCGCGTTGTACGTGCGCTGTTCATTGCGTACCGTGAGGGCCGGGCGGGTCGGCGTGGCAGCGATCTTGAAGTTCTGCGTATTCACGTTGCCGCTCAGCGACGTATTCAACTTCCAGGTGGCGGTCGAACGATTGGCCGACAACGACAAGGAACCGTTGACCAACTGTTGCTGCTCCTCGGCACGCACGAACGCGTTGAAGTTGGTCGTGTACGTCCAGAGGTTCCACTTGTCTTTCAGATTCGCCGGCGACGCCGCTTGCATGCCGGCCGGCCCGACGTACGCCACCATGATACGCTTCGCGAGTGGCGACCGGGCCACGTACCGCGTCAGCCCCAGCTTGAACGTACGCGCCAGTTCGCGGCGGATCACGTCGTCGGCATCATTGGGCAGCGTGTTCAGCACCATGGTGTCAGCCATGCCTTCAAAGGCGCGGCGCCCGATGAACGTGACCGTGTTCTCCGATCCGCCACCACCGTTGGTCAATCCGGACACGAGAATCTGGACATCGGCGTCGAACCGATCACGCATCCAGTTCACGAAGTTCACATCGGTCACGAAGAAGTCGCGATCACAACCGCGCACGCGGCCCTGGCAGTCCAGAAATACACGAATCGCCTGCGACTGCAGCGTCAACGAATCGGGAGCGCTCGGTCGCCCCATCATCCCCGGCGGCGGCCCACCAGGAGCGCCAGCAGGCGGACGACCGCCTTGTGCGAAAGCGGAGGGTGCAAGCGCGAGCGACGCGCTCAGTGACAACAGGACAGGCAGGAGCGTGCTATGACGGAAATGCAACGAAGGCATGATTGAACGCGCGGTACGAGACAAAAGAGAAAGGCTAATCGATATCCTACGCATCAGCCCGGCCTTTGTTTCGCTCACGCATTCCCATTATCGGAATAGCACGAGGGCCTCGCCAGCCACTACCCATGGCCACGCCCACGGCCCGTGGCCGATGGCCCATGGCCGATGGCCCATGGCCGATGGCCCACGGCTGACAGCCGCGCGCTCGCCACCCATCGGCACCGAGTCGCGTGGGCAGCGCGGCGATGGCAATTGCGGTCGCCACCGCGTGCGGGGCGGTCGATGGCTGGTACGCAAAACGCACGCGACGCTGACCGCTGAAGCCGAGCGGGGTGACAACGAGACTCGTTGCCACCCCGCTCGTACGACCTCCGGTCCTACACCCTACGGACGCAGATCAGTGCAGCCCTTGAAGTTGGGGTTGTTGCGTTCGTCGAACGACACGGGGAGCACCGCCATCGTGCCATAGGTGCCGCCGCCTTTGTGAAACGCGCCGGTCGGATACACGGACTCGATAGGGCGGTTGTACTGACGCACGAGTCGCCGCAGGT
Organism: Gemmatimonadales bacterium; assembly: GCA_038210005.1. Taxonomy (GTDB): domain Bacteria; phylum Gemmatimonadota; class Gemmatimonadetes; order Gemmatimonadales; family Gemmatimonadaceae; genus Gemmatimonas. The sequence continues at coordinate 12,123 of JBBQXC010000076.1, forward strand.
CGCCCAAACGGTGCCCGGTGCCGAACATCCAGAACGCACGCTCGCGCATCACGAGATCGACACGCGCGTCTTCACTGCCCGGATCGCCAAGTGGCGTGAGTCCTGCCACGCCACCGACCGGTTGGGTCCGCAGCAGATTCAACGTCGACAACATCTGCCCCGGGTTTCCCGCCCGCAGCGCCGCCTCGGCCTCGATGAGCCGAGCCTCGATGCCCGAGAGCAAGGTCACCGGTCCGAACTGCGCGAAGTTCGTCGTCTCGAAAAACGGTGTCTCGGTATCGAAGGCGAGCCGACGTGACCCCGTCCCGACGGCGGAGCGCACGCGTGGATCGTTGGCGGTACGGAACGGCAACCCGTTCCCCCCTTCGAGATTGCTCAACACGTACCGGCGCGTGTTGCTCGCGAGAGCCCAGTTCTGGTTCGTCGAGCTGTTGACGGAGTGGAACGCCTGATACGTGAAGCTGGTCGGAACCGCCGCCACCGCTGCGGCGGCCGCCGCGAACTGTCCGCGGTTCAACAATGCACGTCCCTTGACCAACCCCGCCATGAACAACGCGCGCGTGCTGTCGGCTGCCGGCCCACTCGTTTCGCGCAGCGCCGAGTCGGCAAACGCGATAGCACGAACAAACGAGTTATCAGCCGGTTCCGGCACGCCATCGACGACCTGCCCGTCGTTGATCGTGCTATACGGAACGCCATTGCAGAAATGCTCACCGATCAGCACGGCCGAGTACCCGGCGAGGGCAAACATCAACCCCACGTTCGCGCGCGGAGTGGGCTGAAATTGCCGTGTGACCGCGATCGCCGTCTGCGCCTCGACGTACACCCGCATCGGGGCTCGTAACGCGCCAGCGAGGAACGTGTTTTCCGGGATCAGAGTGCGCTGATCGGTCGTGTTGCGCTGTTCGAAGGTGTCGCCCGAACGCCATTCGTCGGCGAGCAGTCCGCCCAGCAACAGGACGTTCTCACCGCCGGACGTGGCCTGCGCCAGACGCAACACCACGCCGTTGCGGAGAGTCGTAGCCGCCGACGGGCTCGACAGATCGGTGGGGTTGATCACGTCGGGGTCGACCACCTTGATCGTGTCATCCCAAGTGCACCCGCCGACCGCGCCGAGCACGGCACCGCCGATCAGTGTGCGAAACAGCCCGGCCCGCGTTCGGCGGGTCAATGCACGCAGTGTCATGGCTCAGTACCCCAGGTTGAAGCGGAGCGTAAAATAGGAGGGCGGAGGCGCCGTCTGGAAATCCGAGACGGTACCACGCGCACCGCCGAAGTAGTTGCTCTCCGGGTCGATGCCGGAGTAGTTGCTCCACAACTTGAGGTTGCGCGCCGAAAGCACGATGTCGAGCGAATTGGCACGAACCAGCTTGTTCGCCAAAGAGCTGCTCATGCGATACACCACAGACAGTTCGCGGAAGCGTACGAAGTCCGCACTCTCCATGAAGCCCGCCTGCGTGCGGCTGGGATGTTCGCGCACCGCGACGGCCGCGGCCTGCTCTTTCAACGGCGCGGTGGGATCCACGGCGCCGCGGCAGTTGTTGCGGCTCTCGCAGCGAATGCGATCCGTCCCGTTGTTCAGCTTGTAACCACCCTTGTAGTCGAACATGGCATTGATGCGTAGCCGGCCTTTCAGCAAGTCGATGCCGTTGATGAGCGCGAACTCATTCACCGGAACAGACGGGCCGATGAACTCGGCCGCGTCACCGACCGTGATCTCGGTGGCGGTCAGGATTCCGTCGTTGTTGGCGTCTGAGAATCCGGTGATACGTCGCTGCCATAAGCCGTCCAACGGATAGCCTTCCACCTGACGCGTCGTCGCGCCGATCTGCGGCGGCGTGCCGCCAAGATCGATGAGCTCGTTGACGTTGCGCGACCCGTTGAATGTGATATCCCACCCGAAATCGGAATGATCGACCAATCGTGCGCGCACGAGAGCCTCCCATCCGCGGTTCTGCACTTCACCGATGTTCTCGAAACGCGTGGTCGAAGCGCCCACCGACGGGGCCACGATGCGGGAAATCAACGCGTCGAAGCTGGACTTTTCGTAGAGACCGCCGTCGAAGGTGAGGCGATTGTTGAACATCGCGAGCTCGAGGCCGACTTCCCGTTCGCGCGTGACTTCCGGCTTGAGTCTCGTGTTACCCAATGCGCTGAACACGACGGCTGGAGCGTCGGCGTTGTCGGCGGTGGCGGTACCGGCAGCGAAGAAGCGCAGTGCATCCGTTGCGCCGGGCTGTGTGCCTGCGGTGCCGAACGCCGTGCGGAACTTGAGCGTGTTCAGCCACGACGTCTTGGGCATGAACTTCTCTTCCGACAAAATCCAGGACAGCTGCGCGCCGGGGTAGAGCTGACGCTGAATGTTCGTACCGAACGCACTCGATTGATCGGTCCGGAGCGAGCCGGTGAGATAGACCTTGTCGCGCCACCCGAGCTCCTGCTGCACGTACACGCCGAGCGTCTTGTTCTCGTCCTGCACTTCCGACACCTGTTGTAGTGCGCCAGCGCCGGCCTGAATGGCACCCGGCGGGAGGTTCTCGCCGTCGGCACCGTTGCGCGCAAACTTCCGACGCGTGTACTGCGTGCCGATCGTGGTCGTCGAGTTCAGACTTTCAAAGGGTGAGAACGTACCGATCGCGTTGGCCTGCGCCGTGTATTGGAAATTCTCCGTCCGGTTGTTGATCTTGTAGCCGGTACGGGAACGCAGACTGAAGTCCGTACACTGATCACGACGGCACAGTTCGGAATCGTTACGCGAGGTATAGTCCATACCGCCGGTGCCGTTCAAGCGCAGCCATGACGTCGGTCGGTAGTTCGCCTGCTGTGACCCGATGAAACGATTCACCGCCTGCGTATTGGTGTTCGAGAAGAACTGGTCTGGCGTGTACAAGCGATAGCCAAAGCGCCCGTTGTCGAGCTTGCCGAGACCGCCGAAGGCGTTCGAAAGCAGGCCTACAGTATTGTTGTCGGTTTGCGGCAACCGTTGATTGCTGCTCACGAATCCAACGGACGTGGCGACGTCGGTCTTGGCGTTGAGCTGAGCCGTGACGTTCGCGCGCAGTGACGTCTTGCGCAGCGCATTCGGTCGGTTCTGTTCGTCCAAGGCGGGCGCGGACCGCGCGGCCTGAATGCGGTCGAGGGCAAAGCCAGGCATTTTCAGGTAGCCAAGCTCGTCTTCCCATTCACCGGAGATCAGGTACTGCACGACATCGCTGCCGCCGGACACGTTCAAACCATACTGCTGACGACGACCCGTACCGTTCGGTGTCGTCTCCGGATCCGAGAACAGATTGAACGCAGCCACACTGTCCTGCGCGCACAGTCCGCGGCCGACCTGCGACGCGAAACATTGCGCCACGTTGCTCACGGTCGATGCCGACGTCGTTCCGGGAATGTTTGTCGACCATCCCCGGTACGCCGACGGATAGTCATTGAGGTCACGGATCGCGCCCTGCTCCATGTACGCGTTCCACTTGGCGGCGCCCGCCTTGCCGCGCTTGGTTTTTATCACGATCACGCCATTGGCCGCATCCGTGCCGTAGAGCGTCGACGCCGTCGGCCCCTTGAGGATTTCGATGCTTTCGATCTCCTCCGGATTGAAGTCCGAGAGGCGGCTCGGGTTCGTTCCGCCGATACCGATCGACGACGAGTTGTTGTCGCTGAACACGCGAATACCATCGACGAACACAATGGGCTCGTTGTTCAGTGAGAGCGACGTCGTACCGCGGATACGAATGCGCTGACCACCGCCGGTGATCGCGCTGCCGAGCACCTGCACACCAGGCGCCTGCGCGGTGAGCATATCCGTCATGTTGGCGATCGGCGCCTCGGCCACGCGCTTGGCCGCGTCGATCTGCGTGGTCGCGACACCAACGGTACGCTTGTCCTGCTCGCCCGTGGCGGTGGTCGTGATGGCCTGCAGCTGTACCGGTGCGGCAGACAGCGCAAAGTCCTCGGCCATGTCCGCACCCGCCACGACCGTCACGGTCTTCTGCAGCGGTGCATAGCCGAGAAAACTGACACGGATCGTCTGGACACCCGTCGGCACCGACGTGAACGCGTAGCGACCGTCGGCGTTGGTCCCGGTGACCAGGGTTGTGCCGACCACCTGAACGCGGACGCCTTGCAACGCCCGACCGCCCGGTTGTGCGGTGATGCGCCCACGCACACGCCCACCGCTCGCTTGGGCGGATGCGTCATGCGTGGGGATGCCAGAGCCGATGACCAGCGCGCAGAGCATGACCAGGACTGCGCGACCAGTGCCAGCAAACATCCAGAATTGTCGCATCGATGACTACCTCCGAAGGGCAAACGGTGGGGAATGGGGATGGCACCCCGTCGACGACGGCGGTGCGAGTTCCAGTACAGGTACAATTGTCGAATCGCCACATGCGTCACTATTCACGACACGCTGCGTCACTGCGCGTGGAGTGTGCGGACGAAAACGTTGGGATCGAAACGGCATGCGCGCCCAAAGTATCGCGTTCTCCACGGGGATGGAAGGCACTTCGGGCATGACCTATGGCGAAAATCGAGAATGTACGCGACATGTCCGGCGTCGAATTCGGCGAACGTGCCTGCGTACATGGCCGCCGCACTCCGTGCTATTTTCCGTGAGCTGGAAGCGGTCGATCACGTGGGGCGCGAGGTGCTCCATGCCGCGTCATGATCACCCCGTGCTGCGTGGCAACGCCACGAGCATCCCTACGTAGCATTCGCCCATGCGTCAGTTCCTCACCTTCGCTGCGACGGCGACCCTCGTCACGGTCGCGGCACTCTCGCTCGGCGCGACCGGCGCGTACGCGCAGTCCGACGTGCGTGCGTTCCGCACATCTAACCGCATCGCGCTCGACGGGCGCTTCGACGAGCCCGATTGGGCGCGCGCCGACTCGATCATCGACTTTCGCCAGCGCGACCCCGAGGAGGGCGCCCCTGCCAGCGAGCGCACGGTCGTACGCCTCCTCGCGACACCGGATGGCCTGGCGGTGGGGTGGTGGTGCAGCGATCGCCAGCCCGATCGGATCGTGCGCTCGCAGTTGCGTCGCGACGCCTCACTGAACGCCGACGACCACGTCGCGTTCGTGGTGGATGGGCTGCACGACCAGCGCAGCGGCTTCTACTTCCGCGCCAATGCCAACGGCGCGATGTCGGACGCCGAGCACCTCACCTTCGAGAGCGGGAACGAAGACTGGGATGGCGTCTGGGACGTGCGAGCGCAGATTAGCGACGCCGGTTACCACGTCGAGATGCTCATTCCGTGGGCCACTTTGCGGTACGCACCAAGCGACAGCGTGTTCGGCATGAACTTCCGGCGATTCATCCCGCGCAAGAATGAGGAAGTGCTGTTCCGCGCATGGAAGCGCTCGGAGGGCTTTCGCTTCCTCGAGCGCGAAGCGCTGGTGAGCGGATTCACACAACTCCCTGCCCGCCCGAAGGTGGAACTCCGACCGTACGCCCTCGCCGAATCGCGTCTCGCCGAACGCCGTTACTTCGCGCAGACCGGTGACACGGTGCTGAGCGCAGGCGGCAGCAACGGACACGTCGGCATCGATCTCAAGGCACCCATTACCAGTACGCTCACGGCCGACGTAACGGTGAATCCCGACTTCGCGCAGGCCGAAGTCGACCGGCAGATCGTGAACCTCACCCGCTTTCCGCTCTTTTTTCCCGAGCAACGTCCGTTCTTCACCGAAGGCGCCGGCATCTTCGACTTCGGGCGTGTGCGCCAAACGCAAATGTTCTATTCGCGGCGCATCGGACTCGGTGGCAACGGCGCGCCCGTCATGATTCCCTTCGGCCTGCGCGTGCAGGGTCGCACCCTCGGGAACCAAGTCGGCTTGTTGGCGATGCGCACCGGCGACACCGAGCAGGCGTCGAACGCTGTGCTCCGCGTGAAGCATGATTTCCTTGGCCGCGGGTTTCTCGGTGCCATGGCCACGCTCAGCGATCGTCCGGCGCGACCGCAGAGCATGGCCGGCGGCGTGGACTTCAACCTGCCGTACGTCGTGCAGGGCGGACAGAACCTCGTGGTCTTGGGCAATGCCTCGTGGAGCCAGGACTCCATCGGCGCACCGGTGGCGGGGCACTATCGCGTCATGGTGGACTATCCCAATGACAACGCGGACATCGTCGTGCGCTTCGACCGCATCGACGCCGACTACGATCCGGCCCTTGGTTTTGTGCAGCAGCGTGGGGTGCATCGCTTGGGGGGCGGCACGTCGTTCACACCGCGCCCGAAGCGGCGCAGTCTCATCCGCCGGTTCGAATTCGACCTGCTCTCCTACGACGTGGTGTGGGACCTCGACTGGCGCCTCGACAACGCGTCGCTGGAAGTGAAGCCGCTGGGCGTGCAGTTCCAGAGCGGCGATCAGATTGAAGTGAATGTACAGCGCCGATTCGATGCACCGAGCGAGGACTTCGAGTTGTTTCCAGGCGCCACCGTTCGCGCACGTGGCTATTGGTGGAATCGCGTGGAAGCGCAATACAGTGGCGCCGAACGGCGAACCGTGCGCTTCAACGTGACCGGAAGTGCCGGGCAGTTCTACGACGGTCGTTCATCTGAAGTAAGCGCTGGTGTACGGGTGCGGCGAACACCACACATTTTGGCCACACTCGATCTCGTGCGGTCGGTGGTGTCGCTGGCGCAGTCGTCGTTCACCGCCAACACGGTTCGCCTGCGCAGTGACTATGCGTTCTCGCCGCGACTGAACAGCACGCTGTTTGCGCAGTGGGACAACCAGTCCGAGCGCGCCTCCGTGAACGCTCGCGTGCGGTGGACCGTGACGCCCGGCAGCGATCTGTTCGTGGTGTGGAACAGCAATTGGCCCACGGGGCTGGACCGTCCGATTCCGTGGTCCCGCCCGGCTCGCGGTGGACTGGTCGCGAAGTACGTGTACTTCTTTCGGAGCTGAGCGCACGAGGACCAGTCCTCGATCCGCGTCATCCCGTTGGAATCGGTCGGAGCCGATCGAGGAGTCTGGTGAGTTCGCTATAGTCGGCGGGCTTCACGAGGTGGGCGTCAAACCCGGCTTCGAGCGACTTTCGTCGGTCGTCCTCTTGCCCCCATCCGGTGAGGGCGACGATCACGATGCTCTTGCTCCACGGCTGTGCGCGGATCTGACGGCAGGCTTCGAATCCGTTCAGCCGCGGCAGGCCGATGTCGAGCAGGATCACGTCGGGCCACAATCGCGCCGCTGCTTCGACGGCCTCTTGTCCGTCGTGCGCGGTATGCGTTTCGTTGCCGCTGATCTCCAGCAGCCCGGCCAGCGACATGGCGGCATCGCGGTTGTCGTCGACGATCAGAATACGGCGGGGCGGCAGCGAGATCGGCGCACTGACCGCATCGGCGGGAGGCGGCTGCACTTCATCGAGCATCCGGAGGCGAACCGTAAACTGCGTGCCATGCCCGAGTCCTGCGCTCTCGACCTCCACCGTTCCGTCGTGCAACTCGACCAGTGTTTTGACGAGCGTCAGACCGATACCCAATCCGCTGACTGAACGCTCCAGCGAAGTATCCAACTGCGTGAACATCTCGAAAATGCGAGGAAGCAGTTCAGCGGCGATCCCGATGCCGTTGTCCCGCACGCGGATCACGACGACCTCGTCTTCTCGCTCGACGTCGAGCCAAATCCGCCCTCCCTTGTCCGTGAACTTGCAGGCGTTGTTGAGCAGGTTCCCCAATACTTGAGCCCACCGTGTCGGGTCGGCATAGACGTAGATCGGTTCCGACGGCATCGCCACCGTCAGCGCGATGTCCAGACTCGTACACACGGGCCGTATCACTTCGACGGCGTGATAGACGGCAGACGTCAATTCGATTCGCACGCGTCGCAGCTCGATTCTTCCACGGCTGATGCGACTCACGTCGAGGAGATCATCGACCAGGCGCACCATCTGACTCACCTGTCGCTCCATCATCGCGGAGGCGGATCGCACCGCCTCGTCCTCGGGGCGTTGACTCCCGCGTGGTGCGCTGAGCCGCATGATTTCCAAAGCGTTGCGGATCGGGGCGAGGGGATTACGAAGTTCATGGGCGAGCATGGCCAGAAACTCGTTCTTGCGACGATCCGCTTCCTGGAGCGACTGCTCGTATCGCTTACGCTCGGTGACATCGCGGGCGGCGGCAAACACGCCCCGCAACTTTCGGTCGCGGTCGTGGAAGGTCGATGCATTGTACGACACCACCGTCTCCTCGCCGTCGCGCGCGCGTGCGGTCAACTCGTAGTCCGTGACCTTGCCGTCGCTCAGGACCAGTTTGATCGCTGCCTCGGCCCGCACGGGGTCGGTGAAGTAATCTTTGAATGGCGCACCGATCAGCTCATCGCGCGTCGATCCGGTGAGTGCCTCCATCTGTTTGTTCACGTCGGTGATGATTCCCCGAGGATCGGTCGTCATCAGCGCGTCGATGTTCGATTCGATCAATGACCGGGTGTAGAACTGTTGATCCCGAACAGCTTGATCGAGCAGCATGCGTTCCGCTTCAACTTGTTTTCGTGCGGTGTTGTCGGTCCCGATCAGCAGATAGCCGATGATGTCGCTTTGCGCGTCACGTAAGGCCGTGACCGAAACGATGGCGGGAAAGCGACTGCCATCTTTTCGGATGTAGGTCAGCTCATAGATGTCTTCGATCCCGCGCGTGGCCTTGAATACCAGAGCGTCGAAGCCAGGCGTAATCGGCGTTCCCAGCTCCATGCTCAATGTCTTTGCGCGGGCGATCACTTCCAATGGGTCCGAGATATCGGCCGGCGTGATCTGGTTCACCACGTCGGCAGCGGCATAGCCCAGCATCCGCTCCGCACCAACGTTGAAGATCTGGATGATGCCGTTCGCATCGGTGGCGATACTCGAGAAATTGGCGCTGTTGAAGATGGCGCTCTGAAGGGCGCCCGCCTTGAGCAGTGCTTCCTCCGCTCGCTTTCTCGGAGTGACATCTTCCATGGCCAGAACCAGCAATTCGCCATGCTGGCCCTCTTGAAGCTTGCGGGCATTCAGTAGCATCACCCGACGACCAATCACCGGAAACGTGTGCTCGAGCTCGAAGTCCTCGAAAACTGTGTCGCGAGGAACAATGTCCTCGAGCAACAGACGCAGGGCCGGGCTGTCCCACTGACCGTTTCCCAGTTCGTAGATCAGCCGGCCTTCGGTTTCGTCCGACGAGACGTGAAATGTCCGGTAGAAGGCGCGATTGGCGGATCGCACTCGCAGCGTCTCATCCAGAATCAGCAGGGGCTCACGAACCGTATCCACGATGTCCTGGGCATACGCTTCCGGGTCATCTTGCAACGCCGTCTCTAGCATCGATCTCCTCTGATCCGGCGCCTCGAAGGTCTTGCAGGACGGCCG
>JBBQXC010000077.1:0-21161 GCA_038210005.1 Gemmatimonadales bacterium
GGCGTGAATGAAAGACGGCGTCCGTATCGCCGTCGTCGGCACGGGTGCAATTGCCCAGCTGACGCACATCCCTGTTCTGTCCAAGCTGCGCGGTGCCAAGCTGGTCGCGCTGTGCGACAACGATGCGGCCAAGGCGCGCGCATTGGCCGATCGCTTCGACGTGCCCGACGTGTTCACCGACTTCGAGGAACTGCTCGACAGCGACGCACTCGACGCGGTCATCATCGCCACGCCCAATCACCTGCACGAGCCGCACGTGCTGTCGGCATTGCGCGCTAAACTGCACGTGCTGTGCGAACGCCCGCTGTCGCTCACCACGCGCGGCGTCGAGCGGTGTCTGGCGGCCGCGCAGAAGGCCGATCGCCGGTTGGTCGTGGGGCACAATCACCGGTTCCGCTCGGACGTGCAGGCGCTCGATCAGTTCATCCGCAATGCGGAACTGGGGCAGGTCACGTCGATTCGCGCCGGCTCGCTGCACGTGAAGAACACGGCGGATGGCTGGCGCAATCGTCGCGCCGAGTCGGGCGGCGGCGTGTTTCTCGAGCACGGGTTCCCGTTGCTCGATCTCGCCATGTGGCTGGCCGACGGCCCCAATCCGATCCGCGTGGTCTCGTCGATGCGTCGCGGTCGCGTGGCGGGTTCGGTGGAAGACGCGATGCAGGTGTTCCTCGAGTGCGAGAACGGTCTCGTGCTCAACATCGATGTGTCGTGGTCATACGTGGGTGACGAAGATCGCTGGTGGTTCGAAGTGCACGCCACGCGTGGCTCCGCGCGATTGGCGCCGTTGCGCGTCACGAAGGAACTCAACGGACGTGCCGTCGATGTGTCGCCCTCGGGCGCGGCGGCTCGCGAGAGTCCGTTCCTGCAGAGCTACCGGGCAGAAATCGCGCACTTTCTTGCGGTCATCAACGACGAGGCACCGTACGAGCCGCCCACCGATCAGGTCCTCGTGCAGAAGGTCGTCGAGGCGATCTACAAGGCCGCCGACGACGGGAAAGAGATTCGCTTCTGATGGCGGTCACGGTTGTGCGGCGTGTGCTGGCGTCGGCGATGCTGATCGCCTCGTCGGCGTTGACGGCACAGACGCCGCCGCCCGCACCGGGGGTGTCGGCGTCGCTCGACAGTGCGCGGGCCGTGCGTGGTGCGCGCATGTCGGTGGCGATCATCACGTATGGGCCGGGCGAGTTCGTGTTCGAGAAATTCGGACATATCGCAGTCGCGCTCACGGATAGCAGCACGGGTCAGGACATCGCCTTCAACTGGGGGATGTTCGATTTCAATCAGCCGAATTTTCTCGGGCGTTTTCTCACCGGCGACACCAAGTACTGGATGGCCGGTTACCGTACCGCGGATTTCAACGCCGCGTACAAGGGCGAGAATCGCACGATCCGCAAGCAGGAGTTGCAGCTCAGCGCCATGCAGCGCGGAGCGATCGCCGACTACGTGAGCTGGAATGCGCAGGACGCGAACAAGTATTATCGCTACGATTACTATGCCGACAACTGCGCCACGCGCGTGCGTGACCTGTTGAATTGGGCGCTGCAGGGGCAACTCGACGCGCCGTTTCAGGTGGCCGGCAGCGGACGGACTTGGCGCAACGAAACCGCGCGCATCACCGCCGGCGACCCGCTGGTGTATCCCGGTATTCAGATCGCGCTGGGGCGTCATGCCGATCACACGCTCACGAAATGGGAAGAGTCGTTTTTACCTGAGCTGTTGGCGAACCACCTCGCCGCGCTCACGGTGACCGATGCGAGCGGCGCGCCGACAAAGCTCATCACGAGTGACTCGGTGCTCTTTACCGCCGGTCGCCTCCCGATGCCCGAGCAGGCGCCGTCGCGGGTGCCGATGGCGCTAGGCATCGGCCTTGTGCTTGCCGCGCTGGTCGTGCTCCTGGCCGGTGCGCGCGCGGCTGCCGCGCGGTTTGTGCTCGGCGCTTTCTCCGCGCTCTGGTTCGGGGTCGGTGCGCTGTTGGGCACGGCGCTGCTGCTGGCGGGCACGGTCACCAAGCATCTGGCATATATGGGCGCCAATCTCACGGTGCTGCAGCTGCATCCGCTCATGTTCGTCGCCGCGGTGGTCGTCACGCTGGCACTCTGGCGTGGCGTGCGTCGTCGCGCCGCCGTCGGTGTCTCGGCGCTGGTCGCGCTGCTGTCAGTCGTCGGGTTGGCCCTGCAACTCGTGCCGTCGTTGTCTCAGCAGAGTGGCGTGGTGCTGGCGGTGATCGTGCCGGTGCACCTCGCGTTTGCGATCGCGATGCTGCGCCTGCCTTTGCAGATTCCGTCTCGCGCCGCGCGCGCCAGGCGATGACGTCATCCCGCATCGCGGTCGGCATTGACGTTGGCGGGACGTTCACCGATCTCGCCGCGTTGCATGCCGACGGTACGGTGCACACGTCGAAGGTGCTGAGCGTGGCCAGTGATCGCGCGGCTGGTGTGCTCGAGGCGCTGCGCGTGGCCTCGCTGCAGGGGCCACAGATCGCGCATATCGCACACGGCACCACGGTCGTCACCAACCTGCTGCTCGAGCGGGCGGGAGCCCGTGTCGTGGCCTGTGCCACCGCAGGATTCACCGATCTGCTCGAACTGCGCCGACAGGAGCGTGCCGCGCTGTATGATCTGGCCAAGCATCATCCGCGTCCGCTCGTGGAGCCGGCCCAGGTGGTTCCCGTGCGTGAGCGGATCACGCCCGATGGCGTCGCGCTCGCGCTGACCGACCAGTCCATCGCGGAGGTAGTGCACGCGGTGATAGCGCAGCAGCCGGATACCGTGGCGATCACGTTGTTGCACGCATACGGCGATCCCGCGCACGAGCGCGCACTGCGCGATGCACTGTGTGCGGCGCTGCTGGAGGCCGGACTCGCGGCTGATGTGGTGTGCTCGCACGAAGCGTTGCCGGAGATTCGCGAGTACGAGCGCATGGCAACCACCGTGGCCGAGGCCTATGCACGTCCGGCGGTGCGCCGGTATTTGTCGGGGCTCTCCGAGCGGCTGGCGCAGCATGCGTATCCGGCGCCGCGCGTGATGACATCGGCCGGCGGCACGTTGTCGGCGCACGACGCCGCGTCGCACGCGGCCGCGCTCGCCCTTTCCGGGCCTGCCGGCGGTGTCACGGGGGCGGCGGCGATCGCGCGCGCGGTTGGTGTGTCGCGGGCACTCACGATCGACATCGGCGGTACCAGTGCCGATGTGGGCTTGGTGGACGACGGCGAGCCGCTGGTCGAGCGAGGTGGTGCGGTAGCCGGCGTGCCGATCGCCTTGCCACGCGTGCTGGTGGAGGCCGTGGCGGCGGGTGGTGGCAGTATTGCCTGGCTCGACGACGGCGGCGCGTTGCGCACGGGGCCGATGAGCGCGGGTGCGTCGCCCGGTCCCGCGGCATACGGACGCGGCGGCGTGCGTCCCACCGTCACCGATGCGCATGTGGTGCTTGGTACGATTGCGCCGGGCGAGTGGAGCGGCGGCGTGCACATCAGTCTCGAACGTGCACGCGCTGCGGTCGATACGATCGCGGCACCGCTGGGCGTGTCGCTGGAACGGGCGGCCGACGCGATCATCGCCACCGCCGATGCTACGATGGCGCGCGCATTGCGCCGCGTATCGGTAGAGCGCGGGGTTGATCCGCGAGACGTCCCACTCATCGCGTTCGGTGGCGGCGGTCCGCTGCATGCCTGCGGACTGGCTGAGCGGATGGGGATGCACCAAGTGATCGTGCCGCCACATGCCGGCGTGCTGAGCGCCGTCGGACTGGCGTTGGCCCCCGAACGTCGTGAGTCGCTACTGAGCGTGATGCAGCGGGCCGATGCGCTCACGACGGCGTCATTGTCGACGCTGCTTGAAGCCCAAGCGCAGGCGCTGCGTAGCGAGAGCGACGTGGAGAACGCGGTCGCGCTCGATGTGCGCTGGTGGCTGCGTGCACGGTACGAGGGGCAGGGGTATGAACTCGATATTCCCGTGCAGCCGGGCGACACGCCCACAGGCGTAGCGGAACGGTTCGTGGCGCGGCATGATCAACGGGCCGGCTTTGTGCTGAACCGGCCGGTGGAGTTCATCAGTGCGCGTACCACACTCAGTAGTGCGCCGTGGCCGGTGCATTTTGCGCGTCCGTCGCGCGACGGGCAGTTACCGAACGATGTCGATGATGGACGCGCCATGACGCGGGTGCTCGAAGGTCCGGCGGTCGTACGACTGCCGGATGCAACCATGCGGATCGCGCCCGGCTGGACGGCGCGATCGCTGGAAATCGGAGGGTGGATGCTGGAGCAGCAACAACGATGACGACGTCGAAGACCACGCAGATCGGACGCATTCTCGGCACGCCGGTGCCGATGCTGATGCCGTTGGACGGACCTGTGCACGTGCTGCTGGTGGGCGAAGCGCCGGGCCCCCGAGGCGCCGACAAGAGCGGCGTGCCGTTTCTCGGCGACGCGGCCGGCAAGGTGCTCTACGACGTGCTTGTGCGCTTGGGAGCCATGACGCTGCCGCCGGAGATCGACCGCATGGAGTGGGATGGCTCGCTGTTCGTGGCGAGCGGCATCGTGCCGATCGCGCAGGGCGTGGCGCTCGGCAACGCCTTCGACCGCTGCCCCACCGACGACGGCGCGACCTTTCGTGCGCCCATGCGCTCGGAGCTCGAGGGCACCGCGAACCTTGCCCGACTCACGCGCGATATCATCATCCTGCGCGGGCGCGGACTGAAAGGGATCGTGACGCTCGGTCGCGTCGCAACACGCACCATCGATACGCTCTTCAAGCGCACGCCGATGCCGGAGTTGGCGCGTCGCGCGTTGCCGCATCCGTCGGCGCAGGGACTGTTGTCGATGGCACCTGACCGCGGCAAAGGCGCGAAGATGGCGGACTTGCAGGAGGCGTGGATGGTGCGCTGTCAGTACGCCATTCTGCAGGCCGGCTATCCTGCACCCGAGCCTGCCCGGTCGTGACGCATACGCGCGCACGCTTCGACGCGCTCGAGCTCACGGTGTTTTCGCAGGGTGTCGCGATGCTCGCCGAGGAGATGGGTGGCCTGCTGGAACGTAGCAGCATCTCGCCCAACATCCGCGAGCGTCGTGATGCCAGTTGTGCGTTGTTCGATGCCGACGGGCGCATGGTGGCGCAGGCGGCGCACATCCCCGTGCACCTCGGCGCGATGCCGGAGTCGGTGGCGGCGGTGCGTGCCTGTGGCGCCGCACCGGGCGATGTGTTTCTGCTGAACGATCCGTCGCATGGTGGGTCGCATCTGCCCGACCTCACGATGGTGGAGGTGATCGCCGACGTCGATGATGCGCAACGCATCATCGGCTACGCGGCCGTGCGCGCCCATCACGCCGACGTGGGTGGCATGAGTCCTGGCAGCATGCCGTTCGGGGCGACCGAGCTGTTTCAGGAGGGGATCATCGTGCCGCCGGTGCGCATCGAGCGTGGTGGCGTGGCGCAGGACGATGTCATGCGGCTCGTGCTCGCCAACGTGCGCACCCCCGAAGAGCGCGAAGGGGATTTGCGGGCGCAGCGGGCGGCCTGCGCAGCAGGGCGCACCGGTTGGCAGGCGCTTTATGGCAAGCTCGGGGCCGAGGTGCTGGGCGACGCGGTGAATGCGCTTCTGGACTACACGGAGCGACGCGTGCGCGCGCGACTGGAGTTGTTGGAAGGCGCCGAAGGACGGGCTGCCGATGCGCTGGAAGGTGATGGTGTGAGTGATGCACCGATTCCGGTGGTGGTGCATGTGCGCGTGCAGAACGCCACGCTGCATCTTGACCTTACGGGCACGTCACGGGCTGTTCGTGGGAACGTGAATGCACCTCCTGCGGTGGCGCGCGCGGCGGCGGTGTTTGTGCTGCGCGTGTTGTGCGACGACGATGTGCCGGTGAACGATGGCGTCGCGCGTGCGCTCGTGCTCACGATCCCCGACGACTGCGTGGCGAACGCCAAGCGTCCGAGTGCCGTGGCGGCGGGCAACGTGGAACTGTCGCAGCGCATGACCGATGTGTGCTTCGCGGCGCTGTCGGCCGCCGCCGAGAGCATCGGTGTGCATGATCTGCCGATTCCCGCCTGCGGACAGGGCACGATGAACAACGTCACCCTTGGCGCGCCGGGTTGGAGCTTCTACGAAACGCTCGGGGGCGGGCAGGGCGGCAGTGCACGTGGCGACGGCCCCGACGCCGTGCACGTGGGCATGAGCAACACCCGCAACACACCGGTGGAATCGCTCGAGCGCGCGTATCCCTTGCGCGTGGTGGAGTATTCGGTGCGTCGTGGCAGTGGTGGCGCTGGTGCCAGCCGCGGTGGTGACGGCATCGTGCGTCGTTATCAGGCCATGGTGGCGTGCACGGCCACGCTGCTCACCGAACGTCGTCGTGTGGCACCGCCGGGGGCGAATGGTGGCCACGATGCGCAGCCCGGGCGCAATCTGCTCAACGGCGAACTGCTGCCGGCCAAGTGTCGCGTGAGTATGAACGCGGGGGACGTGCTGACGATCGAGACGCCGGGAGGCGGCGGGTGGGGAGCGGCGTAGCGTCGGTGTTTGATGATCAGCGAAATCCCCTCACACCGACAGCGCCAACCCTTCCCACGCCGCCAGCACGCGTAAGGCACTCCCCGCCTGCGTCACCATCGCGCGGCTCTCCTCCACCATGCGCTCCACCGCGTCGTCGTCGCGATCGGGATGATGGTGGAACAACACCAGCATTCTCGCGCCGCATTCGAGAGCGAGGCGCGTGGCCTCGAGCGATGACGAGTGTCCCCAGCCGACATGCTTGGGCAACTCCGCGTCGAGATAGGTGGCGTCGTGCACGAGCACCGGCACGTCGCGCAAGAACGACGTCAGCCGCGCGCGCCACGAGACAGCGGCGTCCGAATGATCGGCGTAGGCCAACTCGTTGTCCGGCGCGTAGGCGACGGCCGGTCCTTGGGCGTCGTCGATCCGCAGCACGGCCGCTTCACCCGGATGCTGCGCGGCGAAACGATGCACGCGTGACGTGCCAACCTGGCGCGCGGCGGAATGTTCCCAGTCGTATACGCGCAACCGACTGTGAATGCCGTCCACGTAGGGAAACATCGGTGGCGACAGCAGGGCATCCACAAACGACTGGAGCGACGCGATTTCTCCGTCGCCGCAGCACAGCTGCACCTCACGCGTCTGCGAAATCAGCGGTGCGAAGTGCGACAGCCCGAGCACATGATCGCTGTGCCGATGGGACAGAATGATATGCGCCGTGCCACCATCGTCGTCGCGCATCAGTTGCGCACCCAAACCGCGGATACCGGTACCGGCATCGAGAATGAGCAGGCCATCATCTGCCCCACGCACTTCCAGGCATGGTGTGTTGCCACCATAACGCACCGTACGCGGTCCCGGACTGGGACAGGTGCCCCTGGTTCCCCAGAAGCGTATACGGAATCGCGGCGGGACCCCCGACGGCATCAGCGACGCAAGCCGAATCAGCCGCGCGGACGCGAGCGCGCTTCGAGCGCCGCCCGATCCACGATCGTGACCACGCGACGCTGCACAGAAATGAGCCCCTTCTCCTGAAACTCGGCCATCGCGCGCGACACTGTCTCGCGGCTGGCGCCGATCATCTGCGCGATCGTCTGATGCGTGAGCTGCTTAACCAACGTCGCCGGTTCACCGGGCGTGGCATGCTCCAACAGCACCTTGGCCACACGCCCCGGCACGTCGAGTAGCACCAGACTGCCGATCGTCCCGTCGGCCTGACGCAAACGGCGTGAGAGCTCGACCATGAGTCCCCAGGCCACCTGCGGGCTGGTCTCCACCTGGCGACGGAAATCGGCGCGGCGCAGGACCAAGAGGCTGGACGGCTGCGTGGAGACAACGTGGGCCGAGCGCGGCCGCCCGTCGATCAGCGAGAGCTCGCCGAAGTGGTCGCCGACGTTGAGGACGTTGAGGATGACTTCGCGGCCGTCGTCGCCGATAAGGACGACTTTGACTTCACCGGAGCGCACGACGAAGAGCGCGTCGCCGGGGTCGCCTTCGGTGACGATCATCGCCCCCTTGGCAAACCGCTGCTCACGGGTGAGCTCGGCGAATCCACGCACGGCGGACCGCTCGAGCTCGCGGAACAGCGGGACCGTGGAGAGAAAGTCGGTGATTCGATCGAGCGAAACGCTCATCGAGGGCGGCGTGAATCGCAGAGGCGTAGTTCCGAACGTAACCATGGTGTGTCACCTCGGGGCCGGTGCCCTCGCGGGTGTCCCGTGAAGGTACCAAGGTGGAATAAGGAGGCAAGCGGACAGCCGAGACCTCCGAACCTGCTCTACATCGCAGAATACGGTTATCTTTCGGTGATACCCGCGATATCCGTGTAGGTCCGCGCTTCGGTCGATCTTTCCGACCCGCGCCAAGACTACGACGCAGGTCACGTGCCTCGCCGTGACTGGTATCACCAAGACTCACGAACTCGAGCACCCACTCACCATGCTGATCCATCTTCGCGACCGTATGGCCGACGCGCTGCGTCGCGCCACCGAAGTGGAGCAGCTGCTGGCCGATCCAGAAACGGTAAGGGACGCGCCGCGGCTTGCTTCACTTGGCCGCGAGCACCATCGCCTGGCTGAGGTCGTTCAGAAGGTGAATCGCTACACGAAGGCTGAGGCAGAGCTCGCCGATGCCCGGGAGATGGCGAACGGGGACGACGCCGATTTTGCCGCCGAGGCCAAGGCCGAGGTGGAGCGCCTCGAACTGGAATGCACCGCGCTGGAGAAGGCGCTGCTACCGCTGCTCATTCCGCGCGACCCCTTGGACGATCGTCCTGCCATCTTTGAATTGCGCGCGGGCACCGGCGGCGATGAAGCGGCGCTCTTTGCCGCCGATCTGCTGCGCATGTACACGCGTTTCATCGAACGAAAGGGCTGGCGCATCGAGGGCATTTCGTACTCCGACGGGACGCTCGGTGGTGTGAAGGAAGCCGTCTTCAAAGTGATCGGCGACGGGGCGTTCGGTCTCTTGCGCTGGGAGTCGGGGGTGCATCGCGTACAGCGCGTGCCGGCCACGGAATCGCAGGGACGTATCCACACGTCGGCGGCCACGGTGGCGGTCCTGCCAGAAGCCGAAGAGGTCGACGTGAAAATCGAAGACAAGGATCTGCGGATCGACGTGTTCCGTTCCTCCGGACCGGGCGGGCAGAGCGTGAACACCACGGACTCGGCCGTGCGCATCACGCATATTCCGACCGGCTTGGTGGTGTCGCAGCAGGACCAGAAATCGCAGCTGCAGAACAAGGCCAAGGGCATGGAAGTGCTGCGGGCGCGCTTGCTCGACCTCCGGTTGTCCGAGCAGGAAGCGGAGCGGTCGCGCATGCGCAAATCGCAGGTCTCCACCGGCGACCGGTCGGCCAAGATCCGTACCTACAACTTTCCGCAGGGGCGGGTGACCGATCACCGCGTTGGCGTCACGCTGTATGACATCGACCGCGTGCTCGACGGCGATCTGGGTCCCTTCCTCGACGCGATCGCGTTGGCGAACGCGGAAGAGAGCTTGAGTGGCTGACACCGGCAGGCTGCTGCGTGATGTGCTGTATGTCGCCGCGCGGCTGCTCTCCGCTTCGCCGGTGTTGGCCGAGGAAGCCCGCGCGGACGGGGCGCCCTTCGATGCCGACCGCGAGGCCCGCTGGCTGATAGCGGCCGTGCTGGATGTCGCGCCCGGGGAACTGGGGCGGCTGCTCTCGGTCGGCCGGGCGGTGTCGGAGCACCAGGCCGCCCGTATCGAAAAGGCCACGCATCGGCGGGTGACCGGAGAACCCATGGCCTACTGCGTGGGTACTGCGCCTTTTCGCGATCTGGTCCTGCAGGTCGACCGGCGCGTGCTCATTCCGCGGCCGGAAACAGAGATCGTGGTTGGGGAAGCGCTGCGAATCACCGCCGACCGCGCGGGTGGCGTCGCGGTCGATATCGGGACCGGTTCCGGGGCGATCGCCGTGAGCTTGGCCACGGAGGGCCGATTCGAGCGGGTTATCGCGACCGATCTTTCCGACGACGCGCTGGCGGTGGCGACGACGAACGCAGCGCGGGTGGCCGTCGCGCAGCCCCGCGCGGCGCCGGTGGAGTTTCGCCACGGGGCCGATCTGTCTCCGCTCGTCGGGGTCCAAGCCCGTGTGATTGTGTCCAATCCGCCCTACATTGCGTATGGCGAAGCGGGCGCCCTCCCTCGTAGCGTGCGGGATTGGGAGCCCACGGTGGCACTGTTGGCGGCCGATCAGGGGATGGCCCGCTACGAGGCTATTCTGGCGGGCGCACACGGGCTGCTGGAGCCGTTCGGCTGGGTGGTGTTCGAGGTTGATGCCCGACGCGCGCAGCAGACCGCGGCCTTGGCAACAACTCGAGGGTATCAACAGGTGCAGGTCGTTCGCGATCTCACGGGTCGCGAGCGCGTCCTACTCGCGCAGCACGTTCCGGCGTAAATCTCACTTCATTGCGTCTACTCGGCCGAGGAGGCCGATCTCTATGCTCGAAAGCAAGGCGAAGGACCTTGGCCGCACCATCGGCCAAAGCGAAGAATACAAGGCCGTGAAGCGCAGTAGCGAGGCGCTGAACAACGATCGCGAAGCGACCACGGTGCTGCGGCAGATGGAGAAGATCCGCCAGGATGCGCAGGCGATGATCGATCGCGGCGAGGAGCCGACGAACGAGATGGAGCAGCAACTCGATACGCTGCTGCAGCAGGTCCAAGTGAACAGCGCGTATCAGGCCGCGATCTCGGCGCAGGACAATTTCGATAAGCTCATGCTGCGCGTGAATCAGTGGATCGCCGATGGCATCCGCTCCGGTGCCACCAGCTCGATTATCCTTGGCTGATTCGTTCGCCATGTTGGGAGTCGCGGCGGGTTGCTTCATGGTGCTGGAAGGTGGCGAGGGGGTCGGCAAGACGACGCAGTGGCGTCGGCTGGCCGATCGGCTCGCGGCGGCCGGTCATGATGTGGTGGCGTTGCGCGAACCCGGTGGTACGCCGGCCGGTGACGCCCTGCGGGCGGTGCTGCTCGATCCAACGTCGGCGCTGACGCCGGAAACCGAGGCGCTGCTGTTCGCGGCGTCACGCGCGCAATTGGTGCGTGACGTCATTGCGCCCGCGATGCAGCGAGGCGCGGTGGTCTTGGTCGACCGGTTCCTGTTGTCGACGTATGCATATCAGGGTCGCGGTCGTGCGTTGTCGGTCGCGTCGCTGCGAGCGGTGAATGCCTTCGCCACGGGGGGATTGGTGCCCGACCTCACGCTGCTGCTGTCGTTGCCGCTCGATGAGTCGATGGCGCGTATGCATGCGCGCGGCAGCGCCGATCGCATGGAACGCGAAGGGGATGCGTTCCATCGTCGGGTTCGCGCCGCGTTCGACGAGGCCGTGCAGCCGCGCTGGCAAGCGCAGCATCCCGAGATCGGCCCGGTCGTTGCCGTCGATGCCGCCGGCGACGCCGATCTGGTCACGGGGCGCTGCCTGGCGGCACTGGCCACGAAATGGCCTCATCGTTTTTCCGAGGTGCAGGTGGAACGTCCGTTGTCTGCGGTACCGGTGACTCATGACTGAGTCGCTGCCGGATACGCCGCGCAATTCACGACGTCGCTCGCGCGCGATCGCGGCGGCCGTGCTGTTCGTGGCGCTGTTGTCGCTCGGTGGATGGTGGGCCGGTCGTGATCTCACCGCCGGTACCCGTCAGGCGCGTGCGCCGCTCGGTGGCGCGCGCTTGTTCGATCAGGTCGTGGCCGCCGTGGCGCAGAAGTACGTCGACTCGCTCGATGGGAGCGCGATCTACGACAAGGCCGTTGCCGGATTGCTGCGCGAGCTGAAGGATCCGTACACGACGTATCTGGCCGAAGACCGCCTGCGCCGGTTGAACGAGCAGATCAGCGGTACCTATGCCGGCGTGGGTTTGCAGATCGACATCCGCGACAGCTGGCCGGTGGTCATCGAGCCGATCGTGGGTGGTCCGTCGGAGCGCGCGGGCGTGATGGTCGGTGACCGAGTCGTGATGATCGGGAAAGAATCGACGCGTGGATGGTCGCGCGATGAAACGTCGAAGGCGATGCGCGGAGCACCGGGATCGAGCGTCACGTTCACCGTGGAACGCGGCGAGTCGCGCGTGAACTTCACGCTGGTACGCGACAAGGTGCATCTGCGCGCCGTGCAGCGCGTGCAGCTGCTGCCGAACGGCGTGGGCTACGTGGATGTGAACATGTTCAGCGCGCAGACCGCGACCGAGCTCAGTGCGGCCGTGGATTCCGTGGTGAAGCTCGGCGCGCGTTCGCTGGTGATGGATCTGCGGGGCAATCCGGGTGGACTGCTGGAGCAGGGCGTGGCGGTGGCCGAGTTGTTCCTGGATCGCGGGCAGAGCATCGTGCAGTTGCGCGCGCGTCCGGGCTCGCAGCCGCAGGTCTTCACCGACAGTCTGCCGCAGCGCTGGCCCACGTTACCGCTGGCGGTGCTCGTGGACCGCGCCAGTGCGAGTGCCTCGGAGATCGTGGCGGGCGCGCTGCAGGATCACGATCGGGCGATCGTGTTGGGGGTCACGTCGTTCGGGAAGGGCAGTGCGCAGAACGTGTATCCGCTGTCGAGCGGCGGCGCGCTGCGTCTGACCACGGCGCGATGGTACACGCCGGTGGGGCGGAGCATCAACCGCCCGGCGCCACGGGACCGCGACACCGAAGTCGACGACAGCGCCGAGGTATCGCTGCCTGATACCATCCGCCCGCGCTTTCGCACCGATGCCGGTCGTACGGTGTTCGGTGGCGGAGGCATCACGCCCGACGTGATCGCGGGCGATACCACGACGCCGATGCAGGTACAGTTGCTGGCGCGGGCGATGGGCAAGAACGCCGGCGCCTATCGCGACGCGGTGGCTAAACAAGCGCAGGCGCAGAAGCGCCAGATGAATGGCCCGGGTGATCCGGTCACGCCGGCGATGCTGGACGCACTCTACGCGGATCTGGTGCGCCGCGGTGTCGCGCCACCACGCGCGGTGTTCGACAGCGCGTCGCCGTGGATTTCACGTTCGCTTGGCTACGAGATGACGCGAGTGGCGTTCGGGGCCGACGCCGACTTTATGCGCCGCGCGCAGGACGACAGTGCGCTGCAGCGAGCCATGGAGCTCTTGCAAGGTGCGCTCAGCCCGCGTGATGTATTCTCGAAGCTCGAAAAGCGCGCGGTCGAGGTGCCGGCGGCGATCCGCTGACGCGCTGCGTTACACGCTGCCGGGGATCTTCGTCGAGACCTTCACACCCTTGGGTGTGACGAACTTGAAGGAGTCCTTCGGCAGCACGGCGTCGGGCACCCAGCTGGTGAGCGTGATGGTGCGATCCACGCCCTGCGTATCGAGCACCTGCACACGCACCGGACGCGAATCCTTCTCGTCGAGCCAGAGCACGGCTTTGCTGAACGGGACGGAGCTCGCGCTCTTCGGCACCAGCTGCACGCGACGCGTGGGACGACCAGCGATCGGCATGTTTTCGCCGCCGGTGATCGTGAACGCACGTCGCGGCGTGTCGAGCAGCTGGCCGAGCAGATCGGCCACGATCGCGCCGTCGGCATCGGCCGACAGCTTCAGCACTTGGCCCGGTGTGCTGCTGGGGAGATAGACCCACAAGCTCTTGCCGTCGCCCACGATGCGATCGCCGGCCGGTTCGGTGAACGTGATCGACACGCGGTTCGGTCGCTCTTGCACGAACACGCCACGCGACGCCACGGTACGACCGAGTATCGGATTCGTGATCTTCTGGTCGAAGTTCGCCTGCAGGGTGCGCGTGGTGGACCATGACTTGGCGACGCGCGCATAAGCCGCTTCCGCCTCGGCGATACTCTGCGCAGAGAGCGGGGCCCAGGCGGGAACGGCACTGAGGACAGCCGCTGCGCAGGCGCTCACGATCGTGTTCACGATCGTGTTCGCCATCGTGTTCGAGATCGTGTTCGAGATCGTGTTCGAGATCGTGCGCGTCGGCAATCGATTCATGAGGGTCATAGGACTGACTACACGCGTGGACAGAGCAGGTGCCGGTGGCGGTCACCGGCCGAGTGTGGTGCTGTACCGCACATCACCATGGCGGAGCGGAAGCCACCATCGTCAGCCCTGTGTGGCGGGTAACGGCGGTGCGGGCGCGAGCTGACGGTCGATCGCCCCCGCGATCAGCCGAAGCTGCCGCACGAGTTCGGTGAACTGCTCCGGATAGAGCGACTGCGCGCCATCGGAGAGCGCCTTGTCGGGCGTGGGGTGCACTTCCACGAGAATGCCGTCGGCACCGGCCGCGACGGCAGCGCGTGCCATAGGCGTGACCTTGTCGCGAAGTCCCGTACCGTGGCTCGGGTCGGCCATGATCGGCAAGTGCGACAGCTTCTGCACCACCGGGATCGCCGTGAGATCGAAGAGATTGCGCGTTGCGCTGTCGAACGTGCGCACACCGCGTTCACAGAGAATCACGTTCGGGTTGCCTTCCGACAGCACGTACTCGGCGCTGAGCAGCAGATCGTTGATCGTGGCCGCCATGCCGCGCTTCAGCAGCACCGGCTTGCCGAGTTTGCCCACATGCCGCAGCAACGAATAGTTCTGCATGTTGCGCGCGCCGATCTGAATGCAGTCAGCGTATTCGGCCACCATGTCGGCGCCACGCTCGTCCATCGCTTCCGTCACGATGGCGAGTCCGGTTTCATTGCGCGCCAGCGCGAGCAGCTTGAGACCCTCGAGGCCCAGCCCCTGGAACGCATACGGCGAGGAGCGCGGCTTGAACGCGCCGCCACGGAGGGCATGCGCGCCGGCGTTCCGCACGGCATGGGCCGACGCGAGAATCTGCGCTTCACTTTCCACCGAGCACGGACCCGCGAACACCACGACATCGCGGCCGCCCACACGCACGCCCGGCGCGATCTCGACGATCGTGTTTTCGTTCTTCCATTCGCGCGAGGCCTGACGATACGGCTTCTGCACGATGAGGACGTTCGCAACGCCGGGAAGCCCCTCGATGTACGACCAATCCACCTGCGCGTCGTCGCCCAGGAGACCGATCGCCGTGCGCACGGCGCCCGGCATGGGGAGGGGCTTGAAGCCCTGTCGCACGATCTCGTCGCAGACGTTGTCGATGTCGGCGACGCTCGCGTTGGGCTGCATTACGACCAGCATGTCACGTCCTCAGAATTCGATGGACCAGCCGTCGGTCGCCAGGACCGTCGGGCCGGTGTAGCACTCCGCCACTTCGCCGAGAATGTCCACGGCTTCCACCGGCGGATAGAAATGCGTCAGCACGAGACGGTGCGCGGCCGCGAGCGCCGCGAGCTGTCCGGCTTGTCGCGGGGTGAGGTGCTCGCGAATCGCCATCGGCTCAGGCAGTGAACACTCGGCCAACAGCAGGTCGCAGCCAGCCGACCACGCCCCGAGCGCCTCGCTCACGCCGGTATCGCCGGTGTACACGAGACGGCGCTCCCCGTCACTCACGGAATATGCTACGCTCTCAGCCGTATGTGGTACCGGCTGCGCGGTCAGGGTAACGTGCTCGCCCACGCGCACGATCTCGTCGGGCACGAGTTCCCTGACCGTGCAGGGGAACCCAGGGGCCAGCATCCAAGTGCCGTACACGCCCGCCATGCGCTCGATCAGGGCGCCGGTACCCGGCGGCCCATAGAGCGTGACCGGTGCGCTGCGCGGCGGCAGCTGGCCCCAGCGCCAGCCCATGAGCAGCACGGGGAGATCGGCGATGTGGTCGGCGTGGAAGTGCGTGATCGCGACGTGCGTGATCGACGGCCAGTCGACGCCGAGCGAGGCCATGCGGTGCACCGCGCCACTGCCGCAATCAAGCAGCAGGCGAACGGCACCCGCACCGTGGCCGGATTCCACCAGATGCGCCGCGCTCACGCGCGTGGCGTGCGGGGCGGCGGTGCCGGTGCCGATGGTCGTGAGCTTCACGAACCGCGCGTGGTCGAGCACATGATCAGCGCCCCTTGAAGAGGATGCGTCGGAAAGTCGGTGCACCGGTGCCACTACGGAAGCGCGCCACATAGACGCCCGGGGCGACGGTACGACCATCGCTGGCGGTCCCGTCCCACACGAAGCGGTGGTCGCAATTGCTACCGGCACCCGGCGCACCACGGCCGTAGCGGCCCGCCGCAAACTGGCTCACGCCCTCGAGGGAGGGCACGATGGTGCGGACCACGTTACCACGAAGGTCGAGCACCTCGAGCGAGACCGTGCCGCCGGGCTCCCCGATGTCGAACCAGAAGCAGGTGCCGAATGCCGTGGCCGACGGAAATGGATTCGGGAAGTTCTGATAAAAAATGGTGGTGGTGGGCAGCGCCGGATCAGTGATCACAAACGATCCTGTACTGGCCACGCGCACGAAGTCGCCGTTGGGAAGCGTGGCGCGCACGTTCCACAAATACGGCGTATTCGCCTGGAGGTTCGTCGGCGCGCGGAACGTGGTGTCACTCAGGCCGGCGACACCGAGTTCGGGTCGCCCGTTACTTACCAATGTGACTTCGAGGGTATAGCTCCACGGCCCCGCAGCGGGCGTGATTCGCGCGCTCTTCCACACGAACAAGGGACGACGCACATCCAGGCCCTCGCTCGCCGGATTCGGAGAGACAAGCGTGAGCCACGCAGGCACCGTGCGAGGACCCGTGATCGGCGACTCGGCCACCGCGCCCGACGTTCCCTGCACACTGGCGCGCCAATACACCGTGGCCTCACTGGGTAGCGCGCGCGTGATCTGCACAGCGATGGTCGTGTCCGACGTCGTGAACGACGAGTCGACGACGAGCGAGCCCACCGCGAAGTCCACCGACGTCGCGATCTGCACGCGCACGCGTAGCGGGCGCAGATTCGCGAAGCCGAGGGCGCGCACCACGAGGGATGGCGTGAGCGACGGTAACGCCACGGCGGCGGGACCGTCGACCGCGACCGTCTGCCCCGACAGGAGTCGTGGCAGGGTCACCAACGCCGCGCCGCAGTAGACCACGGCGGCGCCCACCCAACGCCGCGGCGCGAGCGAAATCACGCCGGCGACGGTTCGGCGGCAGAATCTTCGGCAGAATCTTCGGCAGAATCTTCGGCCGTGGTGTCGTCATCGCCGATCTCGCCGGCGATCGCATCATCCGGCACGATGGTCTCGTCGACTTGCTGACCACCGCGCAGCCGCACGCTCACGATCGACGACACGCCCGGTTCCTGCATCGTCACGCCGTATACCGCATCGGCGGCTTCCGACGTCGTGCGCGGGTTGTGCGTGATCACGATGAACTGCGTACGCGACTTGAAGTCGTTCAACATCTTCACGAAACGGCCGATGTTCTGGTCGTCGAGCGGCGCGTCCACTTCGTCCATGAGACAGAAGGGGCTCGGCTTGGTGAGGAAGATGCCGAACAGCAGCGACAATGCCACGAGTGCCCGTTCACCGCTGGAGAGCAAGTGGATGCGCTGCGTCTTCTTGCCGCGCGGCGACGCGTGGATCTCGATGTCGCAATCGAGCGGCGCGTCGGGATTCTCGAGGCGCAGATCGCACTCGCCACCGCCGAACATGCGAAGGAAGATCTGGCGGAAGTTCTCGCGGACCTGCGAGAACGTGGCGAGGAACAGCTCGCGCGCCGTGCTGTCGATTTCACGGATGGCCTGATGCAGCGACTGCTTGGCCGCCACGAGATCGTTGCGCTGTCCGGTCAGGAACTCGAGTCGACGCTGCTCTTCCTCGTGTTCCTCGATGGCCAGCGGATTGACCGGCCCCAGCTCGTCGAGCGACTCGCGCAGCTGCTTCGCTTCCGTACGCAACGCATCGGTCTCGAGGTCGAGCTCTTCGAATCCGGCCAGCAGATCCTCGAGCGTACGACGCCACTCGGTTTCAAGGCGCTGACGGATCGCCTCACGACGGCCCGAGAGTTCGGTGTGACGCAACTGCGCACCGTGCAGCTGCTCACCCAACGCCGAGGCACGACGACGCGCCTCATCGAGCATACGCTCGGCATCGTCGAGTGCACTGTTGGCGGCGGCCACCGCGCGCTCGGCGCCGGCCAGTCGCGCGTCGGCGTCACCGAGTGTCTTCTGTTCCGTCTCCAATTCCGAGCGCCAGCCATCGAGCTGCTGCGCCAGGTTCTGGTCGGCTTCCGACAGGTTGGTGAGCTCGCGCGCGAGCGACTCGATGCGAGCGGTCGCGGTGGAGTCCTCTTCGTTCAATCGCTTCTCGCGGTCGATCGCCACCGAGAGACGTGCCTGCGCTTGGGCCTGGGCCACCTGCCAGGTGGCCCGCGCCTCGCGCGCCTGCTCCTGATCGCGTTCGGCCACCGACATCGCTTCACGCGCATCGGTGATGTCGGTATCGGCTTCGCCGGCGCGCGCATGCAGCGCTTCGGCTTGTTGCGCCAACTGCTTCGTGCGCGAGTCGAGCTCCTCCAAGCGCGAGAGCAGCCGCTCGGCCAATGCGCTCGACTGCTGCAATTCACGTTCGGCGCGTTCACGACGGCGCTCGACTTCTTGCTGCACATCGGCCGCGCGACGCGATTCCTGCTGCGCGCGGTTCGACAATTCCATGGCAGCCTGCTGCGCACGTTCGGCCTCGCCAAGCGCCAGGCGTGCCGCTTCGGCGGCCATCATGCACTCGTCGCGACGCGCATCGGCGGCGGCGAGATCCGACTCGAGTCGTGTGATCTCGGCACGGCGCTGCAGCGGGCCCGGGCCCGTAGCGGTACCGGGCAGGAACACGGCGCCCCGCTCATCGATGAACGCCTCACCGCTGTCGATCGCACGCACCTTACCCAGCAACGCGCGCACCCAGCGCGACGCGGCGCCGGACGACTGCACACTGCCGGCGAGGGCATCGGCGTCGGCACCGAGATCGGTGACGACATCGAGCGGCAGCAGCAGCAGGGGACCGGGCTGCGTATCGGCGTGCCAACGACGCACGGCCGCCGCCGCATCGGCATCACGCACGACGATCGCGTGCATGGTGGCGCCGAGGTAGCGCTCCACGAGCTTCGCGGCATCGCCATCGGCGGTGAGGAAGTCGGTGAGCGGGCCGAGCACCGCCCCCTCCCCGAAGCGCTCGCGCTCCTTGAGAAGCTTGGCGGCAGACGGGGCGAGGCCCACGCGCTCGCGCTCGAGCGCCGCCAACGCGCTCAGACGGCCTTCGAGCGCCGTACGTGACTGCACCGCACCAGCCAGTGCACTGCGCGATTCCGCATCGGCGGTCCGTGCTGTCGCAGCCGCCAAGCGCGCACCTTCGAGCGCATGCAGCGCGTCCTGCGCGTTGGCCTGCGTGATCTGCACCTGTTCGCGTGCGGCAATCAACTCACGCTCGGTGACGTCGAGCGCATCGGCCAGTTGCTGACGCTCGATCTCGAGTGCTTCGCGACGCTGCTCTGTTTCGAGATGCTCGCGCGATGCACCGTCGCGATCGAGTTCGATTCTCCGCGCCTGATCGCGATGCTCGCGCACCTGTCGCTCGAGCTGCTCGAGAACGGCGCGCGACTGCTGCACCGCCTCGCGCGTGGTCTGCTCGGCGGCGAGACGCTCCTGCAGCGCTCCGCCAGCGTCGGTCAGTTCCTTTTCGAGCGTGGTGCGATCACCGACCGCGCGTTCACGGTCTTCGCGCAGGCGACGACCGAACGCTTCATTCTCCTTTCGTTCTTCCTCCGCGCGCTGTTTGCGCATGGTCGTGCTACGCTGACGCTCCTCGCTGACGGCGAGCTCGCGCTCGAGCTTCTGCGTCTTGTCGCGCTGCTCGGTGGAGAGGCGCGCCAGTTCAAGTCGGCTGGCCTCGGACGCGGAGCGCGCGCCATGCGCCTGCTCACGCAGCATCTCCGCCTGCGCGATCGCTTCTTCACCGCCCGGGACGTCCAGCTGCAGCTCTGCGAGACGGCCATCGAGTGCGGACAGCTCCTCACGCCACGCCGCCATCTCGCGGGTGGCCAGCGAGATCTCGACCTGGAACCGACGCGCCATCAATTCGGCATGCCGTTCGGCGCGACGACGCTGACGCGCCAGCGAACGCACCTGGCTCTGCACTTCGTTGATCAGATCGTCGAGGCGCGCGAGGTCGACGGTCGTCTCTTCGAGACGACGCTCGGCGCTGCGGCGGCGATCGCGATACAGACCGACACCGGCGGCTTCCTCGAACAGCTCACGCCGTTCATCGGGACGGTCGGAGAGCAGGGCATCGATCATCCGGCTTTCGATGACCACGCCGGAATCGGCGCCGAGGCCGGTGCCACGCACCAAGTCCTGAATGTCGCGCAACCGGCAGGGTGCACGGTTCAGGAGGTACTCGCTCTCGCCCGAGCGGAGCAGGCGCCGCGTGATCACCACTTCCTTGAACGGAACCGGCAGCTCGCCTTCCGTGTTGTCGAAGTGCAGCGAGACTTCGGCCATGTTCACGGCCTTGCGTGCCGATGACCCATGGAAGATCACGTCTTCCATCTTCGCGCCGCGCATTGCGCGCGCGCGCTGTTCGCCCAGCACCCACCGCACGGCGTCGGATACATTCGACTTGCCGCTCCCGTTGGGGCCGACGATCGCCGTCACACCTTTTTCGAACACAAACTCCAAGTGATCGGCAAAGGCTTTGAAGCCATGGACTTCGAGCTTCGTCAAACGCACTAGAACGCTCTCCCGGTTCGATAAACCAGCACAGGCGCGACGCGCAGGGCGCGCAAAGAATCCGCAAGCGGGGTCGCCTGCGTCGGCGATTCGAAGGCGCCGGTATACACATTCGCGTTGCCATCAGGTTGCAGCAGCGCGTACGCGATGATGCCGCGATTCGCCAGTTCGGCGAGTCGCGTGGGGATCAAGGTGGGCGTGATGTTGCGCAAGAGGCGCAACGCATACGGCACCGACACGATACTCCCCGATCCGACGATCTTTTCTGCGCGCAGCTTGGTCAGCAACGACTCGGCCTGCGCGCGAGTCGTCGACGCGCCGACCGTGACGCGGAACCACTGTTCGTTGCCCTCCGCCACGGGCGACAACGCCACGGCGTCGAGCGCCCGTACGCGGGCGTCGGGCATGGCCGCCGCCCGCGTGTTGGCCGTCGCGAAGTACACGGCGAAGCGCGAGGCGGATGCCGAGTCGGCGGCGTTCTCCACGGTGAGTGGCGGACCTGCTGGACCGACGCTGTCGGGTGACGGAATGACGGTGCCGGTGGAGTCGCGCAGCAGCGAGTCACGCTGCGCGCTGTCGCTGCGCACCGCGGTGTCCATCGGCGTGGGCG
>JBBQXC010000078.1:0-21109 GCA_038210005.1 Gemmatimonadales bacterium
CGTGGGTATCGCCTTGGCGGGGCACGGAGGAGGCGTGGTGGCGGAGGCGGCCGACGTGGTGCTGCTGATCGATGATCCGCGCAGGGTGCCGGAAGCGGTGCGGATTGGGCGACGGTCGCTGATGATTGCGAAGCAGTCGATGTTTGTGGGGCTGGGGCGGAGCGTGGTAGGGATGGGGTTCGCGGCGGCAGGGATGCTGACGCCGATCGCGGGGGCGCTGATTCAGGAGGCGATCGATGTGGCGGTGATTTTGAATGCGTTGAGGGCGGCGGGGGCGGGGGGGACTGTTGACGGCGCTAGGAGTTAGGGGCGCTCGGAGTAAACGGCGCTAGGAATTGGGGGCGCTAGGAATAAACCGCGCTAGGAATAGACGGCGCTAGAAGATAGACGGCGCTCGGAGTTAGGGGCGCTTGCCCCCCAAAACCCAACGCGGGCCCGGTTATTCGACCGGGCCCGCGTTGCATTACCTCCCTACCCCACCAGCCCAATCAGGCCGGCTGAGGCAAGAGGCTTTCCGCCACACACACGCGGTCCCGACCATTCTGTTTGGCCTTGTACAGGGCCTTGTCGGCACGCGCAATCCATTCGTCCACCTCTTCGTGCGCTTCCAGCTGGGCTACGCCCACCGAGGCGCCAATCGAGAACTCCATCGCGGGATGCGGCGCCGGCATGGCGACGACCTGCTCCTGCAATCGGCGCGCGAGTGTCTGCGCCATCTTCCAGTCGGTGTTCTGCAAAATCACGGCGAACTCGTCACTGCCGTAGCGACAGAGCACGTCGCTCTGACGCAGGAACACCTTCGACAGCGCTTTGCCGAGGTTGCAGATGGCCTGATCGCCGGCCTGATGCCCGTACATGTCGTTCACGAGCTTCAGCTTGTCGAGGTCGATCATCAGCAACACCACTGGCTGACGGCTCAGCGCATACATCTGCACGGCGCGTGGGCCCATCATGTCGAACAGCTTCCGATTGCCGATCCCCGTGAGCGGATCGGTCGTGCTGTCCTTCCGCGCCTCTTCGAGCTGCTTGCCCATGCGGTCGAGCTTCGTGGCCAGCGACACATACTGCTCCTGCTGCTGATCGCGACGCGTCTGCAACGCGCCTTCGATCGCCAGCACGGCACCGAGCACCTCCTGCTTGATCGATCCCGTCTGCATCCGCTTGAGCGCGTCTTTCGCCCGATCCATCTGCGTACCGGTCGACGTGTCGGCGGTATGATCGATCTTCACCGCATTGTGCACGGTCTCGACGCAGGCCCAGAGCGCCTCGCGAAGTTCGGTGATCGACGACTCCACGTACTTGTGCTCATCTCGTCGCTGTTCGGTGACCGCACGAACCACGCCGCCCCAGTCGCGATCGTTCACACCCACTGAACCCGAGCCGCTCCCCTCATCAAGGGCGAAGCCGAGCGTGGCGTGACGTTGCCATCGTCCGATTTCTTCCGCGCTCTGTTCTCCCGGTCGATCGGGCAGATCGATCGGGTACCGTGAGAGCGCAGTCAGGACCCCACCCAGCGCATCGAGCACCAAGCCGAGACCGGCCTCGCTACTCTGTGACGTGGGCGCAACGGAGATCTCGGCAGCCTGACCAGCGCCATTGGAGATTGCGTGCAGTGCTGAGGAGCCGGACGCGCCGGTCGAACTGCTTCGTTCGATCGAGGGGCGGGGCTCAAACACGAGCTTCTTGAAGAACATGAAGTGGGTGAGAGGTTGCCTTGAGCATCGGCACGTCCCTCTCAGAAGTTGAGCGCCCGCGCGCCGACCGTCACGCAGCGGGCACTCCCGTCACGCCCAGCGCGCGCCTAAAACTCGTCGTCGGCGAAGGCCATGATGGGCGCCGACCCGGCCTGGATGGCCGCCAGCAGTGTGGCCGCTTCCGGCAGCAGGCGCCCGAAGTAGAAGCGCGCCGTCTTGAGCTTGGCCTGCAGGAACCGCTGGTCGCCCGTGCCCGCCGCCAGTTGCTGCTGCGCCACCGTCGCCATCCGGAGCCACTGCCAGCCGACCGCTACATAGCCCATCAAGTGGAGATACTCCGTGGCCGCCGCGCCTACTTCATCGGGATTCGCAAAGCCCTTCTCGGCCAGCAACATCGTCGCCTTTTGCAGCTGATACAGCGAGCCGCCAAGCGCCTTCGCGAACTCCTCGAGTCCTTCCACCTGCGCGGCCGCATCCACGTCGCCCTTCACCAGCTCGAAGAAGCGACGCACCAGGCGCCCGCCCTCCATCGGCAGCTTCCGACCGACCAGGTCGAGCGCCTGCACCGCGTTCGTACCTTCGTAGATCTGCGCGATGCGCGCATCACGGACATACTGCTCGATGCCGTACTCCTTGATGTACCCGTGCCCGCCGAGGGTCTGCAACGCGATGTTCGTGTTGTCGAAGCCCTTGTCGGTGAGGAAGGCCTTGATCACGGGCGTCATCAGCGCCACGAGATCTTCAGCCGCTTCGCGCACGGCCGGATCGGGATGACGATGCTCGAGATCGATACGAATGCCGACCCAATACGCCAGCGACCGCATGCCTTCGTTGAACGCCTTGATCCGGAGTAAGCCTTTGCGCACATCGGCATGCACGAGAATCGGATCGGCCGGCCCCGACGGATTCTTGGGGCCCGTGAGCGACCGTCCCTGCAACCGGTCCTTCGCATAGGACAGCGCGTTCTGATACGCGACTTCCGACAGCCCCAATCCCTGCAGGCCCACGGCGAGACGCGCGCCATTCATCATGACGAACATGGCCCGCATCCCCTTGTGCGGCTCACCCACCATCCAGCCGGTCGCGTCCTCGAAGTTGAGCACGCAGGTGGCCGACGCCTTGATGCCCATCTTGTGCTCGATCGACCCCACCGTGACGCCGTTGCGCGTGCCGGGAGAGCCGTCTTCCTTCGGCAGATACTTGGGCACCAGGAACAGCGAGATACCCTTCGTGCCGCCCGGCGCATCGGGCAGCTTGGCGAGCACGAGGTGGATAATGTTCTCCGTGAGGTCGTGATCGCCGGCCGAGATGAAGATTTTCGTACCGGTGATCGCGTAGGCACCGTCGCCGGCCGGAACCGCCTTCGTGTTGATCATGCCGAGGTCGGTGCCGGCATGCGCCTCGGTAAGGCACATCGTGCCGCCCCACGTGCCGTCGATGAGCTTGGGGAGGAACCGATCCTTGAGCTCGTCCGATCCGTGGCTCAGCAGCGCGCTCACGGCGCCATGCGTGAGTCCCGGATACATGCTGAACGAGAGGTTCGCAGAGCAGAGCAGCTCCTCCATCACGAAGCGGACTGCCTCAGGCAGCCCTTGGCCGCCGTACTTGGCATCGGCCGACACCCCGGTCCATCCACCCGCGGCATACTGCGCGTAGGCCTCCTTGAAGCCGGTCGGCGTAATGACTTCACCGTTCTCATACGTCACCCCTTCCGTGTCACCGCTCTGATTGATCGGGAAGAGCACCTCCTCGCAGATCTTCGCGCCTTCAACGAGCACGGCATCGATCATATCGGGCGTGGCCTCCTCGAAACCGGGAAGCGCGGCCAACTGCGCGACGTCGTGCACGTCGTGCAGGAGAAACCGAATATCGTCGAGTGGAGCTTTGAAGGCGGGCATGGACGGGCGTCCTCCGGGCGGGAAAATAGCGGGGGTGACCTGCTCCCTTGGAAGCTGTGGCTGCGTCGGGACGTCGGCAAGCCCCAATTGCGACGCGACCGTCATGTTTTGAGAGCGGCCCCACCCGCGTGTACCCTTCTGGAGCTTTTTCGACGCGGCGAGCGTAGGAGTTAGAGGTTCCGCTTGCCGAATCCTCTCGAGTCCGGACAATGATGAAGCAGTTTCTGACCGCCATCGCCGCCAACCTGCTCACGATCGCGATCTGCGTCGTGGGCGGCATCCTGCTGATCGTCGGCATCGCCGCCTCAGCCGGTTCCAAAGATCCAGTGAAGGTCGCCGACGGTTCGGTGCTCGTGATCGATCTGGACCGCGCGTTTTCCGACCGTCCGGCTGAAACGAAGCCGGGCTCGTTCCTCGACGATGCGCTCTCCGCCGGACGCGGTGATGCCATCCCGCTGCGCGCGGCGACGATTGCACTCAAGGCGGCCGCTGACGACGATCGCATCAGCGGCATTCTCCTGCGCGGCTCGATCTCCGCCGACGGCTACGCCTCGGGGTTCGCCGCGCTGCGCGAACTGCGCGCGGCCATCGCCAGCTTCCGACAGTCCAAGAAGCCGGTGCACGCCTACCTCGTGAATCCGGATACGCGCGACTACTACCTCGCCTCCGCCGCCAGCGTGGTCACCATCGATCCGTTCGGATCACTCCTCATGCCCGGCCTCGCCTCGGAGCAGGTATTCTTCGCCGGCATGTTCGAGAAGTACGGCATCGGCATGCAGGTCAGCCGCGTGGGTCGTTTCAAAGCGGCCGTCGAGCCGTTTACGCGCACCAACATGAGCCCGGAGAGTCGTCTCCAGACCGAGTCGTACCTGGGCGATCTGTGGAGCGAAGTGAAGCTCGGCGTGGCGCAGAGTCGTGGGATCGACACGATCGCGCTGCAGACCATCGTGGACGCTCAAGGCCTCATTCTCCCGGCCGACGCCAAGGCGGCCAAGCTCGTGGACCGTGTAGCGTACTTCGACGATGTACTCGACGACCTGCAGCAACTCGCATCGACGGCACGCTCGGCCGACAACGTCAAGCAGAATCCCAAGGACAGCATCCGCGCCGCTGAAATCGCGACGCTGCTCGATCGCCCCACACTGCCGCAGATCACGCTTGGCGAGTACGCGCCGATCGCCGTGGCCAAGGACCGCAGCTTCAGCGCGAGCCAGACCATTGCGATCGTGTATGCCGAAGGCGACATCGTGGATGGCGAGGGTGGGGACGGCATGATCGGCGGTACGTCGCTGTCGCGCGAACTTCGACGCGTGCGCAACGACGACAAGGTCAAGGCCGTTGTGCTGCGCGTGAACAGCCCGGGCGGCAGCGCGATTGCGTCGGAGCAGATCCAGCGCGAACTGACACTGATCCGGAAGCAGAAGCCGATCGTGGTGTCGATGGGGACGGTCGCAGCGAGCGGTGGATACTGGATCAGCACGGCGGCCAGTCGCGTATTCGCGCAGCCGAACACGATCACGGGGTCGATCGGCGTGTTCTCCCTCGTGCCGAACATCAAGACATTGGCCAATCGCAACGGCGTCACGTTCGACACCGTGAAGACCGGTCGCTACGCCGATCTGCTCTCGATCGCGCGACCGCGGTCCGACGCCGAACTTGCCGTGCTGCAGCGCGGGACCGATGCCGTGTACGAGGCCTTCATCACGCGAGTATCCACCGCTCGCACGCTGACGCCGGACTCGGTCCGCGCGATTGCCGAAGGGCGCGTGTGGTCAGGCGAGGATGCCATGCGCATCGGCCTCGTGGACTCCATTGGCGGTCTCGACGCGGCCCTCAAGAGCGCGGCCACGCTGGCCAAGATCACGGGCGACTACGATGTGCGCGAATATCCGCGCGTGAAGAGCGCCACGGAAAAGCTCACCGAGCTGCTGGAGCACAAGCCGACGCCGGTGGCCGCGGCGATCAGCGCGGCCACCACCCCGGGGGCAAGTGCGCTCCTCTCGGGGCGCGGCCCGGCCAGCTCACTCGCGCGTGATATCACGCATGAGCTGGACGTGCTGCTGCGCTACAACGACCCACGCGGTGTGTACGCGCGCATGCCGTTCGTGCTTCGCATTCGTTAGCGCCTATTCGCCCTTGGCGGCGTAGATCACCCGCAGACGCTCGGCCCACAGCGCGCGTTCGGCGCGCGCCGTGGCGAGCGTTGCTTCGGCCTTGGTGATGCAGGCGGGAAGATTCTTCACCGTCACGTCGCCGAGCGCCCATTCGGCGATCTTTTCGCGCGCCGTCGCTTCCCGCAGACGCTGGTCGTAACGCTCGGCGTGCGGACGACTCCACGCCGCGACCGGGCGGTCGTCGTCGATGCCGAAAAGACTCCACACCCCGTCGTGCAGGGGGATGGAGTCGAGAAGAAAGCCGTCGAAATCCTCTGGAACGGTCGTCGTAGCGTTCATGGCAGCGGGTCGGATTGAGGAGACTGGCGTGCGCGAAGTGTGAAATAGAACACTTATTCGCATCGACCGCACCCAGAGACTGGTACCCGTGCCTTCTAGATTGTGGCATATGACTTCTCGCGTTTCGCCGCGCGCATTCGCGGCTTCGATTCTCCTCGGCCTTGCGGTGACGCGGTTCGCCATGCCGGCGACGGCGCAGAGCGCCACCAAGTCTTCCACGACGCCCCCGGCCAAGGCCGCGCCGAACGCCATCAGGAGCGACTCCGGCCCGAAGTACGCGTATCCGGCCACGGGCACCTCGGCGGCAGCCCGTGCGCTCGCCGGCAAGCCGGTGCCCGTGTGGCCCGTGCCGGGGCCTGCGCCCTTGCCGGGCAGCGTGCTCCCGGCCAAGCGCATCATCGCGTACTACGGCAACCCATTCTCAAAGCGCATGGGCGTGCTGGGCGAGTATCCGAAGCCCGAGATGCTCGCCATGCTCGATCGCGAAGTCGCCGCGTGGGCGAAGGCCGATCCATCAACGCCGGTGCAGCCGGCGCTGCATCTGATCACCACGGTGGCGCAGGGTGATGCCGGCAAGGATGGCAAGTACCGCATGCGGCACGGCGACGCACTCACCGAGAAAGTGTACGGCTGGGCAAAGGAGCGGAACGCGCTGCTCTTCCTCGACGTGCAAGTAGGCCTGAGCACGATTCAGGAGGAATTGCCGCGCCTCGAGTCATGGCTGTCGCGGCCCGACGTGCACTTCGGCATGGACCCCGAGTTCTCCATGAAGGACGGCACCAAGCCGGGCAAGAAGATCGGCAGCTACGACGCATCCGATGTGAACTGGGTTATCGATTATCTCGCGAAGCTGGTCACCGACAAGAAGCTCCCGCCGAAAATTCTGGTGGTGCATCGCTTCACGAAGCCGATGCTCACCAATGCCACGAAGATCAAGCGTGATCCGCGGGTGCAAGTGGTGATCCACATGGATGGCTGGGGACGCCCGAGTCTCAAGCGCGATTCCTACGCGGCGTACGTGTACGCCGAGCCCGTGCAGTTCGCGGGATTCAAACTGTTCTACAAGAACGACCGGCGTTCGGGGAGCACGATGATGACGCCGCGCGATCTGCTCGCGCTGACGCCGAAGCCATTGTACGTACAGTACCAGTAGTGGCGCCGCTCACAGCTCAGAGCTCAGTCGCCAGCGTCAGAGATCAGACTGGGGATAATGTTCGGAATTCAGCAACCATAGTGCACAGTACCGAGCGGTTTTGCACTCATCGCGAGACGCGAGGTCGCACACCATCAAACGGCTCGAAACGGTGCACTGTGGTTGCTGAATTCCGAACACTATACCCAGTCTGATGCCTGTGACTGGACATGCTGAATTCTGACCCCTGGATCAGTAGCGGCCTCATTCCGCCTGCACGCGCATCACGAACGTGAGTCTGCGCGGCAGTCCCGGTTCGAAGTAGCGTGAGCGCGTGGCGTTGATCACCACCGAGCCGGCGTAGCGACGATCGAACATGTTTTCGATCCCGACCGTCGGCTCGAGTCGTACGCGCCCCACGCGCGGGGCCGTGTAGCCAGCGCGCACATTCCACGCCGCGTAGCCGGCGGCGAACACCGTACTCGCGTCATTGGCACTCACGCGCGATGACGCCGCACCGTCGATGGTAGCGAACCATCCGGCGTGACGGGCTGTGAGGTACGCTTGCAACAAGTGGGCGGGGATGCCCGGGATCACCTTCCCGTCGTAGTTCGCGGTGCCCACCCGGTACGTATCAAAGGCGAATTGCGACCACGTGTGCGACACGCCGATATCGAATACCGATGTCGAGCTGTTGAGGCTGGTCTCGATGCCCTGCCGCGACGTGCGCCCGGCGTTACGGAATGCGCGGCGCCCCGGCTGGTTCGGGACATCGAACGGCACGAGTTCATCACGCACGGATGCGCGGAACAGAGCGACATCGGCGCGCAGGCGTGACCAGAGCAGGCCTTGCACGCCGACTTCTGCCGTGCGCGTACGCTGTGGATCGAGCAACGCGTTCAGGCCGGCGGCCCCGTTGTCCTGATTGGTGAGCTCCGTGATCGTCGGTGTTTCGAAGGCCGTGCTGAGATTCGCGTACACCGACAGCAGCGGCCGTGCGCGCCACGACACACCGAACATCGGGCTCACGGCGCTGAGCACGCGCGCGCCCGAGTCGTCGAGATTGGTGGCCGTGATGAAGCGGTCGCGCACGGCAAAGTTCACGCGATCATATCGCAATGCGGCACTGGCGAAGAGCCGATGCGGCGCCTCCACTTCCGCGCGCACGTAGCCACCAAGCCCGCCCACGCGCTCCTGCTGGTTGAGACGAATCGCGCCACGCTCGGTGCCCGGCTTCGGACAGCGCTCCGTGGCCGGCGCCGTCGCGACCAGCGCCGTACAGTTCTCGAAGTTGAGTCGGGCGTCGACCTGGCGTTGCGCATCGACGCCCCCCCCGAGCCGCACCGGCCACGGCAGTCGCGTGGTGCGGAACGCGCCGTGCAGCGATCCGCCGGCCACATGCCGATCAACCGCGACCATCGCGAACGGGAGCGGATTGTCGAGCGTGCGCGTGCCCACGAACAGTGAGGCATTGAGCGTGTTGGCGCCGTCGCCGCGTGCGGCAAGGAGTGACAGTTGCGAGTGCTGCACGGCTTTGCGCGACCGACGGGTGATGTTCAGCGAATCGGGCAATCGCGGATCACGCGCCAGCTCGGCCGCCGTGAGCGCCCCCGTGTTCTCGGCGCGCGGCGTCTCATAGCGCGTGCCCTGCACCTCTAAGCGGGTTCCCCCCACGGTGGCCAGGGCACGGGCGAACGCACTGGTGGCATCGAGCTGCGACCATTGCCGCGGACCTTCGCCCGTGGTGCGTGTAACCGACCCGAGCCAACCGCCCCCCTGGACGAGCCCCGTGGTGTCGCGGCGGCTGCCGGAGGCGAGCACCGAGCCGCGCTGCAGACCACCGCCATCCCACACTCGTGCATCGATCGCGAACGGGCGCTCCGACGGCGCGCGCGAACGGAAGTCGATCACCCCGCCCGCGGCATTGCCGTACAGCGCGGCCGCCGTGCCGCGAATCACATCCACGCGACCAACCGACTCCAGGTCGAGCCAGTCGATCGGCGTTTGGCCATCGGGCAGCGTGAGCGGAATCCCGTCGCGTAGCACGCGAACGCCGCGTACGCCGAACGCCGAGCGCGCGCCGAAGCCGCGAATGGCAATGCGCGGGTCCTGCGATGGATTCGCGCGATCCTGCACCTGAACTCCCGGCACGCCGAGCAACAGATCACCCACGCCGCTGCGTCGTAGCGCCGGGCGGTCATCGATGGTGGCCCGCGACCAGGCGAACGGCAATTCAAGTGGCGAACGGGCCGCGTCACGCGTCAGCGTCACGCGAATACCCTGCAGCGCCTGTGCATGGCGCGCTCGCGACGCGCGAACGCTGTCGGCGGCGGCACTGTCGGCGCGCGTACGCTCAGGCGTACGCGCTTGGGCGAAGGCCGGAGTGGCGCCCAGCACGAGCGTGACCGCTCCGGTGAGCCCGCCAAGGACGACCACTAAGACGCGCCGGACGTTCCGGCGCGCGCGCGAAAAAGCAAGTTCGATGTTCACGCTTCGATCTACCGTCCTCGCGGGCGAATAGGAACCCGCGGCGACGGTTCTCGTGCGTTACCGGGCCGGATCCCGGCAGACGGCCCGGTGATCGTCGGGCCCTTCGTCGAACAATTCGCCGGTCTTGTCGCAGATCACGCCCGTAGCGCTGTCTCGCACCGACACGAACCAATGCGACGCGGTCGCGTTCGACTTCACGACCGCCTGATCGGCGGGGAGGCGCATGCCACGGGCTTCGAGCTCGCGCCACGTCGCGAAGCGCTGGTTGAGCAGGCGAAACGTAGACTGTTTCTCGTGAACGGCTTTGAGGGTTCCGGTCACCGCGTCTTTGCTCGTCGTCAGGCGCATGGTGCCCCGCACGCTCACGGACGCGACCACAATGACCAGCAGCACGAACGCGACGATCAGACTGGTCACGACTTGGCCGTCCTGCGTCGATTTGGTGGCGCTCTTGGTGACCACGCGCTGTCGAACCGGCGCCGCAGGCGCAGCCGTCCGCGCGGACGACGATGTCGGGGACCCGGCAGGGCGCGGCGACGCACGCGGGTCAGGCGACCAGCCCATGGGTCGCTTCGCGGCGGCGAACTTGTTCGCCGAAAGCGTGGACGGGCGGCGCGGGGGATTCAAGGACACGGGAACATGTTATCCCAACGACGAGCGAACGGGCATAGCGACATCGGCACGGCCGTTACAGCGCTGGAATTGTCTCGAACTTTTTGTGACGAGCCGCTCGACCCGAAGCTCGGTATATTGCCAGGTATGTTCTTTCGCGAACTGTATGATCAGGCGCTCGCCCAGGCGAGCTATGTGATCGGATGTCAGGCCACCGGCGAAGCGATCGTGATCGATCCGCTTCGCGATCCTGCTCCGTATCTCGACGTCGCGCGCGCGGAAGGGCTGCGCATCACGCACGTCACCGAAACGCACATTCACGCCGACTTCGTGTCCGGCGCCCGTGAACTCCGCGCCGCCACCGGTGCCCGCCTGTATCTGTCGGCTGAGGGCGGCCCCGACTGGCAGTACGCCTTCGCCGTTCAGGACGACGCCGTGCTGTTGCACGACGGGGACCGAATCATGGTCGGCAACATTCGATTCGACGTCCTGCACACCCCCGGGCATACACCGGAACACCTCTCGCTCGTGGTCACCGATACACCACGCGGTGCTGGGCCGATGGGCATTCTTACCGGCGACTTCGTGTTCGTAGGCGACGTCGGTCGACCCGATCTGCTGGAACGGGCGGCCGGTCTCGCCGATACCATGGAAGCGGGAGCGCGCACACTCTTTCATTCACTCCAGCGGTTCCGGACACTTCCCGACCATCTGCAGGTGTGGCCCGGGCATGGCGCGGGCTCGGCATGCGGCAAGGCGCTGGGCGCCGTACCATCGTCCACGGTCGGGTACGAAAAGCTTTCGAACTGGGGCGTGGCCGAGCGCGACGAGTCGGCGTTCGTGGCGGCCGTGCTCGAGGGTCAGCCCGAGCCGCCGCGCTACTTCGCGTCGATGAAGCGAATCAATCGCGACGGTCCGCCCGTGTTGGGACAGCCACCGGTGGCGCCGGCGATGTCCGCCGACGACGTCCTCGGCGGCCTCGACCGCAGCACTCGATGGACCATCGACATGCGACCGGCCAGCGAATTCGCCGACGGTCACATCGACGGCAGCCTGTCGGTGCCGTATTCGAAGAGTTTCAGCACGTGGTTGGGATCGATCGTTCCGATCGCTGACGAGATCGTGCTGCTGTCGGACCACGGTCACGATGCCGCGCCGGAGGCGGTGCAATGGGCCGTGCGTGATCTGTCGCGTATCGGCTTCGACCGTATTGTCGGCTCGGCAGACGCCGACGCCGCGCTCACGGCGTGGCGCGTGTCCGGACGCGACCTGCACTCGATCCCGCAAGCGGCGGTCGATGACGCGCGGTCCGCGGTCGCAAACGGGACGGCGGCAATCGTGGATGTCCGCGGACGGACCGAGTGGGACGCCGGTCATCTGCGCGGTGCGATCCACATGCCCTTGGGAGATCTGCGTCAGCGGCTCGACGAGTTGCCCGCCACGCCTCTCTACGTGCACTGCCAGTCGGGCGTGCGATCCGCCATTGCCACCAGCCTACTGCACCGGCTGGGACGCGCGGATGCCGTGAACGTGCGCGGTGGATTCGCGGCCTGGCAGGCATCGGGGCTGCCGGTTGTGGGACAAAACGAATGACGCAGCGCTGACGCAGGCAGACTATCGTCGCGGAGCAGGTTGAGGCGACCTGCTCCGTGACGGCACACACCGACACCGGAATCCCGAGCTGAGTGTGTTGGTGCTGTCAGTCGACTGTGTGAATTGGTTCATTGCAATGAGCCGCCCCGGATTCCGGGGCGACTCGTTGCGTATTCACGACGGACGCCAAGGCGTCCGCGTCGATCGGCGTGGGGCGGCCTCAGGCGGTAAAGAGGCGCTGCTGCAGGATGTCAGCGGCCGCGGCCCGCTGCGCCGTGCTGCCGACGCGGAGGACGTCGACGCAGGCGAGCAGATGATGGAGCCGGGCGTCACGGGCGGCGACCTTGGTGACGCCCTTGAACAGTGGCACCAGCGCCTCGCCGCGCATGACACCGCCCTCCATCGGCCATACGAGTGACTTCATAGCCGACCCGTCGCCGACCAGGGCCGAGAGTTCCGGATGCGAACCGGCGGTGGGCATGCCGAGCCGCTCCGGACCGTGCACGGGCGGGAATGCGTAGCGGACCCCGTGCACCAGGAATTCCCGGCAGGCGCTCTGATTGACGGTCCGGCTTGCCGGCTCGCAGAGCCCGGCGTGTTGCAGTCGCGCGACCGCGCGGTGCGCAGCGCTGGTGCTCGTCGCCAGCGCGTTGGCCAGCGGTTCGTAGCGGTCCTCCGGCTCCAGTAAGAGACGGAGGGCCACAGCGACGTCAAACGGGCGAAGTGAAGGCTGAGTAGGCATGCGTGACATTAATCGCATTCCCAATTCTGAACAGAGCACGCACAAACAATCCCGTCCCGGCTAAAATACTCTCTGCCCCAATTCCGAGCCGTTTGGTCCCCCCTTTTTCACGTTTCAGCAAATGGGAGTTAAAGCGATCTTAACGTGCACGCCGGCGTTGATCACGGCGTCACACGCTTCGTCCCCCAGCTGTTGTTCGTCCGATCGACGTCCAGAAGGCGTTGTTCGGGATCGAGCTCGATGTGCACGAGCTGCTTTCGCACGAACGCATACGCACGCACGTACTGTCGCGAGTTGGTGCTCCACACCTCCGCGGGATACACGTGCTCCTGCGTGGTGCCATCACTGAAGGTGAAGCGTGCGCGTAGGGGCAACACGCCGCGCTCGCGATTGCCGTACAACACCCCGACGAACGTGGTATCGCCCCTCGTGCGCGTCACAACGCTGTCGACACTTTGATCGAAGCGTGCGTTCTCCATGAACCACTGACGCCAGAACCAATCGAGACGACGGCCCCCCACATCCTCCATCGTCCGAAAAAAGTCCGCCGGCGTGGGATG
This sequence comes from Gemmatimonadales bacterium, assembly GCA_038210005.1. Classification (GTDB taxonomy): domain Bacteria; phylum Gemmatimonadota; class Gemmatimonadetes; order Gemmatimonadales; family Gemmatimonadaceae; genus Gemmatimonas. The sequence continues at coordinate 13,175 of JBBQXC010000078.1, forward strand.
CTTGTACGCCCACCGTGCAATGTAGGTGCGGAAGGCATCGTCGAAGGCTTGCGGCCCGAGGATCTCCTGTCGCAACAGCTGCAGTCCCACACTGGGCTTCACGTACGCCGCCTCGCCGAGCAGCGCCGGATTGATACGGTCAGGATTGATGTCCACCGGTTTGTCGACGCCGCGTACCATGTACTGCTCCACCATGCGCCGTTCTTCGGCGGCGCGGGCGAGCTGATCGCCGCGCTCAGGATAGCGACGTCCTTCGGAAAACGTGTTGATGAACGTGTTGAAACCTTCGTCCTGCCACATGTACGACCGCTCGTTGCTGCCCACGATCATCGGGAACCACATGTGTCCGATCTCGTGCGTCACGACATTGTACAGATCGTAGATGTCGTTGCTGATGTTCTCCATCGCGATCATCGGATACTCCATGCCGCTGATCGGTCCTTCCACCGCCGAGATGTGCGGCCACGGATACTGAAACCAGCGCTCCGAGTACTCGATGATCGACATGCGCGTCTGGTCAGCCGCGTCGTGCCAATTCACCGCTGCCGAGGGGCGATAGTAGGCGTAGGCCATGATCCCCTTCCAGCTCGACGCATCCCACTGGAAGTCGGGCGACGCCGCCCACACGGCGTCGCGCACGTTCTTCGCGCTGAAGCGCCAGGTCATCGTGCCACTGGTCCGCGCGCGGGCCGTGCCCTTCGCGAGTTCCTCGGCGGTGATGAGACGAACCACCGTGTCCGACTTGGCAGCAATGGCATGACGCGCGATCTGCGTTGTCGTGAGCACGTCGCGCGGATTCTGCAGCGCACCAGTGGCGGCGACGATGTATCCGGCCGGCACGGTGATCGCCAACGCGTAGTCACCGTAGTCGAGATAAAACTCGCCTTGCCCGAGGTACGGCTCGATGTTCCACCCGCGGACGTCGTCGTACACCGCTGCGCGAGGGAACCACTGCGCGATCTCGTACAGCGCGCCATCTCGACCCATGCGATCGGCGCCGTGCTCCGGCACCGGGAAACTCCACGCCATATCCAGTACCGCAGTACGGCCCGGCGCCAACGGTTCGGCGAAATCGACCTTCATCAGCGTTTCGTTCACCCGGCGGGTGAGCGGCGTCCGTTTCGGCGCCCCGCCCTTGGCCGACGCGACGAGCTGATCGAGCCGCGAGAACGTGTAGCCGCCCTCGAAGCCACGCGCGCCGAAGCGTGAGTCCTCGGGGAAGATGTACGAGTTGAGCGACTTGCTACGGAAGGCGTTCTGCTCGACGTGCAGCCACATGAAACGCAGCGTGTCAGGCGAGCGATTCGTGTAGCGCAAGGTGAGTTCGCCTTTCACGGTCTTGGCGGCGGTGTCGAGCGTGGCCGCGAGCGTGTAGTCGGCGCGGTTCTGCCAGTACTTCGGGCCGGGAGCACCGCTGCCACTGCGATACTCGTTGGGCGTGGGCAGCACGAGCGGTGCAAACACCGACGTGTCGGCAACGGCGCGCGGTGGTGCGGCGCCGGCGGGCGCGACTTGCGTGCCGGCGGTATACGGCACGAGCGCGAGCACGAGGGCCAACACAGGAACGAGGCGAGAGGACATCGGACAGAGAGCATGGGGAAACGGTGGGTCCCGAGGTGCTGGCTACGTCGCACCCGGGAATGATAGTAGCTTTGGTCATGTCTTCCGCTCCCTCTTTTCATGCGACGCCGGTGTTTCCGCGCGGCTTTCGCTGCGCAAGCCGCAATGTCGGTCTCAAGCCGTCGGCTCGCGATCTGACGTTGTTCGCCAGCGAGGTCGACGCCGCGGCGGCGGCCGTCTTCACCCGCAACCACTTCCCCGGCGCGCCGATCATTCTCGGCCGCGAGACGATCACGGGTGGCGTGCTGCGCGCGATCATCGCCAACAGCAAGGTGAGCAACGTCGCGACGGGCGCGCGTGGCGTGGAGCATGCGCGACGCATGGCCGTGGCGGCTGCCGCTGAGCTAGGCACCAGCCCCGATCGAGTGCTCGTGAGCTCGACCGGCGTGATCGGCGTGCTTCTACCGATCGAGAAGATCGAGGCGGGCGTGGTCGGCATGACGGCCGACCTGCAGGATGATCCGATCGTCGGCGCCGAAGGCATCATGACCACCGACACGCATCCAAAGGCGTTGTCGGCGTCGGTCGGCAACGCGACGATCACCTGGGTGGCGAAGGGGTCGGGTATGATCGAGCCGAACATGGCCACGATGCTCTCGTACATCTTCACCGACGCCGCCTTCGACGCGACGACGTTGGATCGGCTGCTGCGAGCGGCGGTAGCGCCGACGTTCAACATGCTCTCGGTGGATACCGACACGAGCACGTCGGACACCTGCGCGATCCTGGCCAACGGTCTGGCCGGCGCCGTGGACGACGCGGAGTTTCTGCACGTGCTCACGGCGGGCTGCCGACGGATGACGGAGATTCTGGCGCGCGACGGCGAGGGCGCCGAGCACCTGGTGCGCGTCACGGTGCGCGGTGCGCTGAACGACGCGGAAGCGCACGTCGTCGCGAAGTCGATCGTGAATTCCCCGCTCGTGAAGACCATGGTCCACGGTGCGGATCCGAACGTCGGTCGTCTGCTCATGGCCGTCGGCAAGTGCTTCGCCTGCACGATCCACCCCGAGACCACCGATGCCTGGATCAACGGCTTCCAAGTGGTCGGCAACGGCGAGCGCTTGGCCTTCGACGACGCCGTGGTGCGCGAGACGCTCTCACGAGAAGTGGTCGACCTGTCGGTGTCGCTTGGAGTCGGCGATGGCGACGCGGTGGCGTACGGTTGCGATCTCACCAAGGGCTACGTCGACGAGAACGCGTCGTACTACAGCAGCTAACTGCAACCGCAACAGCAGCGGCGACAGCAACGGCAACAGCAACAGCCAGAACACGGAGATCACGGATCAACGGAAACGACACGGGATAAGATGAACAGCGCTGCGCCGTTGGTCCTATCCGTGTTGTTTCCACAACATCAGTGTCATCCGTGTTCTGGCTGTTTTTTTCGTTGCTGCTCAGCGTGACGGCAGTACCGGCGCGCGACGGTGCTTGGTGGTCTGCTCGTAGTCGTACACGAGCTGAATGAGCCGTCCCTCGCTCCACGGGCGACCCAGGAAACTCACGCCGGCCGGCAGTCGATTGTCTCGCGTGTAGCCCATCGGCACGGTGATGGCCGGGAAGCCGGTGCTCGGCGAGAAGAGCTGACTGTTGTCGCCATGCGGCGTGTTCAGGTCGCCGATCAATCGGGGCGCGTTGCTCCACGTGGGATAGATCGCCGCGTCGATCTTGAGCGAGTCCATCATCTGCATCACGGCATCGCGCAGCGCGGAGCGCACCCGCTCGCGGCTTTGACAGCCAGTGCTCGACTCTGGCAGTTCGGTAACCTGGGAAGCGTCACGCAGACGCTGTTCGACCGTGGGATGGTACTTCCGGCTGCGGAGGACTTCGTCGATGGTCTTCACCGGCGCGTTCGATCCACGCGCGGCGAAATAGCGTTCGAGATCGGCCTTGAATCGATTGCAGCCGCCCTGCTGTCGGCGCTGAATGGCGTCGAGCGAGTCGACGCGCGCCTCGACGATAACGGCGCCTTGTGCGCGCATGTCGGCCACCGCGCGTTCGAACACGCGCTGCACCTCGGGGTCGAGCGTGGGCCGCTCGTAGGCTTGCCGCAGAATGCCGATACGTGCGCCCTCGAGCGCACCGCGCACGAGGAAGCTGGCGTATGACGCGCTTCGATTGGCATCGGCCGAAGCGGTGACGGTGTCGGCCGGATCACTCCCCACAACCACGTCGAACACCGCGACCGCGTCGGCCACGGTGCGCGCCATGGGTCCGGCGACATCGGCGGACGCGTTGAGCGGGATCACGCCGGCACGCGACGTGAGTCCCATCGTGGAGCGAATGCCGACCAGCGCCTGATGCGCCGATGGGCCGCGAATGGAGTTGCCGGTGTCGGTGCCGAGTCCGACGGCGCCGAAGCTGGCCGCCACGGCGGCGGCCGTGCCACCGCTTGATCCAGCCGTCACACGATCGAGTGCATACGGATTGTGCGTGTAGCCGGGCAGGATGGAACTCACGGTCTCATACGGCGTGAAGGCCCACTCGGCGAGATTCGATTTCGCCAACACGATGGCCCCGGCGTTCTTGATCTGCCGCACCATCGTGGCATCCAGCAGCGGCGTCCATCCCTCGAGCGCCAGCGATCCGCCGGTTGTCTGCAGGCCAACGGTCTCGAAGTTGTCCTTCACGATTGTCGGAATGCAGTGTAGCGGCCCCGTGGGACCACCGGTGGCGTATCGCTTGTCGAGCGAGTCGGCCACTGCCAGTGCCTGCGGATTCACGAGGATGATCGCATTGATCGCCGGGCCCCGCTTGTCGAGCGCGTCGATGCGATCGAGATACGCCTTCGTGAGCGCGCGACAGGTGAGCGTCTTCGCTTTGAACGCCGCATGAATCTGGGCGATGGTCGCTTCTTCGATGCGAAAAGGGCGACGATCGGGCTGTGCGGAAGCGGTCGATGTCGAGACGGTCGAAACGACGGCGGCGAGCAGTAGTAAGGCCAGGAACGAATAGGGTCGGGTCATGGCCACAAAGTACCGGTTTCGCCGCTGAGCGACAGGTGGAACGGGCTAGCGGTCGTGGAGTGAGCCATCAAAACAAAAAGCGAAAAGCCAGAACACGGATCGCACGGATTGGACGGTATCAACACGGATAGGCGAAACGGCTCTGTTCATCTTATCCGTGTTGTTTCCATCGAATCCGTGCTCTCCGTGTTCTGGCTGTTGCAGTTGCTGTTGCTTTTGGCCCTTGCCGTTGCCGTTGCCGTTGCTACGCCGCCAGCACGCGTCGATCGCGCACGAGAGGCATCACTTGCTCGGCGAACCGCTCCATTTCCTCCAGCTGCGGGCTGCACTGCAGCAACAACAGACCCACTCCAGCCGTCTCGAATTCGCGGACTCGACCGGCAACCTGTTCCGGTGTGCCAACGAGGCCCGCGCGGAGTCCACGGTTCGACACCGAGTAGTCCTGCAGCGACAGGTGCTGATCGAGCTGCGTGTTGGCGATCCAGTCCTGATAGTTGCTGAATCCCGGCGAGCCGGGCTGCACGTTCGTGATACGCTCCAGCTCCCGCTTTGCTTCGGCCTCGGTGTCCCGTACGATCGCGTAGGCGGCCATGCCGTATTGCATCGGCGACAGACCAGCCGCTTCCCGACGGTGCTGCATGTCTGCCACCTTGGGCGCTACGCGATCCGGCGGATCACCGTGCATGACATACGCGTCGCACGCGCGCGTGATCAGTGACTTCGCCGCGTCGGACTCTCCGCCGGCATACAGCACCGGATGCGGACGTCCTCGACTCCTGAGAGGCTTTGGCTGCACGATGAGCTCATCAACCTGGTAATACTTGCCCTGGTAGCTCAGCGACGGCTGGGACCATGCACCGTGCAGCACGTCGAGCCACTCGGCCGTGCGCGCGTACCGATCGTCGTGCTCGTCGAATTGACTACCGTAGCGGCGCGCTTCGTCCTTCCACCAGCTCGACACCACGTTCAGCGACAGACGGCCATTACTGATCTGATCGATGTTCGCCGCCTGCTTGGCGAGCGTGGCCGGATGATGATACGTGGGACGCACCGCCACCATCAGCTCGAGTCGCGTCGTGACGGCCGCCAGCGCGGCGGCCGTGGACCACGCATCGAGCGCAGGCGCGTCGATGCCCTTGATGTCGTTGAGAAACAACTCCGCAATCAGCGTGAGATCGTAGCCGATCTCCTCACTGCGCCGCGCGAGTCGCTGCACGTACGGCCAGCTCGCCTCCATCCCCTCGTCGGGTACGTTGCGCAACCATCCGCCGAACACTGGGAGCCAGTAACCGAACCGCATCAGGCCTCCACCGTGGCCAGCACGCCGGCACGCTCCGCCAGATAGTCGACCAGGCGTTCGAAGGGATCGAACCCGACCACGTTGACGGCGTCCGCCACGAAGTTGGACAGCGCGTTCACGTCGTAGAAATAGTGCTGCCCGTCGCGGTCATCCACGAGATACTCGATGCCGCCGACATCGATCCGGGCCGCCTGTGCAATGCGCTCCACTTCGGCAATGATGTGCGCCGGTGGGTCGGCGCGCTCCACCCGCATGCCCGACTTGGGCGCATCGATCGCGCACGCGCCGCGCACGAGCTCCACACCGTTCGTAGTCTGACAGGCATCCGCAGGGCACAGATCGAACGAGCCAGCGGCCGGATACACGTTGATGGCGTAGAGGTACTTGCCATTCAGTGTTTCCACGCGCGTGATGTGGCCATCGCGCAGCGGCGCCGCTTCCTGCACGAGCGCCGTGCCGTCCACACCAAGGTCGACCACACCGGCGGCGACGGCGGCGGTCAACGCGGCCTCCGAATCGTACTTCACGATGCCGGCACCACTGCCTCCGACATTCGCCTTCACCAGCACCGGATACCGGAACCCGCGTGCGGCCGCGACGGCGCGCGAGGGATCGTTGATCACGCGCGAACGCGGATACGACAGTCCAAGTTCTCGCAGCAGGTCGAGCTGCGTGGCCTTGGAGAGCTCGAGCGCGTAGGCCTCCGCGCCGTTCACTACGGGCACGCCAAGTCGCTCGAGATGACGCAGCCAATGCAGCGTGTAGAACGTGGTCTGGGCGTGGCCGCGCAGATACGCCGACGGGCTCGCCCGGTTGAACACGAGCGAATACGGCGTGGCGGTGTCGGCGGGTTCGAACTCGTGTGCGGCGGCGTCGAGCCGCTCGTACGCAATACCGCGACGATCCAACTCCGCAAAGAGCGGGCGAAACCAGTCGGGGTGTTCGTGGTAGATAGCAATCGGGCGCGGGGGCATGAGCAGCTCCGGAAACGATGGCGCCGTCCCAAACGACAGAGCCCGGGCTAGTGGTTCGCCCGGGCAGTCGCGTTTTAGCTCGTTGTTTTACGTGGCGGCAATAGGCGGCAAATGACCACGAAGTCGGTTGTCCGCCTATCTTAGCAAAGCGCACCCACGTTGGTCAAGTGATGAGATACTTGAGTCTGCAATGCTCCCCTGGGCACCTCAAAAAATACGATTTAATTTCTCTCAGCTTCAACATTTCGTAAAAGTTCAGCAACTCGAGCGATTTGTTAGTTGAATGCGTCCGAATGCCGCCTATTTCCCAGGCATTGCTGCCATTTTTGCCCTTTTATGCCATCGCGGACGCACTTCTCCTGTCGCGCCTGAGCAACTTTTCCTGTGAGTGATAGGCGCTGTCCGCAGAGATCCCCCCGCTTCTTCCGCTCGTGGTCTTCGATCTGATCCAGGAGCGTCTCAAACACCTGGCTGTCGTGTACCGCCGCATCGCTGACCTCGTAACGTTGCACCAGCGTGTTCCCTTGGTCCGCGTTGACGTGGTCCTTGAAGCCGAAGTGATTTTCGTGGTGCTTCCAGGTCCAGCGGGCGTCGACGTCCTTTTGGCGACGCTTGCACTACTGTGCAGGTTGTTGCCACTCGGCGGGTGTCTCGCCGGCCTTGACCTGGGCGTTCTCTTCGCGGGCGTTGCGCCGGCGCGGGACTTCGAAAAAGGTGGCGTCTATCATTTGGTCGGCACGCGCCGCGTAGCCTTGCGTGGCCAATTGTTCGTGGAAGCGGGCGAACAACACGTCCACCAGTTGCAGGGCTTTCAAGCGCTCGCGAAACAGCCAGACGGTCTTGGCATCCGGGACGCGATCTTCGAGCGGCAAGTCCAGAAAGCGCATCAGTGGCGTCCCAATGTTTTTCAGAGCAGAACGAGCTGAATGGGCTCGACATCCGGGTCTGAATGGTGAGGCGGTGGCGTAAGGAGTTGCAGGATCGGAGCTTGCTCGAACAGGGGCACACTCAGGATCTGTAGCATTTCGTACACGCGATGACGCTCACGTGGCAGACGTTTCTTCGCGGCGGGCCATCA
>JBBQXC010000079.1:0-20963 GCA_038210005.1 Gemmatimonadales bacterium
GGCGCGGGTCGAGCATCTCCTGAATCGGGACCTGCGGGATCGCGGGGGTATAGCGCACGGAAGTCGGTAGTCTTGCAGAATGCCGCAGAAGCGGAATGCCCGGCACTCTTGCAGATTGCACTACCCTGACGAATCACCCGCCTGTCCGTTTCTTTTAAGTATGCTTGCTGACCCGACTTTACCCGTCGTCGACACCCTTACGTTCGGTTCGGCTTCGGGACGATTGCTCGCCGTTCTCTTGTTGGTGCTACTCAACGCGTTCTTCGTGGCCGCGGAGTTCGCGCTGGTGGCGGTGCGCCGGAGCCGCATCGACCAGATGGCCGCCGAGGGGGACCGTAGCGCGAAGGTGGTGCAGCGGGCCCTGAGCCAGCTGGACCGCTATATCTCGGGGACGCAACTGGGCATCACCCTCGCGTCCCTCGCCCTCGGCTGGATCGGCGAGCCGGCCATCGCCGTGCTCGTGGATCGCGCGCTTCATCTCGTGGGCATCGAGCCGGCGTCGGGCGCCGCGCATACCGGCGCCGGGATCGCCGTGGCGTTTCTCGTGATCACCTTCCTGCACATTGTGCTCGGCGAGCTGGCGCCCAAGTCGATTGCGCTGGCACGTCCCGAAGCGGTAAGCCAATGGGTGGTGCGCCCGTTGATGCTCTTTTCGCAGATCATGTCGCCCTTCATCGGCTTCCTCAATGGCACCGCCAACCGGTTGCTCAAGTTGCTCGGGGTAGAACCGGTGTCCGAAGGGGGGCACGTGCACAGTCCCGAAGAGCTGCGCCTGCTCGTGATGCAGGCGCGGGCGCACGGCACGCTCGACGAGTCCGACTCCGCGATGCTGGCCGGCGTGTTCGACTTCCACAACAAGAAGGCGCTGGACGTGATGCGCCCGCGTACCGACATGATCGCAATCGCGGAAGATGTCGAACTCGACGAGCTGATCGTGACGCTGAGGCGCGAGCGGTACTCGCGCTATCCGGTGTATCGCGAGACGCCCGATGACATCGTCGGTGTATTCCTCGCGAAGGACTTCTGGCTCAGTGAGCATCCCGCCACGTTCTCGCTTCGCGATCATTTGCGCGAACCGATGTACGTTCCCGCGACGCGCGCGGCCGAACGCGTCCTCGATGACCTGCGACGCACCCGGGCGCACCTCGCGGTCGTGCTCGATGAATACGGCGGAACGGCTGGCATCGTGACCATGGAAGATCTCATCGAGGAAGTCGTCGGCGACATCGCCGATGAGTACGACCCGCTGTCGCGCGATGCCCTGCTCTTCGACGGTGTGCTCGAACTCGCCGGTTCCATGTCGCTCGTCGACGTGCGTTCGGATCACAAGCTGCCGATTCCCGACGGCGACTGGTCGACGCTTGGCGGTTACGCGTTCGCGATGCTGGGTCGACTGCCGAAGATCGGCGATCGCGTGACGTATCCTGGCGGAGAACTCGAGATCGTCGCGATGGACGGCCGTCGTGTGGCCGCGCTGCGCGTGCATTTGCGTACCGATTCACCGAGCACCACATGAGCCGTCCATGGTGGCCGCTGATAGTCGTCGCCGCGGCATTCGCGTGCGGCGCGTCTACCGATGGGAACGACCAGACGAGCGCTGGCGTCGTGGCTGCAGACCAGGACACGATCGGTCCGGCGGCCCCGCCGGGCGCGCCGGCCGGTGCCTTTCCGAACCCGATGCGACCGGTGGCGGACATCGTCGCGCCACGATGGAGCGATGAGGATGACCGTGACGATGTAGGCGAGTTCGCGCGGGTCGTGCAGTTGGCGAAGATCGGCCAGGGCCAGCACGTCGCGGATATCGGCGCCGGCGACGGCTACTACGTGACCCGACTCTCGCCGATCGTCGGTGCAACCGGCCGGGTGTTCGGGCAGGACATCATTCCCGACTACCTCTCCCTTCTTCAGCGACGCGTGCGCCGTGAAGGGCTGCGGAATGTGCAGGTGGTGCGTGGCGAGGCACACGACCCTCGCTTACCCGCCGCCAGCGTCGACGTGGCGATCATGATACACATGTACCACGAGATCGAGCAGCCCTTCGCGTTGCTCTGGAATCTCGCCACCGCCATGCGTCCGGGCGGCCGTCTCGTCATTCTCGATCTCGAGCGTCCCACGTACGGGCATGGCACACCGCCGGCCTTGCTGCGCTGCGAGTTGGCCGCCGTCGGATACCGACAGCTGTCGTTCACCAACACCGCCCCGTCGGAGTACGTGGCGATTTTCTCGACTCCCGACTCCGCGTCGCGCCCAACCCCGGCGGCAATATCGACGGCGCTGCACGCTTCGCCCTGCCGAACACCGTGAGCGGCATGCCGTGACCACGCCATCACTGGAAGACGTGGATGTCGTACCGGGGGTGCGCATACCAGCGCAGGAACTCGATGTCACCGCAATTTCTGGCAGCGGGCCCGGTGGCCAGCATGTGAACCGCAGCGCCACGCGTATCGCGCTGCAGTGGAACGTGCGCCACACCCGCGCGCTGCGCGATGAGCAGCGCGTTCTCGTCATGGCGCGCCTCGCGTCGCGTCTGGACAGCGACGGCGCCCTGCGCATCGTGGCCGGCGAGTATCGCAGCCAGCAACAGAACCGGCGCGCGGCGATCGAGCGGCTGGTACACCTCGTGTCGCGGGCACTGGTCGTACAGAAGCCCCGCAAGGCGACACGGCCTACACGGGGCTCCGTGGAACGGCGCCTGACCGAGAAGCGTCAGCGCAGCGAGACCAAGCGTCGACGGCGCCCCGACGACGAGTGATCATCGCCAGTCGCCGCATCAGAAGGCGATCACGTTGATGCCGAGGTAGTAGGTCACGAAGTCGGCGCGTCCCCGAATCGACACCGGCGGTCGATCGTTGTTGTACGCCTCACGGACGCGATCTGCGTTGAGATAACGCACGTCGTCGTGGCGCAGGAACCGCGCGCCGACGTCGAGGCGTACCGGATTCTTGCCATTGCTGACGCGGATGTAGCTGCCCACCGCCCCGCCGTAGGCCCACGCCGCGTCGCTGGCGTTGGTCGTGGTCGCGAAGGGATCTTGCTCGTTGTTCGACCCTTCAATCGAGCTGGACGTCCAGAACACCGAGAATCCGCCCAACGCCGTGGCGTACGGTGTGAAGGTGCCAGTAGGGCCCAGCAACTGCGGACCGGTCACGACCGACACGATGTTGCTGGTGGTGCGGAGGTCGAGCTGAATCAGCCCGCCGGTTCCACTCAGCGGAATGCGCCTCGTGGAGTTCCCGTAAGTCAGAAACGAGACGTCGGCGCGCAGGTTCATGATCGAATTCGGATCGAGCCGAACGAGTGCGTACCCGCCGACGCCGAAACCGTTGCCTGTATTCCGCCCGAGTTCACCCTTGGGCTCCGAGACCTGCAGATGGAGACCGATCGATCCGCGACCGGAGGGCGCGCCGCCGTCGGGGTTGGACTGCGCGCCGGCTGGACCGGCGAGGAGGGCAGCGAGGAGCGCCGAAACGATCGACGTCGTGGCCGATGAAGATCCAATTGAAACGCGAGGCATGGATAGGCGCGTTGACCGTGCAGGTGAGCCCTTCGACCGGACCGCGGAGTGCGATCGTGGTCTCGATGAGCAGTACGCCGACGCTGGCCGAAAGTGTCACGGGTCGGTATCGTCGCATGAGCGCTGCCAGCCTACGCACGGCTGCCGATTGAATCCCGACTAGACATCTCGTATTTTTCAAGGCTATGATCGCAACGCATCGTCCCACCTGGCTGCTGCACCTTGCCCTGGCTTTCGCGGCCGTGGTGGGGGGCGTGCGCGCCGGTGCGTCGTTCGGCGATCGTATGGCATCGCCGGTCCGAGTCATGAGCGCCGGCATGATCACACCGCAGGGCGCCGTGCAGTCGCTCAGCGCGAACCACGACGCACCGATCGGCCGCGCGTCGACGCGACTGGCGTCCACGTCACACGCGGCCTGGCAGCGCGGCAGCCGCCGCACGCAACGCACGGAGACTTCGCAGCTCCCAGGTGCCGAACGTGCTCAGGGCGCTGCGGTCGGCACGACGCGGACGCGTCGAATCGGCGCACCTTTGTCGGCGCGACTCGACCGTGTTCGTTTAAATGGTCGACTGCGCGCGGCGCCGACGCGAGCGCCGCCGAAAGACGGCTGATTTCTCGCGGGCCGCGCTGGACCACCAGCGGCGGTACCCGTGGCCATGCCAGCTACAGGAGTACGGGCACTCAGGCCCGTCTCCGATCGCGTTCGTCCGCCTCACTCCGGTTGAGGCGCGAGCGCTCTTGCTTATCGCTCCCTCGATTGCTCCATGTCGGCTCAAGCAACCCGTGTCAATCAACTCGTTACTGCCGCGCTCGGACTCGACGTCGAGCAGGGACGCTGGCGCGCGCTCACACGTCAGATCTCCCCCGATGATCCGCTGCCGAACCGCATCCGTTCCATCGGGGGGGCGGTAGACGTCGGCTATCTCGACCGTCAGATCACCCGTGAAACGCTCCGGCTCGCGATCGCCGAGCGCTCCGTGCCCATTATCCTGGTCGACCTGCGCAACGACGATGCGATCGTGCTGTGCCTGACCGACGACGACAAGGTGCAGGCGCTGCTCGTTCCGCGCGACGGGAGCGAGGTTCAGATCGAGGGAGAGGGCGACACGCTTGCCGACGCCGTGATTGCGCGTCTGGGTTCCGGCGATGTGCTGACCGCGCTGGCACCGATGGCCCTGCGGCCGGCCAACAGCGCGACCTCCAACGCATCCCCCCACAGCCCGATCGGTCACGCCAGCGACGCAGGGGAGCACGAGACGCGAAGCCCAGTCGATCGCACGCTGGCACTCTTTGCGCGGGAGCGTCGCGAGATCCTCACCGTGTTCTTCTACGCGACCCTGTCCGGTGCCTTGAGCCTCATTCTGCCGCTCGCCGTCGGCGGCATCGTGCAGATCGTGCAGGGGCGCCTGTACCTGCAGCCGGTCGTCGTGCTCATCTCCTTTGTCGTGCTCGGTACGATCGTGGCCGGCGTTCTGCAGATCGGCATTCTCAAGGTCGTAGAGCGCATCCAGCAGCGCGTCTTCGCCCGTATGGCGCTGGAGTTCGCCTTTCGCATTCCCCGGCTGCGCTATGCGGCCTCGCTGGAGTCCAATCTCCCCGAGCAAATGAACCGTTTGTTCGAAGCGATCGCGATTCAGAAAGGCGTGTCGAAGCTGCTGCTCGATGTACCGACCGCGCTGCTCACCATCCTGTTCAGTCTGATCCTGCTCACGGTGTACAGCCCGTGGTTCTCCGTGTTCGCGATCGCGGTCTCGGCGGCGCTCTGGCTCGTGATCCGCTGGTCGGGTCCGGAAGGGCTCGAGACCTCGATCGTCGAGTCGAAGTACAAGTACAAAGCCGTGCACTGGCTCCAAGAAATCGCCCGCGCCTTTCACGCGTTCAAGTACGCCGGCGATTCCACGCTTCCCGTGGAGCGCATGGACGATGTCGTCACCGGCTATCTGAAGTATCGGCGCAAGCACTTCGCGGTGCTCGTGAAGCAGACCATCGCCTTGATCGGATTCAAAACGTTCATCACCGCTGCCGTGCTGATCATCGGCGCCACGCTGGTACAGACCAATCGGCTCCTGCTTGGCCAGTTCGTGGCGGCGGAAGTGGTGATCGTGACCGTCCTCGCCGGTGTCGAGAAGCTGATTACCAGCCTCGCCACGGTGTATGATGTGCTCACCAGCGTCGACAAGTCGGGCCATGTCGTGGATCTGCCGCTCGAAGCACGCGGCGGACTCGCGCCGGTCCACGTGCCGGGGGTTGGGGCCTCGATCGACACGAAGGACCTCCGCTATCGCTATCCGTCGGCGAGCTCGGCGTCCGTAGACGGCATCACGGTGCAGATCGAGCCGGGCGAGCGCGTCGTGATCATGGGCTCTGACGGATCCGGTCAGTCCACGCTGCTCAAGCTCCTCGGCGGCCTGATCGACGACTACGATGGCACGATCCGGTTCGACGGTGTCACTTTGCGCGACCTCGACCGGCCGGCCCTGCGCGCGCGGATCGGACAGATGCTCTCGTGGACCGACCTCTTCGACGGAACGGTCGAGGAGAACGTGAGCGTGGGCCGTGCGCACATTACCCCGCACGATGTGCGAGAAGCGCTCGACGACCTGGCGCTCGCCGACGAGATCCAACAGCTGCCGCAGGGCATTCAGACGGAGATCAAGAATGGAGGACGGACCTTGCCCGCGCACCTCACGAGCAAGCTGCTCGTGGCGCAAGGTATGGTGGGTCGCCCCCGACTGATCGTGCTCGACGACTTTTTTCAAAACGTCGACGCCGCGTCGCGCACGCTCATCATCTCGCTGCTCACCGATCGGAGCCGACCGTGGACGGTCATCGCCGTCTCGCACGACCCGCAGCTGCTCGCGGCGTTCGACCGCGTGCTTCTCATGGATCAGGGCCGGATCGTGCGCGAAGGACCGTTCAGCGTCCTGCGTGAAGATCCGATGTGCCGCAATCTGCTGCACGAGTCGCCAATCACCACGGGAGCCTGAACACCATGGCCTCGTCCGATCTCAATATCGAACGCGAACTCAAGCATCTGCCGCTGGAAACCACGGCGCTCTTGGGCGCGGCAAACACCAGCCGCATCGTGTCGCGATGGTTGTTGGGGATTCTCATCACGCTGTTCCTCGTGCTCTTCCTGCCGTGGCAGCAGAGCGTACGCGGCGAGGGCACCATCACGGCACTCGATCCTTCTGATCGTCCTCAGGAGCTCCCAGCGCGGATCGATGGCCGCATCGAAGCGTGGTACGTGCAGGAAGGTCAGTATGTGAAGAAGGGAGACAGCATCGCGCGCATCTCCGAGATCAAGGAGGAGTACCTGAACCCGAACGTGCTGCCGCTCACGGCGCAGCAACAGTCGGCGAAGGAATCGGCGATCGGCGAGAAGCAGAACAAAGCGGCTGCGCTCACCATGCTGATCTCGCAGCTCGAAGCGCAGCGCGACTTCAAACTGCAGCAGACGGCCAACAAGATCGAACAGTATCGTGCGGAAGTCCGTCAGGCGACGCTCGAAGACTCGGTGGCGCGCGATCAACTGCGTCGGCGCGAGCGGCTGTTCCGCGACACCCTCGGTCTGGTGTCGGTCAACGAGCTACAGGCGTTTCAAGTGCGCGTGCAATCGGCATCGGCGAAGCTCGTCGAAAAGCAGCAAGTACTGCTCAGCACGGAGACGGATCTCTCGAGCGTACCTGCCGAATACGGTGAGAAGATCTCGAAGGCGCGTTCTGATCGTGCCTCCACCTTGGCCGAGGTCAGCGAAGGCCGCTCGGATGTCGCGAAGCTGAAGGACAAGGTCGGCTCACTCACGATTCGCAACGGCTTCTATCTCATCGAGGCGCCGCAGGATGGGTACGTCGTGCGCGCTACGAAGACTGGTCAGGGCGAGATCGTGAAGGCGGGCGAACCGATCGTCACCATTCAGCCGGCGCGGCCCAGCAAAGCGGTTGAACTCTTTGTGAAGCCGATGGACGTCGTCTTGCTGAAGCCGGGGCGGCATGTGCGCATCTTCTTCGATGGCTGGCCCGCGCTGCAGATCTCGGGGTGGCCGCAGGTCGCGTCGGGCACCTTCGGGGCCCAGGTGGCGGTGATCGACCAGTTCCCGAATCGCTCGGGGTTGTTTCGCGTGCTGCTCGTTCCCGATACCACGAACGACGAACCGTGGCCGGCGCAGCTGCGCCTCGGCACCGGTGTGCAAGGCTGGGCCATGCTCGACAACGTGACCGTCGGCTGGGAAATCTGGCGCCAGCTCAACGGCTTCCCGCTCTCGATCAATCCGAACGACGCGTTGCCGGCCGATGCGGTCGCCGGTGGGCAAAGCGGCGGGAAGAGCGACTCCAAAGGTGGAGGCAAGAAGTGATCGGGCGACTGCGCAGCACTTTTGCCCTCACACTTGTCTTTTTCTGCACGATGTCGTCGTCGGCTCATTCGCAGGCAGCGCCACTGAAGCTCGACACACTCGGTGTGCCGTTCGCGTTCCCGGCCTTTATCGACATCATTCTCGCCAATCATCCGGTGGCCGAGCAAGCGCGCTTGGTGGCCGATCAGGCGCGGTCCGACCTGCGAACCGCGTGGGGCGCCTTCGATCCCACGGTCACCGCTTCGTGGGACCAGAAACGGCTCGGCGGAACGGACTACTTCAACTACTTCGACGCGGAGCTCAAGATTCCGTTGCCGATCGGGGCCGATGTCACCCTCGCCTTTGATCGGACGATGGGCCGGTTCATCAATCCCGACCGTCGCACCTCCGCCAACGGCACGTTCCAAGCAGGGGTCTCGATTCCCCTCGGACAACGCATTGTCACCGACGAACGGCGCAACGCCTTGCAGCAGGCACGCGCCGCGCGCGACGCCGGAGAGGCGGACCGCACGGCGATCGTGAACAAGTTGCTCTTCTCCGCGGCGAAGGATTACGGCAGCTGGTACGAGAGCTGGCGTCGTCGCGTCATTGCCCAGGAAGGCGAGGCGCTGGCCGAGTTCCGACTGCAAGGGGTGCGACGTCGGGTCGCCATCGGAGAGAGTGCGCCGATCGACACCGTCGAGGCGCTGTTGGAGTTGCAACGTCGCGAGGTGACCCGTTTCGAGGCAGAGGCAGCGTTCTACTTTTCGTCGCTCGATGTCACGGCGTATCTCTGGGATAACGCCGGACGACCGGCGCCCCTCCCGCTCGACGCCAAGCCCGTGCTGCTGGGGATCGAACAGCTCGGGATCGACTCGACCAGTCTCGAGGCACTGCTCGATTTGGCCACGCGCCGAAACCCCGACCTCTTGAAGATTCAGGCTCGCGTGAAGCAGGCCGAGGCACAGCGCTTGTTCACCGGCCAAGCGCTGCTTCCGATGGCCGAAGCCAAACTGGCCGGGCTCAGCGCAACGGAAAGCGATCAGGCATTTTTCGATGGCGAGCGACTCGACGACAATTACAAGGCCGGACTCAGCATCAAGTCGCCCCTGCTCTTTCTCAAGGAAAGCGGCCGCTTCGCCTCGGCGGGCCAACGTCTCGAGTTTCAGCGGCTCGAGCGGGATCGGTTGCGGCGTGAGGTCGAATTCGATGCGCGGGCGGCGATTTTCGATCTGTTCAACCTCGAGCGCCTCCGTCAGCGACAGGTGGCCAATGTGCGCAACGCAACCCTGCTGCGCGATGCCGAGCAGGTGCGCTTCGAAAACGGTGAATCGACGCTACTCATCGTCAACATCCGCGAACGCCTGGTGCTGGACGAAGCCGTGAAACTCGCGGCTGTCGAGGCCAAGGTAGCTGGCGCCCGCGCCGCCCTCGCGGTGGCGACCGGCGACCGAACGCTGCTGTTCAAGCAGAACTAGTTCGCCAGAGGTGGACAGGGGCAGCATGCGCGTTTGATTACGCGCATGCCTTCACTGTACCGATATGCGTGACCGAGAAGAGTGGGACCTGCCGGATGACGCCGGCGATCCCGATGAGGCCGAGGACGCGCTCGACGACGAGGAGTTCCCCGTCGGCGACGGCGTGGCCGACCTCGTTGGGGAAGTGCACTGCCCGTACTGCGGCGAACCGGTCGAGATCACCCTCGATCCCGGCTCCGGTACGCATCAGCAGTACATCGAAGATTGCCAGGTCTGCTGTCGTCCGTGGCTTGTCTCGGTGAGCTACGACGACGACGGCACCGCCCATGTACACGTCGACGCGAACGACGACCACGATGACAACGATGACTGACGGCTCGCTCCTGACCGCCACCGACCTGCGTCGGCTGCTGCCGGAGGCGCTTCGGCGACCGGCACAGGAGGGCGCTCGACTGGTGGCGCTCCATTGGCTCGAGCAACTCAGCGAAGCGCGCGCCCGCTGGCCGCTGACCGGCGCACCGGTTCCGGCTGGACCCGAAGCCGGACCCGAAGCCGGAACCGAAGCCGGAACCGAAGCGGAAACGCTGCATCGCGCTCGCGTCTCGTTGCGACGGCTGCGGGCGGTGCTTCGCGAGCACGAGAGCGCGCTCGATGGCGCGGTGGACGGGCGCACGCTGCGGTCACTGCGGGCGCTCGGACAGGCCACGAACGAAGTCCGGGATGCCGACGTGCAGCGCTCGTGGCTCGACGCCGAGATGGAGCAACTCCCAGCGGG
The DNA here is from genome assembly GCA_038210005.1 of Gemmatimonadales bacterium. Lineage (GTDB taxonomy): Bacteria > Gemmatimonadota > Gemmatimonadetes > Gemmatimonadales > Gemmatimonadaceae > Gemmatimonas. Next base: position 10,101 of record JBBQXC010000079.1, read on the forward strand.
CGCTCGTGACGAAGCGATGCGCCTGCGTGCCATCCTCGGCCACCGTGCGGCCCGTTCCTCGGCGGCCGTGACACGCGCGTTCGAGAAGCATTTCGATCCGATCGTGGACCGACTCGTCGCGCGTCTCTCCACCTACCTGCTGTCACACCGCGTGGGCATGCCGGCCACGCCCACACCGTTCGCGCGACACCTTGCCACGCGTGTGGAGCGAGCGTCGGTGCGACTGCGGCGTGACCTCGAACACGTCACCAGTGTCGACTCGCGCGACGCGATGCACCGCGTGCGCATTCGTCTCAAGCGCCAGCGGGCCATGCTGGCGCCCTTTGCCAAGTCCCGCCCGGCGCTCGGCGCGTGGTACGAACTCGCCACGCGCGGCCAGGATTTGTTGGGCGCGGTGCGCGACGCGGATCTGTTGGCCGAGCGGGCACTCAAGGCGAACCTTCCGGCGCTGCATCGCGCACTGGGGGCCGTCGCGCTCGCGCACTACCAGGCATTCACGCTCGATTGGTGTGCGCGCATCGACAGCGTGATGAATTCGCTCGAGATGGCAGTCGTCGAACTGCGGCGCGACAGTGCACCGGCCACCGAGGGCGGCGTGCCGCTCGAGATCGAGCGGAAGTATCTCTTGACGCGCGTGCCGCCCGTCGCGGCGGCGATTCCGCCCACGCTCATCGAGCAGGGCTGGCTCCCTGGCACGGCGTTGCGTGAACGGTTGCGTCGGTCCACGAGTCCCGATGGGACGGTCGCGTGCTGGCGCAATGTGAAGCTTGGCCCCGCGCAGGCACGGGTCGAGATCGACGAGGGCACGAGCCGGGAGCTCTTCGAAGCCATGTGGCCCCTCACGGCCGCGGCGCGCGTGCGCAAGCAACGGCATGTGGTGCGCGAGGCCGCGTACGCGTGGGAGATCGACGTGTTCCTCGATCGCGATCTCGTGCTTGCCGAGGTCGAACTTTCGGGGCTCGACGACCACCCGGCGCTTCCGGAGTGGCTCGCGCCTTACGTCGAGCGCGACGTCACCGGTGAACCGGCCTTCTTCAATTCGGTGCTCGCGCGCGCCGAGCGCACACCGCGCTGAGCGGGCGATGAGACCGCGATGAGACCGCGATGAGACCGCGCACGTGCTGACGTCACTGCTGCCGATTCGCGATCGACGTGATCGCGTGATCGGCTACGCGGTCTCGACCTGCACAGCCGACCCGCGCCGTGGCGGCGCGGATCCCGACGGTGACGCGCGCCGTCTCGTCGACATGGTGGGGGCGCTCACCCGCCTTGCCGGCCGCAGTCTCGTGGTGCCGATCACCCCCGCCATCGTGCGTGAAGGCGCCATTACCCGCTTTGCATCAGCGGATGCCGTGTGGTTGCTGGCCACGGAGTCGCTCGACGACCCCGCGACACGGCGCGCCGTTGATCGGCTACTTGGCGCCGGCTTTCACTTCGCCTTGCAGGGCTTTCCCGATGGCGAGCCACTGCCGCCGTCGTTGGTGGGCAGTACGATCGTGCTCGACGCGGCGCGCACACCACCAAGCGCTCTCGAATCCCGCGTACGCGTACTGCTCGACGCCGGACTCCGTCCACTCGTGCGCGGAGTCGACGACCGCCTCACGCGCCATCGCGTGTTGCAGGCCGGCGTGCCACTGTACTGCGGGCGCATGCTGGCCCGCGGGGCAGGCGTGCCGGTCGACCGTACGACCGAGGAAAGTGTGATCCGCGCGATCACGATGCTGTCGGCGTTCGCCGATGGCCGACCGACCGATTCGTCATTCGACACGTTCGTACACGATGATCCGCATCTGGCCGCGTCGCTGTTGCGTGCGATGGGGTCAGCGTCGTTGGGCGTGCGTGGCCCGCGATCGGTGACGCACGCCATCACGATGCTCGGACGCGACGCGATCATGGACCGGCTGGTGTCTGTGGCCGCGCGACTGATCGGCGATGCCGCGCAGGACGCTGAACTTGGGTTCGCCGCACTTCGACGCGCGCGCGTGTGCGAACGGGTGGGCGCCGCGCTCGACAATGCGCCGCATCCGCGCATGCGCCTCATCGCCGGTCTGCTCTCCACGCTGGAGTTCGCGCTCGGCGCCTCTGCGCCGATTCTCTCGGAACGATTGACGCTGCCGACTGCGTTACGCGACGTGATGATGGACCGCCATCTCCCGCTCGGTCAACTGCTCGATGTGATCGATGCGCTCGAACAAGGCTGGTGGGATGATTTCGTGTCACGCTGCGCGCGTATCGGCATTGCGCCGGCAGTTGTCGCCGACGGCTGGCTGGCGTCATGGCGCGCGGCACGTGATGAACTTGGCATCACCCGCAACGATCTCAGTTGAGCTCGTGCGGTTCCGACCTGCTCTCGTATTGCCCCCGTGTCGATGAGGATCCATCGCTGATGACGACGACCGCCCGCGAATATCTCGTGAATCGCTTCCAATCCGACGCTGCCGTCTTGCGCGAACGTGTCGCGCTGATGGCGCGTGGCACGAAGGTGCCGGGTCCCGATGCGGCGACCTCGAGCCGCATGGCCGATGCCTGCGACGAAGTGGTCGCGATGTTGCTCGCGATCGCCAGCAGCGGTGATGCCGACGCGGATCTCGACGCCATCATGGCGCTGGTCCCGCTGCTCGAGCATCGCGCCGCGGAGCAGAAATCGAATCCGGCGGTCCGCTCCGTCTACGCTGGCGCCGCCACGCGCATCCGCGAGGTCCGGTCGGCCGAAGCCCAGTCGTCGCAGGCCGACGGCACCGCCCCCGACGATCTCGACGAGGCGGATCTCGACGAGGCGGAGCGTGATGCCTTGGCGCTCGGCGACGACGATGACGTCGACGATGACGTGATCGCGTTCGATGCGGATGACGTCGATGACGACAGCGCCGACGGTGTGAAGTAGGCGATGCGCGACGACGAGAAGTCTCCGCCGGGGAAGGTGCGACTCGACAAGTGGCTCTGGGCCGCGCGCTTCTTCAAGACGCGCGTGCTGGCGGCCGAGGCCATCGACGGTGGCAAAGTCGACGTGAATGGCGATCGAGTAAAGCGCGCGAAATTGGTGCAAGCGAGCGACGAGATCCGACTGCGCCAAGGTCCCATCGAGTGGCAGCTCCGCGTGAAGGACGTCGCGGAGCGCCGCGGGTCGGCGGAGATCGCCCAGCGACTCTACGAGGAAACCGCCGACGGCAAGCGAAAGCGCGAGGCCTCCCAGGAGCAGCTGCGCCAGATGCCGATGGCGTTCGCGTTTGGTGACAGTAAGCCCGGCAAACGAGACCGCAGAGCGATTCGCCGATTGAAGGGCGATGGGTAAACGCGACGAGCGCTATTCGCCCGACGTCGGTTGATCCACGGAAGCTGCGGCAGCAGCGAGTGCCCGCGCGACGATCTCCTCGATCGATTCGCCGGGCGCTCGCTGCAGGATGGGTACTGCCGTGGCGGATGTCGCCGCGAGTTCACGTGCGACCGCCACATCCGGGCCATCATCTCCCGCAATGATCACCGCGATCGTGCCCTCGCCGATTGCCTTCGCAAGCTCCGCCTGACGACTGGCCACGCGCACACGCGCCCCCGCCTCGCGCAGCAGCGCGTCGCACGCGACGCGAAACGGCCGATTGATGGCATACACGACGACCCGCGGGGGCGTCATCTCGCCGTCCTAGAGCGCGGCGATCGCCGAGATCTCGACGAGAATGCCGCGAAGCGAAGCACCGACGACGGCGCGTGCCGGGTACGGCGGCGTGAACACGGTTCGATAGACGCGGTCGAACGTACCCCAGTCGTTCTCATCAGCCAGGTACACGGTCATACTCACGACATTGGCGAGTGTCGCACCGCCAGCGATCAGAATGCGCTCCATGTTCGCCAGCGTGAGACGCGTCTGGGCTTCGATGTCCCCGTCGACGATGTCCCCGGTGGCCTGATCGCGCGGCGTCTGTCCGGAGACAAATATGAGGCTCCCGATATTTGCGGTGCGCACGCCCGGAGAGTAGGCTCCCGCAGGGGCCGGCAGGTTGGGCAGCACGACCGGGGTCCACGGGCGATCGGACGGTGCGTCAGCGTGTGGCATTTTTTCTGTCTCGAGGAAGAGGGGGCGCGATGGCAACGTATCTCGAACAGCTCGAGACACCGGTACCGATCGTCGACATGGACCGGCTCGCGTTCAATCTGGACCGGATGGCGGCGTACGCCACCCTGCACGGGCTCCGGTTGCGCCCGCATGTAAAAACACACAAGTCGCCGCGCATCGCCGCCGAGCAGTTGCGTCTCGGCGCCGTGGGACTGACCTGCGCGACCCTGCGCGAAGCCGAAGTGATGGCCGAGGTATGCGACGACCTGTTGGTGGCGTATCCGCCGGTGGGCGCCGCCCGACTGGAACGACTGGCCCGATTGCCGCAGGACGTCCGGGTCACCGTGGCGGCCGACGATGCGCAGGCGCTCGATGCGCTCAACCTGGCCGCCCGGCTCGGACAGCGACAGTTCGAGGTGCTCGTTGAGGCCGACCTCGGCATGCATCGTGTCGGCGTATCGTCACCCGAACGTGCCGTGGCAATCGCCCAGCATATCGAGCGCGCGTCGGCGCTGAACTTTGCCGGTATGCTGTTCTATCCCGGCCACATTCGGGAAGCCGTGGGCGAACAGGGGGCTGCGCTGACCCAGCTTGGGTCGGACATCGCGAGCTACGTGCAGGCGCTCAACGCCGTCGGCTTGCCACCGCGCATCGTCAGTGGCGGTTCGACACCGGCGGCGTGGCGCATGCACGAAGTGCCGGGCGTGAACGAAGTGCGACCGGGCACGTACGTGTACAACGATCGCACGACCGCCATGATCGGGGCCTGCGACTGGGACGATTGTGCGCTCACTGTGCTCGCCACGGTCGTCAGCGTGGCCGTGAAAGGTCAGGCCGTGATCGATGCCGGCACGAAAGCCCTCGGACGCGAGCCCTTGCGCGCTGAAGGCGACGGCTACGGTGCCCTGCTCGATCACCCGGAAGTCGTGGTGTCACGGATGTCGGAAGAACACGGCATTCTGGATCTCTCCAAGACCACGTGGCGTCCGCGTCTGGGCGATCAGGTGCGTGTCGTGCCGAACCACGTCTGCATCGTCGTCCATCTGTTCGACGAGATCATCGGCGTGCGCGGACACGCGGTCGAAACACGCTGGCCCGTAGAAGCGCGCGGCAGAGGCCCTGCTCTCGACGAACTTGCCGAAGGGCCGTCGCGCCCCCGCGCCGTGTAGTACACAGTGTCGTACGCGACTACGCGCGCGCAATCGGGCCGGTGCGTCCGCGCGCAAGCTTCACGAGATCCATCGGCGCCAGCGAGAGTTCGAGTCCGCGACGCCCCGCGCTCACATGCACCCGCTCGAAAGCGAGTGCACTCGCGTCGACCACCACCGGCAACTGTTTCTTCTGGCCCAGCGGACTGATCCCACCCACCACGTAGCCGGTGGCGCGCTCGGCGGCCGCCGGGTCGGCCATACGCACGCGTCGGGCGCCGACCGCGTCGGCCAGCGCTTTCAGGTCGAGCATCATCAGCACCGGCACCACGGCACAGACCAGCCCGACGCCTTCCGCGTCGGCCACGAGCGTCTTGAATACCGTGGCGGGATCGAGTTGCAGCGCGTCCGCGGCTTCGCGTCCGTACGACTCGGCGGCCGGGTCGTGCTCGTAGGACAGCACGTCGTGCGCGATCTTGGCCTTTCGCAGTAACAGGATGGCGGGCGTCATCCTTCAAGATTGCTGCTAGCTTCCGTCAGGGCCACCGCTTTCCCCGGACATGACTACACTTTCGCCACGCCGCATTCTGCTGGTGGACGCCGACGCGTTCTTCGTGGCCGTCGCGCGCCAGGAAGATCCGGACGGTGCCGGCAAGGCGAGCTTGCTGATCGTGGGCGGTCGGCCGGGCTCACGCGGCGTCGTGTGTAGCGCATCGTACGAGTGTCGTGCCTACGGCGTGCGCTCGGCGATGCCGATCTCACGGGCGCTCAGGCTCTGCCCACAAGCCACCTGCGTGCCGGTGCCGCGTGGTGCCTGCAGCGCGCGCAGCAAGGAGATACAGCAGGTGCTGGCCACCTTCGCACCGGTGGTGCAGGCGTCCAGCATCGACGAGTGGTACTGCGACATGGGCGGCACGGAGGCGCTATACGGCCAGGAGTCGCTCGAGGCCACGGCGCATCGTATCCGGGACGCCGTCTTCGCCTCCACGGGCCTCTCGGTGTCGATCGGCGCCGGGACGTCGCGCCTGGTGGCCAAGATGGCGGTCGAACTGGCCAAGCCGAAGCCAGGCACCGGCGCGACCGGCGTACGCTGCGTGACGCCCGGCCACGAAGCCGCGTTTCTCGCCCCGTTTCGGCTGGCCGATCTCCCCATGGTCGGCCCGCGATTCTCGGCCACGCTGGAGCGGATGGGACTTGAACGCATCGTCGATGCGCAGAGCTGGAGCGTACACGACTTGCAGTCCCGCCTTGGAGAGCGTGCGGGCGCGTGGCTGCATAAGCGCGTGCGCGGCATCGACGACAGCATCGTGACGCCTCGCGAGGTGCAGAAGCAGGTAAGCCGCGAGGAGACCTTCGGGCGCGACCTACACGACGACGATATCCTCGAACGCGAACTCCTCCGGCTGGCAGTACGCGTCAGCACTGACCTCCGGCGACAGGGGCTCCGGGCGAGGACGGTCACGGTGAAGCTCAAGGACGCCGATTTCAAGACACGGTCCGCCCAGCGCACGCTGGCCGAGCCGATCGAGTCGGAGAAATCGGTCATCACGGCGGCGCGGGTGTTATTCCGGGCCCTCCGTGGCAAACGGCGCGTCGGCGTCCGCCTGCTCGGTATCGGCCTCTCGCACTTCGACGACGCCACGGGCTCGGGCTCCGGGGCGGCCACCCAGCTCGCGTTCTTTGCGCCGCCACCCGCCCCTGCCGCAGAGGGTGAACCGGTGGAGAATGCGAAAGACCGGGCACTTACCCGGGCACTTGACCGAATCCGCGACCGTTACGGTAGTACCGCGATCATTCCCGCCCGTCTCGTCGATAGTGCGCACGAGAACGCGCGTGATACGGGGCCGAGGGTGGAAGAATGACGCGGCCTTGTGTAGTTTCCTGTCGGTTCCGCCCCGGCACTGGGGCGCTCATCCGCGCTGGCGTTTGTGTATCGCGCCGTTTGCGCTTTCCTGTCGGGGTGTCTTCATGGGTGTCGCGTACGATCCGAACAAGCAGGGCTGGGCTGCTGCCGCCGTGACCACCGTGGCTACGTTGGGGCTACTGTTCACGGCCTACACGATCCACAACAACACGTATCGGCATCCGCGCGACCCCATGAACTTCCAGGTGTATCACGCGGAAGACAACGCGAAGCACAATGCCGCCGGGAGCCACGATGCGCCCGCCGACGGTGCGGCGGCTCCCGCTGCTGAAGCCAAGCACTAAGTACATCCATCGGCGACGGGCTACAACGGCAGCGTAAACCAGAACTCGCTGCCGTTGCCAAGCTCACTCTCGATGCCGATCTCGCCGCCGTGGGCTTCAATGATGCCTTTCGCGATAAAGAGGCCGAGTCCCGAGCCGGCGCGCAGCAGTCGCGGCGCCTGCCAGTAGCGTTCGAACAGCCGTGGCACGTCTTCCTTGGACACACCGGGACCGGTGTCGCGCACGGCGATCCGCACACGGTCGTTGCAACGCTCGGCGGTGAGTACGATCTCGCCACCGTGCGGCGTAAAGCGCACCGCGTTGCCGAGCAGATTGGAGAGCACTTGCTGCAGTCGATGACCGTCGGCGTGCACGGGCGGAAGATCGTCGTCGACACGGCGCACGAAGCGCAATACGGCATCTTCCATCACCGGCTCGAAGATGTCGGCCGATTCCTTCACCAAGTCCGACAGCAGCACTGTTTGACGTTCTACGCGTAGTCGCGAGTTCGCAATGCGCGAGACGTCCTGCAGATCCTGAATCAGTCCATCCGCCTGACGGGCTGCGCCGCGAATCGCTTCGACGTCGTCGCGCTCCATCAGCGGGCGCTCATCGCCGGGTTCACGGCCGAGCACCGCGCCCGTGAGCATCACGATGGCATTCACCGGATTTCGCAGGTCGTGTGAGACGATTGCCAGCATGTCGTCACGCTCTCGGACGGCGCGGCGGGACTCCTGATACAGCCGCGCGTTTTCGAGCGCCAACGCCGCGAGTCCGGCAAACTGATCGGCCACTTGGACCTCGTCCATATTGTGCGACGCGCCCGGACGTGCGCGCACGAGATGCAGCGCACCGATCGCGCGTCCTCCCGCACGCAGCGGCACGATCAGGATGGCACTCGCACCGAGGGATGCCGCCCGCTCCCGTGCAGCTTTCTCGTGGAAATTCGCCGACAGCCACGACGCGACATCGGTGATGCGCTGTGCTTCGGTTTCGTGCGCGACGCGTCCGGCGCTCGCCGGCGGCAAGTCGGCAACCAAGAGTTCTGACACCCGTGACACCAGCCCCGATGTTTCATCGTGCCGTCGCGGATCCATGTGCGTCGCCGCCACGCGCCGGCTGTGCCCTTCCGGCGTGAGCAGTTCCAACAGACTCCAATCACCCAGCAGCGGCACCGGCAACTCGGCGATCGTGGCCATCGTCGATTCCACATCGAGCGATGCCGCGAGCACCCATCCGGCCGTCGCCAACAACTTCTGACGATCCTCGTTCCTGCGCCGCTCGCTCACGTCACGCAGCGTGACCATGAATGTGCGTTCGCCATCGATGGTGACGCGCGCAATCGACGCTTCGGCGGGAAACTGCTCGCCGGTCCGACGGAGGCCGGCGATTTCACTTCGTTCGGCCATGCGACGCGATTCCGTGCCCCCGTCGGCGAAGCTACGCACGTGTCCGCGATGCACCGCCCGAGCCGCCATCGGAAGCAGCCGATCGAGCGGCTGCCCCAGCATGTCGGGTTCCGTCCAGCCGAAGATCTTCTCGGCCCCCTTGTTGAAGCGCACGATGCGAAAATTGTCATCAAGCGCGATAATCGCGTCAGCGGCGATGTCGACGATCGCCGCGAGCGCTGCATTCGAATGCGTGTCAGCCATACCACGAGAATAGCGCGTCGGACGGGTATCTTTCCAGCGTTGGGACGATTCCGTCCCGGCGGGCGTTCCGATAGTACAACGCCGTTCGACTTTTCACGGGCCCGCTGATGCGCTGGACCTCTATTCCCCGGTTACCGGCGGCTGCTCTCGCCTTCCTGATTGCCGGCGCGATCTCGCCGCTCGTGGTGAGCGCCGATCCTTGGCGGAACCGGATCTGGTTCGCGGGATTGATCATCACGGGTCTTCCCGTGGTCTGGCGTACCTTCACCGGCATGCTGCGTGGCGAGTTCGCGGCCGACGTGGTCGCGATGCTGGCGATCGCGGGTTCGATTCTGCTGGGTCAGCCGCTGGCTGGCCTGGTTGTAGTCCTCATGCAAACCGGCGGTGAAGCGCTTGATGCCTACGCCGTGGCCCGTGCCTCGAGCGCGGTGGCGTCTCTCGAGGCCGACGCACCGCGGACGGCGCACCGGGTGGTCAATGGGCAGGTGCATGACATCGAAGCGATCGAGATCACGCCGGGCGACGAGCTTCTCGTCCGCCCAGGAGAACTGGTGCCCTGCGACGGCACGGTCGTGGGTGGTTCGTCGCACGTGGACACATCGCGACTCACTGGAGAGCCGATTCCGGTGCGCGCAGCCACCGGCACCTCGTTGCTCTCGGGGAGCGTGAATCAGGAGGGTGCGCTCACGCTGCGCGCCGTGCGCACGTCGCAGGACAGCCAGTACGCGCGCATCGTCGATCTGGTACGCTCCGCGCAGGCCTCCAAGAGTCCGCTGCAGCGCACCGCCGACAAATGGGCGGTGTGGTTCACTCCGCTGACTCTGGGCGCCTGCGCAGTGGCTTGGCTGGTGTCGCATGACTGGAACCGCGTGCTGGCAGTGCTCGTCGTGGCGACGCCCTGCCCTCTCATTCTGGCGGCACCCGTGGCGATCATCGGCGGTATCAACCGGGCCGCGCGCCGTTCCATCATCGTGCGGAACGGCGGTGCACTCGAAGCGCTCGCGTCGGTGAACACGGCGGTCTTCGATAAAACGGGCACGCTCACCGTGGGCAAACCGCGTGTGCATCAAGTCGTCACCGACGACGGGATCGCGGCCGAATCGATGCTCGAACTCGCGGCCGCCGTGGAGCAGGGATCGGGACACCTGCTGGCTCGCGTGATTGTGGCCGAGGCCGAGTCGCGTGGCGCGACGATGGTGATGGCGGCGGAAGTCGTGGAGACGGCCGGACGCGGTGTGACCGGAATGGTGAACGGCCGCTACGTGGCGGTGGGATCGCCCGACTTCGTACGCGAGCGTGTACCCTCGATGGCCGCGCGGCTGACGGCGCTCGAGGCAGGCGCGTCGGGACTACGGGCGTACGTGGCGACGGACGACAGTCATGGCGGCGCACAGAATGGGCAAGTGCCGTCGGTGGCGCGCATCGACTTTGCCGACGAGCTGCGCGAAGAGCTGGCGCCGATGTTCGCTGAACTCGCCGCGCTCGGGATCACCGACGCGTACCTCCTGTCCGGCGACACGACCGCGAACGTGGCGAAGATCGCCCGCGAGGTGGGGATTACGCAGTTCGAAGGGGATCTCACGGCGGAGGCGAAAGTTGGTCGGGTAGCGGCGTTGGAAGCGCGCGGTCGACGAGTCGTGATGGTGGGCGACGGCACGAACGACGCGCCTTCTTTGACGACGGCGACCGTGGGTATCGCCTTGGCGGGGCACGGAGGAGGCGTGGTGGCGGAGGCGGCCGACGTGGTGCTGCTGATCGATGATCCGCGCAGGGTGCCGGAAGCGGTGCGGATTGGGCGACGGTCGCTGATGATTGCGAAGCAGTCGAT
>JBBQXC010000080.1:0-20898 GCA_038210005.1 Gemmatimonadales bacterium
GCTGTGTCCGTTGTGCGCCAGTGACATGTACCGGCCACCGCGATCGAAGAACGTTTTGACGTTGGTGATGTCGGCGCCGATGGAGAAGCCGTTCTCGATGCCGATGAAGATCACGCGCTTGCCGGCCGTGTGAATGCGACGCGCATCGGCGGCGGTGTACGCGATCTCGGCCCGAGACGGCGCGAGCTGTTCGGTGAGCCGATGGATGGCGTCGAACTTCTCGAGCGCCTGTGCATTGGCGCTGGCAAACCCGTCGGCGTCCAGCTTGGGCGACTGTCCGACATACACCACCAGAAAGGCACCGACGAGTCCGCCTTCTTCCATCTTGGCGAGGTCGACCTGGGTGCGCGGCAGCTTTTGTGTGTAGTTCGGCCCGGTGGCGGTGAAATTGGACGGCGCGATGTCCACGTGCGTGTCGATGGAGAGCACGGCCGAATGGATGGCTTTCGCACTGGCCATCACGGCGGCCTCATCGGTTATCGGCTTGCGGCTCTGCGCGCTGAGCAGCGCCGGCCCGGCGACCAGACCAAGGGCGGCATAGCGCAGGCTGTTCGAAATAGGCATATGGTGGAGTCTCTGGGGGGACTTAGGGGTATAAAGCGAATCTTTTCCTGAGTCTACGCCCAACACGGCGAACCCGCTGGTTCGGCACAAGGCGTGCACTCCTCTGTGGCTTCCCCCTGACAGCGAGAGGACATGCTCATTCAGTTGAATACGGACAATCATGTGGACGGTCAGAACGAGGCGATGCGTGAGGTCGAGACCGACCTGCTGCGGTCGCTGGCGACGCTACGTCCGCGCAAAGGCATCGATCCCGATGAGCGCACGGCCGTCGACCAGGAGATCCCACGATGACGACGACAACGCCAACCGTTGAGCACTTTCCGGAGTTGCTGCTGGATCGGACCGGCCCGTGCGTGTCGATCTACCTTCCCACGGGCCGACGCTTTCCCGAGTCGCAACAGGACGTGGTGCGCTTCCGCAACTTGCTGCGGCAAGCCGAATCGTCGTTGGCCGATGAGATGGGCGCCGCCGAGCTCGAGGCATTCACCGCACCGTTGCACGAGCTGGCCGACAACGATCGGTTCTGGCCGCATGCGCTCGATGGGCTCGCGGTGTTTTTGCACGCGGACTTTTACAAAGTGTACAAGCTGCAGCGCACGGTGCCGGAGCGCGCCATCGTGGCCGACTCGTTTCACATCAAGCCACTGCTGCGTGTCATGCAGTCGGGCGATCGATTCCAGCTGCTCGCGATTACGCGTGACCATGTGCGCCTCTTTCAAGGCAACCGTGACGCGGTAGACGAGATCCCGTTGCATGCGAGCGTTCCCCGCACGCTCACCGAAGCACTCGGTGACGAAGTGACCGAGCCGTACACGGCGCTCAATTCTGTCGGGAAGCTCGGGCATGGTGGTGCGCAGGTTGCCATGCACGCGGGCTCGGGTTCACGCAAAGATGAAATCGACAAGGACACCGAGCGATTCTTTCGCGTGGTGGACCGGGCGATCGTCGAGCATCATGCGAAGCACTCGGGACTACCGATGGTACTCGCCGCGCTGCCCGAACATCACGCGGTCTTTCGCAGCGTGAGTCACAATGCGCTGCTGCTGCCCGATGCAATCGCCGGCAATCCGGACGCGTTTTCTCCCGAGGAGCTTTGTCAGAAGGCCTGGGAGATCGTGGAGCCGCGATACACGGCACGACTACAGGGCTTCATGGACGAATACGGCGCCAGTCTTCCGCGCGCGCTCGCATCGGATGTGATTTCCGACGTCGCCATGGCCGCACTTGGTGGACGCGTTCGCACACTACTGGTCGACGACGATCGCGTCGTGCCGGGCCGTGTGGATCGCACCACGGCGCACGTGTCACACGGCGAGCTGAATGATTCGCATGTGGATGACATTCTCGACGATCTTGCCGAGATCGTGCTGCGGATGGGTGGCGACGTGGTGATGGTGCCGCGTGACCGCATGCCGTCGATTACCGGGATCGCGGCGATTTATCGGTTCTAGAGCTAGGAGCACCGAGCGAGAAGCTGATTGCGAACTCCTTAGGGAGCAGGGGGGAGGGTTTCAGGATGCAGGGAGCAGGTGAACCGCGCGTGGTTCCTGCATCCTGCGGCCTGAAACCCTCCCTCCTGCTCCCTCAGGAGTTCGCAGATGAGCGATTCGCTCTGAACTAGCTGCCTTTCTTCAGCTCGGCCTTGTACGCGTCACTGGCGTAGATCGCGACTTCCACGCGACGATTCTTCTCGTCGTCGGCGTTGGCGATGGGCTCCATCTCGCCGCGACCGGACGTGCGAAGGCGATCGCGCGAGATGCCTTGTGACACGAGATAGTCGGCCGTCGCGCGGGCGCGACGTTCGGAGAGTGCCTGATTGTAGCTGTCCTCGCCCACCGAGTCGGTGTGTCCGACAATCAACAGGTCCGACTTCGGATACTCGGTAAGGCTCTGCGCGAGGTTCCGCAGATTGTTGGCCGCTTCACCGCGGATCTTTTCGCTGTCGAATTCGAACAGCAGACCGCTGGCGAAGGTGACCTGGATGCCTTCGCCCACGCGCTCCACTGTGGCACCGGCAACCTGCTGCTCGATCTTCTTGGCTTGCTGGTCCATCTGGTGACCGATCACCGCGCCGATGGCACCGCCTACCGCGGCGCCAAGAATCGCTCCCTTGGCCGTGGAGCCGTTGTTGCGGCCTATCACCCCGCCGGCCACGCCGCCAGCTGTGGCACCGATTACGGCGCCGGTTTCCTTCTTACTCATACTGGCACAGCCGGTTACGGTCGAGCTGACCATAATGCCGAGCAATAGCAGGCGCGTGTTCACGCGGCCGGTTCGTTGGATCGTCATCTGCATCCCCTCTGCAAGTGTGTACCAGTAGGGAATGGCATACTTCATACCACGCGCCGGTGCCCTCGTTTTCCCGTGACCGCCAGCACCACCAGCGTGAGCAGATACGGCACCGCCAGGAACAGCTGGTAGGGAATGCCCGTCCAGCCCATCGACTGAAAGAGCGTCTGGAGTGATGTTGCCGCGCCGAACAACAGCGCGGCCGCCGCTACTCCGAGTGGGCGCCACCGTCCCAGCACCACGATCGCAATGGCGATGAAGCCGCGTCCGGCTGACATCCCTTCCACGAAGGTCCCCGCCTGCGCCAGCACCAACGTGGCACCAGCCAAACCGGCCATGGCGCCGGCAAACAGCACCGCCCAAAGCTGAGTCCGCCGAGGAGATATGCCCGCCGCGATCGCCGCTTCGGGATATTCGCCGACCGCCCGCAGCGCCAGCCCTGCATGGGTTCGCTGCATCCACCACGCCAACAGCGGCGCGAGGATGTACAGCGCGTAGGTCACCAGAGGCTGCGCGAAGAAGGCGCGGCCAATCAGCGGCAGAGACGAAAGCACCGGCAGCGCGTGGGTGGCCGCGGTCGGCGTGGTCAGCGCCACGCCACCCGAGCCGTACACCGTGCGATACACCGTACCCGTGAGCCCGAGCGCGAAGAGCGTGATCGCCGTGCCGGTGATGATCTGGTCGGCGCGCAGCCCCACCGCGAACAGCGCGAACAGCGCCGCCACCACCAGCCCCGCTACCGCGCCCGCCGCAAATCCACCACCCACGCCGATCGCCCCCGCCGCAATCGTCGCGCTGAGTGCGCCCGCGATGATCGAGCCCTCGAGCCCGATGTTGATCACACCGGCCCGCTCGCTCACACTCTCGCCCAATGCCGCATACGCCAGTGGCGTGGCGGTGCGCACCGTGGCCTCCAGCAGGCCCGCACCAACAGCCAGGGCGCCCACACTGACGGCGCCCACACTGACGGTCACGTCTTGTATCATGTGCCCGTCTCGTCGGCGCGTGAGGGCCGCCAGCGGTCGGCCGCCAGCACCAGCAGAATCAGCAGCGCCTCCACCACCGACACCACCACACTCGGCACGCCGGCATCGCGCTGCATCGCGTTCGCACCGGCTTCGAGCGCGCCAAAGAGCAGCGCCGTGGCCAGCACGCCCAGCGGATGCAATCGGGCCAACAACGCGACCGCGATCGCCGTGTAGCCGTAGCCCGGCGAGAAGTTTTCGTACAGCGCGTACGTGATGCCCGTGTATTCCACCGAGCCCGCCAACCCTGCCAGCAGGCCGCTCACGAGAAACGCCCCGAACATCGTGCGCGGCACATCGATATCACCAGCACTGGCCGCGGCTGTCGGCGTGGCACCTACCGCGCGCAACCGGAACCCACTCGCTGTGCTACGCAGCCACCACCAGACACCGATCGCGACGACTACGACCAACAGCACGCCAGCATGCAGACGCGTGCCCTCGAGCAACACCGGCATCTGGAGCTCGGGCACGAGCGTCGCCGACTGCGGATTCACACGCGTCGGTTCCTGCAGCGGACCGCGCACCAGCCATCCCGTGAGATACTGTGCGACGAAATTCAACATGATCGTGCTGATCACCTCCAGCACGCCGAATCGCAATCGCAACGCCCCCGCGATGGCTGCCCACGCACCACCTGCCATCGCGCCGGCTATGAGCATCACAGGGATTCCGATAAACCACGGCACGCCAACGAGTGTGCCGCTGATCGCCGTGGCCGCTGCTGCACCTACCAGCAGCTGCCCCTCGGCGCCGATGTTCAGAATGCCCGCGCGGAAGGCCACCGATACAGCAAGCCCTGCCAGCGCCAACGGCACCATGCGAACGATCGTGGCCGAGGTGATCGCGTAGTACGACCCGAAGGCGCCACGCACCATCGCCGACAAGGCGGGCACGACGTCGTGGCCGGTGGCAATCAACAGTACGGCCAGCATCGCGATCGCCATGGCAAGCATCACCAGCACTCGCGCCGTCGTGGCGGCGAACGCCTGCAACGATGTATGCACGGATGTACGCAACGCGGTCATGCGTTTTCCGCAGACGTGATGCCGACGTTGCCGCTCAGCATGGCGCGTCCAAGCATGTCCCGATTATTCACGCTCTCGATGAGGGTGCCGTCGTGCATGGCGAAAACACGATCGGCCAACAGTACGACTTCATCGAGATCGCTGCTGTACACCACCACCGCCATCCCGGCGTCGCGCGCCGCGCGCAGCGCCTGATGGACCGCATCGGTGGCGACGAAGTCGAGCCCGCGCGATGGATTCTCGACCACCAGCGCCTCGCGCGCCGCCTCGAGTTCACGTCCCAATACCAGCTTCTGTTGGTTGCCGCCGGAAAGTGTTCGTGCGCGCGCGTCGGCACCGGCAGCGCGCACATCGAACCGCTGCAGCAAGGCCGTCGTACGAGCGCGGAAGCTGTTCCAGTCGATCACGCCACGGCGCGCACCCGCTCCCTGTAACGCGGTGTTCTCGAAGAGCGGCGCATCCAGCAGCAGGGCATCACGATGCCGGTCCTCCGGCACGAACCCCACACTCCCGGGAATGGTGCGGGTACCCGATGTGGGCGACAGACGTCCCGACAGCACGCGTAGCAGTTCATGTTGTCCCGCCCCTTCCACGGCGCCGATGCCGACGATCTCGCCGGCGCGCACCTGCAGCGTAGCCGACCGCACACGATCCACGCCGTTGGCGTCGCGCACCGTGACCGCGTTGAGTGCGAGCACCGGAGGTCCGGATACGGCATCGGCTCGGCCGCTCGCTTCCGCCGCGCTCTCGCTGTCGAGAACGTCGTCGGAATCGACGAGTGAAACGCCGGGGATATGTGCACGCGCGCCACCAAGCATCGCGTCGGCCACGCTCGCCTGATCGGTGTCGCGTGTCGCGGTGGTGAGCACCGTGCGTCCGCGGTGCAACACGGTGATGTCGTCGGCCACCGCGAGCGCATCGCGCAACTTGTGCGTGATCAGCACCACCGCGTTGCCGGCATCGGCGTATCCGCGAATCCAGCGCAGCAACTCGGCCGCTTCCGCAGGGGCCAGCACCGCCGTCGGCTCATCGAGAATGAGCAACGTCACGTCGCGCGCGAGGGCCTTCACGATTTCGCAGCGCTGTTGCGCACCGACGGGGAGATCCTGCACACGTGCGTGTGGATCGAGCACCAGTCCCGCTGTGCCGGCAACGTCGCGCACGCGGGCGGCGGCGCGTTGCGGATCGAAGCCGCCATGTCCGCCGAGCGCGATGTTCTCCGCCACGGTCATGGACGGCACCAAGGTGAAATGCTGGTGCACCATCCCGATGCCGAGGGCGAGTGCTTCCGACGGCGAGCGCACCGTGATCGGCGAGCCGCGCCATTGCATTTCACCCTGCTGAGCGCGCAACAACCCGAACACCACGCGCATCAAGGTCGTCTTGCCCGCGCCATTCTCACCCAGCAGCGCATGTACGCTGCCGGCACGGACCTGCAGTGACGCGCTGTCCAGCGCGCGTACACGGCCGAACGCGTGCGTGATCCCGTCGAGCGAGAGCAGCATTGCTCCCGTCGGCGCGGTGGTCACGATCCCGTTGGGAGATGCAGGAATGTCCAGGGCAGCCCGAAGCGTGATTCGAGAAAGGCACCGAGTGCCTGAACGCCAAGCGTCTCCGTGGCGTAATGCCCGGCGTACACCACGCACAGGTCGTGCTCTATCGCATCGACCGTCGTATGATGCGGTCCCTCACCCACGATCAGCGTGTCGACGCCGCGGTCGCGCGCTTCACGCAGCGTCTCCGACGACGCCCCACCACCGGTGCAGATCGCCCACCGATGCGTGCGTCGTCCCGGCGCCGGAATCGACGTGCGCACGCTGCCACCATAGCGGGCCGAAAAGGCCTGCACGCGATTCACCAGTTCGTCGGTGGGCTCGTTGGCGGTGCCGGTCACGCCGATGTCGATCGACTTGAAGCGCGCGAAGCCACCATCCGGAGTGAGCCCGAGCGCCTGTGCCAACCGCACGTTGTTCCCATGCTCGGCGTGCAGATCCAGCGGCAGATGCGACGCATACACGGCCAGACCGTGGGAGAGCATCGATCGATACTTCTCGTACGGCACCCCAACGAGCGGCTGCACTCCACTCCAGAACAAACCGTGATGCACGATCAGCAGGTCGGCGCCGGAGATCACCGCTTCGGCGATCGCCGCCCGCGAGGCATCGACCGCCACCGCGACGCGACGCACCGCGCCGGGGTTCGCCACCTGCAGGCCGTTCACCGCACCCGGGTAATCGGGGATCTCGCTGGTGCGCAGTTCGGTGTCGAGCGCCGACACGATGTCCCGCAGCGGGACGGATGGTAGGGTGCTGCCGTTGCCGCTTTCTGACGTGAGCATGCGATCCGCCGCTGGCGTGGACATGACTTACCTCGCCGCCGACGGCAGTGGCGTCGCGCTGTCCGTGCCCTGCAGCAGATCGGCGAGTCCGGTGAAGGTCCCGGCCTTGAGCATCGCGCCGACGGAATCGCTGGCGGCTATCGCCGCCGCGGGTACGCGATCCCGCATAGTCGGATTCATGACCAGGCGCACCACATCGTCCTTCACGCCAAAGTTGATCACGCGCCCCGTGAACGTGCCCGCCTGCACCTCCCTCGCGACCAGCAGAAACGCCTTGGGCAAATCGATGACGACGCTCGCGACGATCACGTCGGGGGCGACGCTGTTCTGATCGGCGTTGGTGCCGAAGGCGAGAATCTTCTTCTCGCGCGCGGCCTGAAACACGCCAAGTCCGGCGGCATCGGCATTTTGAAACACGATGTCGATCCCCTGCGCGATCTGGGCAAGCGCCTGCTCCTTGCCGGCGCTCACGTCTTCCCAGTTCCCGATGTACGACGTGATCACGCTGACTTTCGGATTGACCGACTTGGCGCCGCGCTCGAAGGCCAGAAAGCTGGTCTTCACCGGCGGCAGTTCGGTACCGGCGATAAGTCCGATCTTATTCGTCTTGGTCATCGCGCCGGCGATCATTCCCGCCTGATACGACGCTTCTTCGAACGCGAACGCGAGACCGGCCACGTTCGGCGCCGTCACACGGCCAGACGTGATGGCGTAGTTCGTTTTCGGATAGCTCGGCGCGACGCGGGTGGCGGCTTCCTGGTATTCGAAGCCGTTGCCGATCACGAGGTCGTAGCCCTGCGCGCCATACTGCCGGAAGTTCTCATCGAACTCGGCCGGCGTCTTGGTCTGGATATGCGATGTTTCCGCGCCCAGCGAATCGCGAATGGCGAGCAGCCCTTCGTGCGCGATCCCGTTCCACGACTTGTCCGAGATCGGTCCCGGGGTCAGGAGCGCCACCCGCATCTTCTTGGCGCCGGTGGAATCGGCGGCACTACCGGCTTTTTCCCCGCCGCAGGCGGCGAGCAGGCCGATCAGAGCGCCGACAGCGACGCGGGCGACGAGATTGCTGAGCATAAAAGTATCCTTTCGGATGTTTAGGCGCCTTGATGGACCGATGACGGCGCTTTAGTGATGCATGAATACTGCGTGTTCGCTAATCGAGAGAAACGCCAAGGAGGTCGAGGAGGCGCTCGAGGTCATCGTTGGAGAAGAACGCGATGCGGACTTCGCCTTTGTCTTTGGCTGATAGCTGAATGGACACGCCCGTCTGGAGTTTCCGTCGGAGGCGTTCTTCGATCTGTCGAACGGTGGCAGCGGAGGCGCCGGCGGGGACGGTGTGTTCGGCGCCGGCCTGCTTTTTCCCGGCGGCTGGCGGCTTGGGCTTTCCTGCCTGTACGCGCCGCTCGACCTCGCGTACGGAGAGCCCGCCTTCGACGACGTCGCGGGCCATGTCGACGATGGCCCGTTCGGTGGCGAGGGGGAGGAGGGCGCGGGCGTGTCCGGCGGTGAGCTGCTTCTCCTGCAGCATCCGTCGCACGGAGGCGGGGAGCTGTCGCAGTCGGAGGGCGTTGGCGACCGTGGAGCGATCCTTTCCGATGACGTCGGCGACTTCCTGATTATTGAGCTGGAATTCGTCGGCGAGTCGCTGGTAGCCGTCGGCCTCTTCGATGGGGTCGAGGTCGGCGCGCTGGAGGTTTTCGATCATGGCCAGGACGAGCAGCGTTTTATCGTCGACCGGCTTGACGAGGGCGGGAATCTCGGTCCAGCCCAGTCGAGTGGCCGCGCGGAATCGGCGCTCGCCGGCGATCAGTTCGTATCCGGTGCCGCTGGGGGCCGGGCGCACGGTGATCGGCTGAAGCAAGCCATTCACGCGCAGACTCGCCTCGAGATCGGCGAGTTCTTCGGGCCGGAATTCCTGCCGCGGCTGGTACGGATTCGCGCGGATCTGCGAGAGCTTGAGGGTGCGCAGCGGGGATTCTTCGCGCGCGGATTCTGGGGCTGCGGTCGAGCTCGGGGAAGCCGAGCTGTCGGCGTCGGACGGTCTGGCCCCTGTCGCGGGGGTCTTCAGCGAGTCTTTCGAGGCGTCACGACGCGCGAGGAGAGCGTCGAGCCCGCGTCCGAGGCGGCGAGGGGGTTCAGGCGTCATAGAATGCTACGTAAGTGCTTGAGGCAGAGAAAGTTACGCGCCTTCGCCCGACTTCGATGCGGCGGCCGTGCGGTCAATGAGTTCCCGGGCGACGGCCATGTAGGCTTGGGCGCCGACGGAGGACACGTCATACACCACGATAGGCTTTCCGAAGCTTGGGGCTTCGGCCAAGCGGATGTTTCGTGGGATGACGGTAGTGAAGACTTTGTCGCCGAAGTGTCCGCGGGCATCGGCGGCCACCTGTCTCGAGAGATTGAGTCTGGCGTCGTACATGGTAAGGAGGACGCTGTCGACTTCGAGTTCCGGGTTGAGCGAGTCCTGTACGCGCTGGACGGTGCTGAGTAGCTGCGAGAGTCCCTCGAGGGCGTAGTACTCGCACTGAAGGGGAATGAGGATCGCGTCGGCGGCCACGAGCATGTTCAGCGTGATCAGCCCGAGCGACGGGGGGCAATCGATCAGGATGAAGTCGTAGCGATCGCGGATGGGCGCGAGGGCCTCGCGCATGCGGGTGCCGCGGTCTTCCTCATCAACGAGCTCGACTTCAGCGCCGGAGAGTTCGGGCGTGGTCGGGAGGACATCGAGATGCCGGAACTGGACGTTGCGGATGAGGGCCTGATCGACGGAGGCGCCGCCCATCAGAACGTCGTAGCAGTCCACCGTGAAGTCGTCGCGCGAGATACCGCAGCCGCTGGTGGCATTGCCCTGCGGATCGGCATCGATGAGCAGCGTGCGCTGTTCAGCGACGGCGAGCGAGGCGGCGAGATTCACGGCGGTGGTGGTCTTACCGACTCCACCTTTCTGATTGGCGATAGCGAGGATGCGTGCCAAGAGTTGTCTGCGAGGAGGGTGCGCGGGGAGCGGTAGTATAGGTGCCGCTCTGGCTCGGGACTATCGTGTGAGCAGACCAATCCGGCGGTTTCGCGTATCATTTCGGTGGTTTCGGCTCTTTCCCGCCCTTTCTGTCATGCCTGCTGCGTTTCACGTGAAACTCGCGGGCTTCGTTTCAGCGGCCATTGTGTGAATCGGCATGGTCAGCACAATCGTGAGCCCCGTGTGACGCTCACAGGGGCGAGATCACGCCGTTTCACGTGGAACAGTTTCCCAGAATGGTGGCGCGTCGATTCGACGGCGAGAGAAAAGGGGGAGGTCTGACAGTCAGGCCTCCCCCTTGTGTTGACTCAAGGCACGACGGCGAAGCGGCCAGCTACTTCGTGAAGCGCCAGCGCGTGGTCACGTTCACCGCGATGGTGGTCATGCCTTCGCTGACTGGCGTTGGGGTGGACGCGTCGGCCATCTCCATCTTCGCCATGGCCATCATGGCACGCGGCTGCGGCCGCTCGTACTCGTTGATGTTGAGCTCGAGCAGTTCAGCCACCTGTCCGCCAGCGGCCTTGGCAGCGACTTCCGCCTGACGGCGGGCGCTCTCCACGGCTTTGGTCAGCGCCATTTCCTGTGCCTTTTCCCGGTCTTTTACGAGAAAGTCGAGCCCAGCCACGCGGTTGCCGCCGTTGGTGAGGGCGGCATCGATGATGGGTCCGGCCTGTTCGATCTTGTCGGTGACGACCTGGACAATATTGCTGACCTGATATCCATCGATGACGACGCGCTTGATCTTCTCATCGTACCGCTGGATGGGCATGACGCTGTAGTTGAGCGTCTGGATCTGGGCGGCGGGAACGCCGAGTGCTCGGATAGCGGCGAGGATCGCCGCCTGTTTCTTGTTGTTCTCCTGTGAGGCGAGGACAGCGGTTTTGGCTTGGGTTTCCATGCCGACCTGCACCTGCGCGCGGTCTGGAGCGACCTGCACTTCACCACGCCCGGACACCACGATCTGTGGCGGCGGCTGCGGCATGGACATTTGCGCGGCGGCCTGCGTGGCGAGCGCTGGTGCGGCGAGCGCGCCGAGCATGAGGGCGGCGGCAGTTAGCGGGCGAAGGGCCCGGTTCGACACACGATTGGGCATGGTGAAACTCCTCGTCTCTAGAGTGCGGCGTTAAGTAGCGATCGGCGATACACCGAATCGATGCGTTGGATCGATTTTCGTGACAGTTTGATCGCGAACGATGTTTTGCGTTTTCGTGGAAACACGCGGCATTATAACAACACCATGACGCCATATGCGCGCCATGTTGGCACTATATATGACTTTTTGGCACAACTGGTGCGCAGGAGGGCTTACAGAACACGGAGTTTGCGCCTGAGAATCCGTTCGATGCGCCTCCTTCGCTTCGGAGACGAACCGATGCAAGAATCCTGCACACACGAGACGACGCTCTTCGCGTGCCGTCGCGCCCTTCGCGTGAACCGCGGTGCTGTCGGCGGCGTCGGCGCGTTCGGACAGGCACCTGGTTCACGCGAAGCACGCGAAGCAGCGCGAAGAACAGCACAGACCACACATGATGGAGAAAAGCATCGCGCCGACGGATGGGGTGGCGCCGAATCCCCAAACCCGTTCTTGCTGTTCTTCGCGTGCCTTCGCGAACGTCGCGCCCTTCGCGCGAACCGCGGTGCTGTCGGCGGCGTCGGAGCGTTCGGACAGGCACCTGGTTCGCGCAAAGCACCCGAAGCAACGCGAAGAACAGCAAACCACACACGATGGAGAAAAGCATCGCGCCGACGGATGGGAGCGCGCCGAACTCCTACTTCTGCCGCGACTCGCCCGCAGGCTTGCGGTGGAGTTCCATCATCAGGTTCTGCAGATCGGCCGGGCTGATGCCGGGGATCTGACCTGCTTGGGCCAGCGTGGACGGGCGGATGCGCGTGAGCTTCTGGCGTGCTTCGATCGAGATCGTCAGCATCGCCTCGTAGTCCAGCGACTCGTGCAACGATACCGACCCCTGTGCCTTGAGCCGGTTTGCGCGATTGCGCTCCTTCTCGAAGTAGCGCTCGTACTTGATCTCCAGTTCGGCGCCGACCACCGCGTCTACCGACAGCGTGTCACCCACGCCGGCGGCGGCGAAGAGCGCTTGCAACGACACATCCTGACGACGCGTGAGCTCGATCGCGCGCACCGCGTGCGCCAACGGCGCCGATCCGACGGACAGCAACAGCGGGTCTGCCACGGTGGGCGTCATGCTGGTGCGTTCGGCAAGCACATACGCTTCACGCACGGCGCCAAGTCGCGCCGCCAGCTGTGCCTGTTCGGATGGTGCCAACAATCCCATGCCATCAGCGATTTCCCCCAACCGCGCGAGCGCGTTATCCTGCCGAACCGTGAGACGGAATTCGCTGCGCGACGTGAACAAGCGATACGGTTCGTCGACACCGCGCGTGACCAGATCGTCGATGAGCACACCGATGTAACTCGTCTCGCGACCGAGGATCACCGGCTCGCGTTCCTGGACCCAGCGCGCCGCATTCAACCCGGCGATCACGCCCTGACCCGCCGCTTCCTCGTAGCCCGTGGTGCCGTTCACCTGCCCCGCGAAATACAGACCGTGTACGGCGCGCGAGGCGAGCGTCGACGAGAGCTGCGTGGGCGGATAGTAGTCGTACTCGATCGCGTACCCGGCGCGCGTCATACGCACGTCTTCGAGACCGCGCACACTGCGCAAGATCGCGAGCTGCACCGGTGCCGGCAACGACGTGGAGAGGCCGTTCACGTACAGCTCACTCGTGTCGTGTCCTTCCGGCTCGAGAAAGAGTTGATGCTGCGCCTTGTCGGGAAACTTGACGACCTTGTCTTCGACACTCGGGCAGTAGCGCGGACCGCGAGAGGCGATCGCACCGCCGTACATCGCCGATTCGGCAAGATGATCGGCGATGATCGACGTGCCCGCTTCGTCGAGCATCGTGAGCCAGCACGGCATCTGCACCGGATGACGCGTGTGCCGAACACCATCCACGAGTTGCGCGCGTGGCGTGCTCCAGAAATGCGACCACGAATAATCGAATTGTTCGATCTCGCTGTGCTGCAGTTCGAGATCGGCGGTCCGCACACTGCGTCCATCGATACGCGGCGGCGTACCCGTTTTGAATCGCTCCGTGGTGAGGCCGAGGGCATCGAGCTGTTCGCCGAGTAGTACGGAAGACGCTTCGCCGGCACGACCGCCGCTGATCTGCGTGCCCGTGCCGATGTGCATCGTGCCGCGTCCGAAGGTGCCGGTGGTGAGCACCACGGCGCGCGCGCCAAAGCGCCGGCCTTCTATGGTCTCCACGCCGGACACGCGTGTGCCACGCGCGTCGAACAGCAGACGCGCCACCATACCCTGAATCGTGACCAGATTGGGCTGCGCTTCGAGCAGCCGACGCACCGCGCGCCGATAGAGCCCGCGATCACATTGTGCGCGCGGCGCCCACACCGCGGGACCCTTGCCGCGATTGAGCATCCGGAACTGCACGGATGCCAGGTCGGTAGCGCGCGCCATGATGCCGCCCAACGCATCGACCTCGCGCACCACCGTGCCCTTGGCAATGCCACCGATGGCCGGGTTACACGAGAGCTGTCCGATTTGCTCGAGGGCACCGGTGATCAACGCCACCGAGGCACCCGAACGCGCCGCGGCGACGGCCGCCTCGGTACCAGCGTGTCCGGCCCCGATGACGACAACATCGAACCACGCCTCCATGGCGGTGGCGGCTGACGAATGCAATCGGTCGGAACGTGAGGGCGAGGGCGCAGTCATGACGCTCTAAGTTAGGCGCTTCGGGGTTTCGTATGGGACAGGCTCGACCAAAACAGCCTCACCGAGCGGTCAGAGACCTCTGCGCCTCTGCGCTCTCTTTTCCTCTGCGTGATCAGTTCTCGATCTCCCCGAGCATCGCGGCCAGTGCGCTGCCGCTGGACGGATCACTCGTCGACGGACCGTCTGCTGAACTGCTCACGCAGAGGACGCGGAGGCGCAGAGCACGCAGCGGAACTGACGTGTCGGTGAATCTTGGCCCAACGGCCCGCGGTGTTGCCTCACCGAAGATGGCCGCTTCCATGTCGCGGCCCAACGACGACACCCTGAACCCCCACGCGCCGTCGGCCAGTTCCCTCGCACCCGGTCGCGCTGCTATATCCCACACACGTCGCACCATGCTCACCTGCCGACCACGTCTGCCGACCACGAACGCCGATGCCGCTGATCCTCCCGAACACCGCGCCCACCCTCCTCATTCGGAAGTCGGCGTTCGAACGCGTCGAGATGACCCGTGCGCAGGTCGATGAAGCGCTGGGGCTGACGCCCGATGAATTCCGGATCGAGGGGTCGCTGATCGCGATCGGACCGCTGGTCGGCGAAGACACGCTCAGCGAACTCATTGAACGCCTCGAAGAGGCTGGGCTCGTGTATTACGACGACTTCTTCGAATTGAGCGGCAACTGGCCTGAGTGGCTCCGGCTCTTCGCCATGGACGCCTCGGTCTGATTCACCAGTCTCCGGTGCCGTTCGGCTGAGAGCCACACGTCGCTGCGCCGGAGCACTCCTTCCCAGCCACATCCGAGGCACCAGCTGCGGCGAAAGCGCTCGCCCAGCACACGCCACCAGCCCGCGCGCTCGACGGCCAGCGTCTCGCTGTCGCAGATCGGGCAGACGTCCCCGTCGGGGATCATCATCACGAATGCCTTGGTGGCGAGCCAGAAGATCGCGACGCGCATCGACAGGATGACGGCGATGAAGATGGCCGCGTCGGTCCAGCTCCATCGTCCCGGCATCAGATGACCTCAGCGGTGTACGGCACGGATCGCTCGATCATTGGAATCTAGCGAGGCGCGCGGACGAACCGATGCATCCGGGCGGCGAGGAACTCGGCGGCCCGCCACTCGCCATAGTACCACGGATTCCATGGGCGCAATCCCGCGGTGAAGCCCACATGCCCCCCGCGGGCCGGGAACTCGACCTCGACGTGATCGTTCTCACAGACCGCGTGTCGCACCGCATCCAGCACATCCGACGGGAGAAACGGGTCGTCGACCGCGCTCAACAGCAGCGTGGGAAGCTGAATCCGTGCCAGATACGGCAATGAGCTGGCGCGGGCGTAGTAGTCGGCGGCATCGCGAAAGCCGTGCAGTGGCGCCGTGAAGGCGTCGTCGAACTCCCAGAGCGTCCGGGCGCCCGTGACACGACGCAGCGGCGCCAGCTCGGGGTGCTGGTCGATCTTGGTCAGCGCCTTCGGGATCAGCGACTTGAGAAAAAACTTCTCGTACACGGCGCCGAATCCCCGACCGATATGCCGCGAGGCCCGGGCAAGATCGAAGGGGACCGACATGCCGACGGCAGCGACGACTTGATCGGG
Organism: Gemmatimonadales bacterium; assembly: GCA_038210005.1. Classification (GTDB taxonomy): domain Bacteria; phylum Gemmatimonadota; class Gemmatimonadetes; order Gemmatimonadales; family Gemmatimonadaceae; genus Gemmatimonas. The sequence continues at coordinate 15,610 of JBBQXC010000080.1, forward strand.
CAACACGTCGCCGTACTCGCCCAGCAGCTTGCACAGCACATTCCCGCCCAGCGACACGCCCATCAGGCCGAGGGGCGCGTCGGGGAATTCGCGGGACAGCTGCTCCACGATCCAGAGCGGGTCGGTGGTCTCGCCGCTGTGGTAGCTTCGGGGGAGCCGATTCGGCTCGGTACCGCAGGTCCGGAACAGGAGCAGATCGGCCGCCCATCCCCGTTGACCGGCTTCCCGGAACATCGCGCGGGCATAGTGGGAGTGCATGCCCCCTTCGAGCCCGTGAAAGAGCAGGAGCCGCGGAGCCGCTGCGCCTTCGATGCTCTCCAGCCGTGCGATCTCCACGAAGTCGCCATCTGGGGTGTCTCGGCGTTCGACGCGCACCGCGAGCGCGGGCTCGCGACGGCCGATCCGCCCCCACAGCGTGGCGCTGTGCGGATCCGGAAGCCACCAAGCTGGCCGATAGGGGCGCGGTGTCGCGGTCATGGAGACAATATGTAGAGTGTTCGGCAAGGTTCCTTCCCCTGTCACCCCCCCACGTGATCTCGCGCCTCCTCAGGAACCTGACGTTTCAGGTGCTCGTCGCGGTCTCGCTCGGCATTCTGCTGGGCGTCGTCGCCCCGGACACCGCCAAGTCGCTCAAGCCCCTTGGCGACACGTTCATCAATCTCGTGAAGATGGTGATCACGCCGATCATCTTCCTCACCATTGTGCATGGCATCGCGAGTATGGCGGACCTGCGCAAGCTCGGACGCGTGGGCGGCAAGGCGCTGCTGTATTTCGAGCTGGTGTCCACACTCGCACTGGCGATCGGGCTGATCATCGTGAACGTGACGAAGCCCGGCGCTGGGCTGGACATCTCGACCATCAAGCTCGGCGACGTGAGCAAGTACACGACGGCCGGTGCGCAACAGAGCACGCTCGAGTTCTTGCTGCACATCGTGCCCAGCAACATCGTCGCGGCGTTCGCGAGCGGTGAGTTGCTGCCGGTCGTGTTCTTCTCCGTGCTCTTTGGTGTCGCACTCACCGCGGTGGGTGATGCCGGACGCGACATCGCTGATTTGCTGGTACGCTTTCAGGCGGTGTTCTTCAGGATCGTGGCGATGGTGATGGTGCTCGCACCGATCGGCGCGTTCGGTGCGATGGCGTACACGGTCGGTGCGTTCGGACTCAAGACGCTCGTGCCGCTCGCGCGGCTGATGCTCGACGTCTATCTCACGATGGCCGTGTTCGTGTTCGTGGTGCTCGGTTTGATCTGCCGCGCGTACGGCTTCCGCATCTGGAAGTTCCTGCGCTTCATCAGGGAAGAGATCCTCCTGGTGCTCGGGACATCGAGCTCCGAAGCGGCCTTGCCGCGCATGCTCGTCAAACTCGAACAGTACGGATGCGCGAAGCCCGTGGTCGGGCTGGTGATTCCCACCGGCTACTCGTTCAACCTCGACGGCACGAGCATCTATCTGTCGATGGCGACGATCTTCATCGCGCAGGTCTACAAGGTGGACCTCAGTATTTCGCAGCAGCTCGGGCTGCTCGGTATTCTCATGCTCACCAGCAAGGGCGCCGCGGGTGTGACCGGCTCCGGGTTCATCGTGCTGGCGAGCACCTTGGCCGCCACGCGCACCGTGCCGGTGGAAGGCGTCGCGCTGCTGCTCGGCGTGGACCGCTTCATGTCCGAAGCGCGGGCGATCACGAACCTGATCGGCAACGGCGTGGCCACGCTCGTGGTGTCACGCAGCGAAGGCGCGTTCGACGACGAGAAGCGCGAATACGCGGAAGCCAATATGTGATGGCCACGGGGGCGACCGTGTGATTTCTCACCGGAAGCTGATGGGGGCGACCGTGTGTGCGTCGAGCGGAAGTACCGCTCCGGTATGTTCGTCAGCACCGCTTCCGCTCGTCGTCCACTCGTTGACCCCCCAACAGCTTCCCCTCGGAAATCACACGATGGCAACCGTGGACATGGTCCAGATCTTCGGCACAAAGAAAAGTGCCGACACACGCAAGGCGCAGCGCTTCTTTCAGGAGCGTCGCATCAAGGTGCACTTCTGCGACCTGGCCGAACGGCCGGCGTCGATCGGTGAGCTCAAGCGGTTCACGCAGAAGTTCGGCGTGGACGCGATCATCGATCGGGAATCGAAGCGCTTCCTCGATCTCGGATTGCGTCAGGCGCTGTATGGCGAGGAGCGCTGGCTCAGCATTCTCGCCGACGAGCCGTTCATTCTGAAGCAGCCGCTCGTGCGCTTGCAGAACAAGCTGTGTGTGGGCGTGAACGAAAAGCTGTGGAAGGAGTGGCTCGCGTAACGCACTGCGCCGCGCCCTAGCCCACGCGATGCACAGCGTACCATAGCGACGGCAGTGCTGCGCTCCAGGCGAGCAGAAACCGGTTGAGTCCGAAAAGGGCGGCCGTGGCGGTATGGAACGCGAGCGCCACCGCGATCACCACGATGCAGACGATGGGATCGAGCCATGCGACAGGCGCCAGACACTCGAAGCCGATCACGCCGGCCGACACGATGCGCAGAGGTATGCGGTCATGCGGAAGGCGCCGTGGCACCCACGCCGGTACGCCGTATGCCGGCAATACGAGAAACGCCGCGAGGGCGTGCCCGGTCCACCAGCTGCGCTCTTTCGCTTTTATGATCCCCGCGCGCACATACGACAGGGTGAGCTGCGCAGCCACGTAGAGCACGCCGGCCTCGTGTACGACGTTCGCCACGTTGGGCAGTTGTGCGACCGCGAGCCCGCCGAGCACGGTGAACAGCATGGCATCGCTTCCGCCGTTCACGTTGCCACGAAAGCGCAGCGCCGAGAGCCACGAGGTGAACGCCAGTGCAGCCGCCGCGATGCACCCGAGCGCCGTGCCCGGCGCGGCGGCCATGCTGACGGCGAACGCCAGCTGCGCCACGAGTACAACGGTGAACGCGTGCGCACCGAGTAGAACGCGCCAGACGCCCCACGACGAGGTCAGCAGTGGTGCCCGCCAGATGCCGCGGTCAGACAGCGCGTTCCGCAGGACCAGGAGTTCGAGTGCGTTGACTGCTGCCGCCAACGCTGCCACGCGGCACATCCACGCAATGGTGGCGGTCAGCAGAGCCGGGAGTTCGCTCACCGCGCCACCGGCGCGTACTCGAGGGCGATACGATCGCTTTCGTACACGACATCGGTGGTGCGCTCAGCCTCATCGAAAACGACGAGCCGGAGCTGCCATCCATCGCCAACGGCTGTGTCCGCCTCGGCCAAACAGTGCTCGGCCAGTGCTATAACCAGCGTCAGCGACTCGCGGCTCTCCGGCGCATCTTCTCCCAGTTCGACCAGCTCGGTGTACCACCGTTCAACGAGCGTTTGCGCGGCCAGCGTTCGCGTACCGGCCGGATTGAAGAACAGATGCCACCAACGCCGTGGCGACGGGTGCACGGCCCCGAGCCAGACCCCAGGCTCACCCTGCGTCGAGAACCGCCGAAGCTGGAGCGTGGGTGGCAATCGTGCCACGTCGAAGAATTCCCACGATGGGAACAGCTGACGCAGCAGCGTCGATGCAGGGGTCGTCACGATCGGCAATCTATGCGTTCAGCGGCTTTCGCCGTTGCCGTTCGCCGTTCGCCGCTACTGCGGTGACAGGTTTTTCCCGACAGCAGAAATGGGGATACCCCGATATCGCCTTGGCGCCAGTGGCCGCAGAATTGCTGAGAGGAGGTGGACATGCGAACCCGGGTACTCAACGTCTCTCAGCGACCACGTACGACGGGCGTCGTTCCGGTGGAATCACCCGACGCACTCGCCGCCGCGCTGCTGAGTGATTCGACGCGACGACGCGGGGCTCGGTTCACCGGCGAACCGATTCGTGTGGCCGTCCTCGATCGTCATCAGCTCCTGCGACAGGCGCTGACGGCGTTGCTTGCCCGCGATCCACGAATTCATCTGGTCGGTGACTCGTGTGCACTCGAGCAATGCATCGACTACGCGAAGCATCGAGCAGCGCAGGTGGTCCTGTTGTCAGCAGAGCCAGATGACGCCGTCGTCCTTCGACAGATCACCGCGCTCTCGACGCTGCCGCTCGGACCGCACGTGATCGTGCTGAATGGCGAGCAACGCCCTGAGACTGTGCTGGACGCGTTTCGTGCCGGCGCCTTCGGCTATCTGCCGTGGAGCGCATCGGGCGCGGAACTCATCGAAGCCATCGAGATGGTGGCCGACGGCATGAGCTACGTGCTGCCAACGACCGCGAAAGCGCTGGCCACCGGGCTGCGCACGCCCTCGCAGCCGGCGGCGGTGGCGGCAGTCGGTTCGCAGCTCGATGTGCTGAGTGCGCGGGAGCGCACCGTGCTCGAGCGCATCGCGCGCGGCTTCAGTGGTCCGGAGGTTGCCGTACAGTTGGGTATCACGGTGAAAACGGTGGATACGTATCGCCATCGCATTCACGAGAAGCTCGGCGTGCACCACCGCAGTGATTACGTCCGCATTGCCCTCGAACACGATCTGCTGCTCCGAGAGCCAGAGTAGCGACCGGCGCGTTGTGGGGCCTTCGCCCGACAGGCTGTAGGCGAGGCGATTGACAGGCGAGCCGAGGAAGCGACCCGAAGTTCTGCGTTCACCGTTGCATTCACTGGAAGTCCTGACGGAGTACACGATGTCTACCTCACCTCAACAGGTCGGTGCGTCCCCCTTTCCGCCCCTGTCACCACCGCAGCCAGTGGCGCACACCGTTTTCGACAACGGCGTCGAGGCGGACATACCTGCGCTCGCCGATCGGCGACCGACGCTGCGCGAGGACAACGAGTTGCTCGCTGCCTGCGCGCGTGCGCTGCGCGATGCGCCCAATGTGCCGAAGGGTTGCGTGGTGGCGACGGTGACCGATGGCACGGTCGTGCTGGACGGACGCACGCCGTACTACTACGAACGCGCCGCCGCGGAGTGCGCCGTGCGTTTCGTCGACGGCGTGCGCCGCGTTGAGAATCACATCATGGTCGAAGCGGCGGCGCTGTCCCACGAAGTGCCTAGCGCGATCGTCAACGCATAGCCGCGTCACGCCGCACGTCTCTTCAACTTCTCCTGCCGGATCCGACCATGCCGAACCCAGCGCCGAACATTCGCAGTGCGACCGATCTGCTGAACAGCTTCGAACCGACGGTCACCCCATCAGGTCCGATTCTGGTCGCCACCGACACGTCACCGGCCTCCGATGCCGCGTTCCCGTTGGCGCGCCTGCTCGCCTCGTCGCTGAACGCACCGGTGCAGGTGGTGAGCGCCCTGCGTCCGAACACGATGCCGATGTATGCGTTCGATGTGATGCCGTATCCG